>NZ_JAAIYB010000151.1 GCF_010894475.1 Myxococcus vastator
GGCTCGAAGTCCCCCCCACCCTGGACCTGCTCCCGGTGCGCGTGGGACAGGCCGCGGAGTTCGTGGCCACCGTCGAGGACGTGGAGCAAGGCGCCGCGCTGGGCGCCAACGTGCTGTGGGTCTCCTCCGTCGAAGGCCAGCTCGCCCGCGGCGCACGGGCCACCCTCACCTTCCGCGAACCGGGAGCGCAGCGGCTGACCGCCTCGGTGGTGGATGCCGGTGGACTGGCCGCGAGCGCGTCACTCCACCTGAACGTGCTCGCGCGGGGGGCCCCATGGGCCACCGTGGCGCGTCCCACCCCCGGCAGCACCTTCAACCTGGGCGAGGTGCTGGAGTTGGAGTGCGTGGCGCTGACGGAGCGCGGCGTGCGGCTCCAGGGGCGCGCGGTGCGGTGGACGTCCGCGCGGTCCGGGCCGCTGCCCACCGGCGACGTGGTGCGGGCGACCTTGTCCGTGGCCGGAGAGGACACCCTCCGCTGCACGGCGGTGGACCCCGCCACGGGTGTCTCCTCCACCGCCGCCGTGCGCGTCACCGTCCGCGCCACGCGCGCGCCCAGCGTGCGCATCCTCCGGCCCGAGCCCGCGGAGATTTTCGTGAAGCAAGGCGAGGCCCCACCCCACGGCGCCTCGGTCCGCTTCGCGGCCACCGCCCAGGACTTCCACGCCGAGGGCGGCGCGGGCAACCTGGACGGCGCGGTGGAGTGGAGCCTGGCGCCCACGGGGCGTCCGCTGGGCCAGGGCCCGGCCCTGACGCACGCCTTCACCACGCCCGGCGTCTACACGGTGATGGCGCGGGTGGTGGATGGGCTCGGCAACACCGCCTCGGACAGCGTGCGGGTGCGGCTGGTCACCAACCTCCCGCCCCGGTGCGAGCTGGAGTTCCCCACGACCGAGAATCCACGCCTGCTCGTGGACGTCCCCAGCCGGCTGCGGGCCCGCTGCGTGGACCCGGAGACGGCGCAGCCGGTGGAGCCCCTCTGGAGCACCAGCGCTTCACCCACGCCCCTGGGCACGGGTGAAGCCGTGAGCGCCGTGCTGTCCGTGGCGGGCGCGCAGGTGTTGTCCGCGTGCGCCGTGGACCCCGAGGACGCCGCGCTGCGCGGCTGCGTGGAGCGGCCGGTCCACGCCATCGTCAACACGCCGCCCACGGGCTGCGCCATCCAGGCACCGCTTCCGGACGCGGTGGTGAACGCGGGCGTGCCGCGGGCGCTCACGGGTTCGGCGTCGGACGCGGAGGATGCACGGACGGGACTGCGCTACACGTGGGTGTCCTCGCGGGACGGCGCCCTGGCCCAGGGGCCGAGCACGCACACCCTCCGGCTGTCCACGCCCGGCCACCACGTGCTGACGCTCACCGCGACGGACCCGTGGGGACTGGCCTGCGCGGCGACCGTGGCCGTCACCGTGAATGGCGCGCCCGACGTGCGGGTGGAGGGCGTGCTGCAAGGCGGGCTGGATTGCGGCAGAGGCCCCTGCCTGGAGGGGCAGCCCGTGCGCCTCACCGGCTTCGCGAGGCCCGCGGCCCCCCAGGGCCACATCGCGCAGCTGGCGTGGCTGGACAACCTGGCGGGGAGCCTTTCGGCGGTCATTCTGCCGCAGCCCACCGCCACCCTGGCCTTCCCCCTGGCCGGTCGCCACACGACGGTGCTGACCGCCACCGCCCAGGACGGCGCGGTGAGCCGCGCGGCGGCGTCCTTCACGGTGCTGCCGCTGGGACGTGCGCGGCTGATGGAGGACGTCCCGGGCGCGCAGCGCCCCGTGGTGGCCCTGGCGCTCACCCCGGACGGGCTTCGCTACGCCGATGGGGCCTCACCTCGGGTGTATGCGGAGCGTGCCTCCACGGCGGTGCTGGACGTGGACGCCCCGGCCCTGTCGCTCCATGCGTTCCAAGGTGGAGGCGGCAACGTGCTCTTCGTGGGCACCGACGGCGGCGGCGTGCTCCGGTGCGTCCAGCGCACCTGCACACGACACACGGGCGCCATGCTGGGGGCCACGGGCGCGGCGGTGACCGCGGTGGCCGCATGGGAAACCCCGGACGTGCTGCTGCTGGGCACCCGCCGGGGACTGGTCCTCACCCGCGCGAGCGACCCCTCCGCGGGAGGACGCACCGGCACCGTGGGAGGCCGCCGCCTGCTGGAGGGACGAGACGTGCGGCAGCTCGCCATCTCCCCGGACTCCAGCCCGGAGCGCGTGACGGCCTGGGCGGCCACCTCGGGCGGCCTGGCGGAAATCACCATCTGGGCGGATGAAGCCTTCGAGCCCGGGCTCGCCGAAGTCGCGGTGCGGCTTCACGCGCCGCCGGCCATTCCCGATGACGACGTCCTGTCCGTGGCCGTGGGGCCGGAGGGCCAGGTGTTCGCCGGCACGAGGAAGGGCTTCAGCGCCCTGGGACGGCCCGCTCCCGCGCTGCGCGACGCGCCCTGGGGGCTGCGGGACGAGGAGGTTCGCACGCTCCACTTCGAACGGCAGGCCGTGGACGCGCGCACCCGGGACATCCTCTGGGCCGGCACGAAGAATGGGCTGGTGCGCTACGACGTGACGGCCGACATCGCCACCCACTTCGGAGCGGATGAGGGCTTGCCGGACCCGGACGTGCGGGCCCTGCTCGTGGCCCCAGGAGGCCCCCGCTACGTGGGCACGGCGCGGGGCCTGGTGACGTACCCCTGGCACTGAGCGCCCGGACGGCGCGGGCCCTTCAACGCCCGCCGCCGTTCTCCGGGAGGAGCACCAGTCCGTCACGGCCGAAGCGCGTCACCGTTGCTCGCAGGTCGGCTTCCGCCATGCCCGTGGCCGCCACCACGTCCGCCAGGGCCAGTCCTTCCACCGCCATCTTCAGCACCAGCAGCGCCGGTGGCGTGGCGGCCATGTAGAGCGTCTTCAACTGCTCCGGGTGGCGCCACAGCAGCGCCAGCTCCGCGCCCGCCTCCGGTGACGTCGCGGCGCCTCGAGCCCGCACGTACGCACACACGTGGAAGTCGTGCTCCAACACCACCAGGGTGGGGTTGGCCGTCAGCCGCTCCACGCGCTCGGGAACAGGCGCCAGGGACGCGAACACCGCGAAGTCGGTCCACTCGAAGCGGGCCAGTGCGGGCACGAAGGGCGCCACGCCCCGCGAGGCCGCCGCGTCCGCGAGGAACGCGGGGAAGCCCTCACACAGGTGGTTGAGCTCATGGTGCCGCGCGGGCCGCGTCCGCGTGAAGGCCACCCCCAGGCCGTCCCAGGCGTCCTGCCCCAGGGCCTGGCGCGTCAGCGGAAACACCTTGTCCAGCGCGGAGCGCACATGGCCGAGCACGAAGCCGCCGTAGAGCGACACCCGCTCACGCGGCGCCTCCCACCCCGGGTGCCTCGCGTACAGCGCCTCCAGGGACTCCGGGCCGGGCGCGGCGAGGTAGTCCCCCATGCTGTCGAAGAAGTCGCGCAGGGACGGCTTCATCGTCCGGCGACCTCCCGCAGCGCCGCCCGCGCCACGTCCGCCTCGTCCAGCACCGCGTCCAGGGAGGGGATGTCCTGGTCCCACTCGATGAGCGTCGCCACGGGGCCGGTGCGCGCCAGCACGTAGCGGTAGAGCGACCACACGTCGTCGCAGACGCGGTCGCCGTGCGTGTCGACGATGACGTCCGGGTAGCACGTGTGGCCGGCCAGGTGAATCTGCACCACGCGCTCCAGCGGCAGGGCGTCCACGAAGGCCCGCGCGTCGTAGCCATGGTTGCGCGCGTTGACGTAGACGTTGTTCACGTCCAGCAGCAGCCCACAGTCCGCCTGCTCCACGACGTGGCGGAGGAAGTCCGCTTCCCGCAGCGTGCCGCCGGGCATCCGCGCGTAGTAGCTGGGGTTCTCCAGCAGGAAGGGACGGCCCACCCGGTCCATCACCTCGCGCACGCGGGGCACCACGTGGTCGACAGCGGCCTCGCTGAACGGCAGCGGCAGCAAGTCGTGCAGGTACACGCCGTCCAGCCGCGAAAAGCAGAGGTGGTCGGAGAAGAAGGGCGCGTCCACCCGCTTCACCAGCGCCGACAGTCCCCGGACGTAGTCGTCGTCCAGCGCGTCCGGACCGCCGATGTTCAACCCCACGCCGTGGGGCAACACGGGCCACCGCTCCGCGCAGGCATCCAGCGCGCGCTGCGAGCGCCCCCCCAGCGACAGGAAGTTCTCCGGGATGAGCTCCACCCAGTCGAGCGTCCGTCCGGTGCGCGGCAGCTCCGCATAGAAGCTCCTGCGCAGCCCGATGCCCGCGCCCAGCGGCTTCAGCCCATGTCGCTGTGCGTACGTCACCACGGCGGAAGCCCTCTCGAGGCGTGGGAAACAACCCGGGCGGCGGTGGAGCCGCGCAGCCGCCCGGCGACGAAGGCCCGGGTTTCACCAGGCCCCCTGGGACTTCGGTCCGGCGGAACTACTCCTTCTTCTCGCCGCCGCAGGAGCCGGCGCCGCACGAGCCGGCGCCACAGCTGCCCTCGGCGCCCTTCTCCTCGGTCGCGGCCGGAGCGGCCTCCTGCGCCTCCTGCGCCTCCGTGGCACCGCTGCTCTCCGCGCCGGTCTCCTCGGCGGTGGCGGGCTCCATCTCCGCCGACTTCTTGGTCGCACAACCCGTGGCCAGCGCGGCCAGGGACAGGGTGCCGACAACCGCTGCAAGCGCCTTGACGTTCATGACTGGGACTTCCTTTCGGTACTGCGTGGGGGGTGCTGTGTGGAGGTCGCGGGTGCATTCAAGGTGTTTCGCCGTGGCTGCGCCGACCGACCACCGAATCACGCAACAGGCTGTCTCGAGCGGGTACCAGCGAGACGCCGTTGGGTCCTTCCTGGACACCCAGCGCTTCTAGCAGACCGGCCTGCTCCGCAAAAGCGGGCCGCGGCAAGTGCCGCTCCAGCAGAGCATTGAACAGCGGCTGTCCCGCGACGGCATCCACCGCGGAACCGAAGGCCCCGAAGGTCGAGGAACCGCCGCGCGTCGCGAGCAGCTCCAGCACGTCATCCAGCCCTTGCGTGTTTCCAGTGATACGGCGCAATTCCACATCCAGATGCAACGCGAAGAGCGCTCCCGTCCAATAGACAGCGAGCGAAAAGCTGTCTTGAGACACGGCCTCCCGCATGGTTCGCGTGTCATTGCCCTCGCGCCCCCGAGCGAAGCCGCCCAGCAGCTCCGCCCAGGCGCGCCGCGAGTCCTGCCGTCCGGAGCGCGCACGCGCGACCTCCGTGTAGTAGGTGGCCAGCCCCTCCGACAGCCAGGACACGCGGGGCACGAAGACAGGATGGGTCAGGTGCAGCATCTCGTGGACGGCCACCCAGTCCCGCGCGAAGTCCTCCGGCCGCGCCTCCTGTCCCACGCTGATGGAGATGCTGGGCGGCGAGCTCCAGCGCACCATGCCGAAGACGCTGGGCCCCCGGTGTCCGGGCGCGGGGATGACCCGCACGGTGATGCGGGGATGCGGGAAGGCGCGCCGCACGGTGCGGACCTCCTCGGCGGCCTTGCCCAGCCAGGTGCAGACCGCCTCGTCGCGCAGGTGCGTGAAGTGTCCCAGGATGGCCACGTCCAGCACCGCGTCCGGCAGGCGCACCTGGCACCGGCGGCCTCCGAAGCCGTGGAAGCCCGAGTCCACCAGGTCCTCGCCGCGAAGCCGGTACACGCCATTTTCTCCCGGCTGCCACGGCAGCAAGGCGTCGGTGCCCACCACCGACAGCTCCACGCGCAGCCCCGGCTTCACCACCCGCGGCCGGATGAGGTACACGCGGCCCGCGACGTGCCGCGCATCGCCGTCCCCGGAGCCCTGGAAGAAGTCGGGGCCGCGCTCGCGAAGGGAGGCGTCCAGCGCGTAGCGGTAGCGCAAGAAGCGCGTCCCCCGAGGCAGCAAGACGCGGCCCTCCTGGACGGGCAGTTGCTGGACGCCACCATCCTCCTGGTGCGCGGACACCGTCGTCACGGCGCCCGGCTGGCTGAAGAGGAACTCGCGCGGCGTGCCCCGCACCAGCACCACCTCCACGTCCACCGCGTGCTCGGGCTCACGCACATAGGTGAGGTTGTAGCGCAGCGCCGCCGGCTCCTCCCGGGGATGGGGCCGCAGCGGCGCCTGACACGACAGCAGCGACAGGCCGAGCAGGATGACGGCGGCGGCGCGGGCCCGAATGCGCGGCGGCGCCCGCCTCCCCCTTCGCGGCCATCCATGCCCACCCTCCATACGCGGCGAAGGTTCGCCCATCACGCGCCGGAGGTGAATCGCTCCCCGGCAGCAGGTGGACGCCGTCATGAGCAACTCGTTCGGCTTCGGGGGCACCCATGTGTCCCGGGTGCTCCGGCGCCGATCGCCCATGGCCCCCCTCGCAGCCCTGTAAATCCACGCTTTCGCGTTTACCGAAACGTGACCCCAGCCATGCCGCAACGCATCAGTAAATGTTTGACAAGGCGCTGCAACGGAGGAGGGGGCAGGTTCCCTACACGCCTCAAAGGCCAGTGATTTCATGAAGTTGAACGCACCCAGGGCGCACGCTCCGACCGCGGTCCAGCCGACCCGTCGCTGGCCCGACAGGGGTCATCCTGGATGAAAACGATCATTGCAAATCGGTAAATCGATTTGCAGAGTGGGTAAAGAGCCCGAGGCGCGCGCGGCCATTCGCGATCGCCGGGGGGTCTCAACGCATCCGGCCATGAACGACAACGCACTGAACGCCAACGTGGGCCTGAAGCTTCGGGGACTGCGCCTTGCACGGAACATCAAGCAGGCGGACGCAGCCAAGGACCTGGGCGTTTCCCCGGCGTACCTGAACCTCATCGAGAAGGGCAAGCGGGTGATGCCCTTCCCCCTGCTCTGGAAGGCCCTGCGCTACTTCGACCAGGACCCCGAGCAGTTCATGTCCACGCTGGGCGAAGGCCGCGTGGATGAAGCGCTCGCGAAGCTGCTGGACGAGCCGCTCCTCAAGAGCCTCGACATCGACCCGGAGTCGCTCCAGTCCCTCTCCGCGGAGCCGAAGCTCGCGGGCACGGTGGCGGCGCTCTTCAACCTCTACAAGAACACCCGCACGCAACTGGAGAACGTGCTGGCGCAGCTCAACGTCGAGGAGCGCACGCGCGCCCAGGGCGGACCAGGCAACGGCGCCGCGCCCGGCGTGCGCTTCGACTACTCGCCCTTCGACGAGGTCAGCGACTTCCTGGAGAAGCACCGCAACTACTTCCCGGAGCTGGAGGAGCAGGCGGACGCGCTGCGCCGCGACGTGCGCCTGGAGCGGCAGCTCACCAGCGGTCAGCTCATCCGGCTGCTGGAGGAGCGCTTCGGCTACCGCGTCCTCTTCGACGACCCGTCCCCCTCCGGCTCGTCCGTGGTGCGGCGGTTGGACCCGGAGGAGCGGACGCTGACGCTGTCGCCCTTCCTCACCGAGCAGCCGCTGAAGTTCCAGATTGCCGCGTCCATTGGCCTGCTGGTGATGGACCGCGAGAAGCTGATGGAGCGCGTGCTGGACGCGGGCCGCATGCGCCACGGGGAGACGCAGCGGCTCATCAAGGTGAACCTGGCCAACTACTTCGCCGGCGCGCTGATGCTGCCCTACGGGGACTTCTTCAAGGAGGTGCAGCGCACGCGCTACGACGTGGAGCTCCTGTCCAGCATCTTCGGCTCCACCTACGAGACGGTGGCCCACCGCCTGTGCAACCTGTCGGACCCGAAGCGGCCCGGGATTCCGTTCCACTTCCTGCGCGCGGACATCGCCGGCAACATCTCCAAGCGCTACAGCGGCACCGGCATCCGCTTCGCCAGCGGCGGCGGAAGCTGCGCCAAGTGGGCCGTGCACCTGGCCTTCCTCAACCCGTCCCAGCTGACGCGGCAGTACTCCATCATGCCGGACGGGACCGCCTACTTCTGCTTCGCCAAGGTGCAGCTCCAGCCGATCGAGGGCTCCATCGTCAAGGGCACCGCGTACTCCATTGGCCTGGGCACCCACGCGGAGAACGCCAAGTACCTGGCCTACGGCCTGCCCACGACGGACCTGCGCAAGGACGCCATTCCGTCCGGCATCTCCTGCCGCTTCTGCGAGCGCACCGACTGCAACCAGCGCGCGGCGGCCAGCTACCGCTTCGCCTTCGCCTTCGACGAGTACACGAAGAAGGACTGCTTCTTCTCCCCCATCCTCGTCCACGAGAAGGCCGAAAAGGTGGAGAAGGACCGGCACCCGGGCGCCCAGCCCCTGGCCGTGGCCGCCAACGGGACTGACGGGAGCGAGAAGGACGATTCGTTGGACAAGACCTCCCGCCGCCGCAAGGGTGGCGACGCCTGAGGCCCCCCATGCACCACCCGCCCGAAGACACCCAACGCACCCACATCCTCGACGCCATCCAGAAGCAGAAGAACGCGCTGGCGCCGCTGCGCATCACCGGCTCGCCCACCGAGGTGGGCCAGGGCCTGGTGACCCTGGCCGAGCTGCACGGCCTATTGGAGGACCACGCCGCCAGCCGGCAGCTCTACGAAGAGGCGCTCGAGAAGTTCCTGGAGGCGAAGTACAAGCCCGGCCAGGCGCAGGCCCTGATGGGGCTGGGCGTGGTGAAGGCGAACTTCGAGGACCACCGGGGCGCCATTGAACAGATTGCCCGCGCCGCCATGCTCTTCAACGAGTCCAAGGACCGTGAGGGCGAGGCCCTGGCCCGCGCATGCATCGGCGAGTCCCTGCGCTCGCTGGGCCAGCCGGAGGCCGCCGAGGAGAAGTACCAGGAGGCGCTCATCCTCCTGCGCCAGACGCGCAACACGGAGCGGGTGGCGCGGCTGCTCATCGACATTGGCGACATCCGCATGGAGAAGGGCGAATACGAGCCCGCCCGCAAGCGCTTCCTGGAGGCCGTGCCGCTGCTGGAGCAGGGTGAGGACCCGGAGGCGCTCGCGCTGGGCCACCTGCTGCTGGGCGAGTCCGAGGGGCTGCTCGGCAACCACGAGGGTGCGCGCCCGCACCTGCTCCGCGCGGTGGAGCTGTACCAGGAGCTGCACGACCACGCGTACGAGGCCCGCGCCCGCTGGGACCTGGGCCTGTCCTGCTACTACCAGCAGGACTTCGCGGCGGCCCGCACGCAGTTCGAGACGCTGCTTCCGCTCTACCAGGAGCTGGGGCAGCCGGGCGAAGTGGCCAAGGTCCAGAACATCCTGGCCCACTTCACCGCGCGCGGCGTGTGAGCGCTCTTCCCTGGCACCGGGGAGAGCGCCGTCACACGCGCGCGCCTCTAGGCTTGGATGCCAGCTCCCACGGCGACCGCGAGCAACCCCAGCACGCCCGCGGCCATCGCCATGTAGCGCCACTCCCCCCGCAGGCCCAGCAGCGTGCCCGCCACCGCGAGCCGCGCCACGGGCGTCACCAACAGCAGGGACGCGGCGCCCTTTCGCAATAAGTCGATGGCGACGTGCACGCGCTCGGATTGGGGCATGGCCTCCAGCCCCAGCGACAGGACGAACATCCCGCCGCTGACCACCGCGCCGACGCGCAGCACCCGCGCAATCCACCGGTCGCCCACCACCGCGCGCTCACGGTGATGATGTCGCACCTGCTCCGCCGCCCCCGCGTCCGGTTGCGTCAGCGACGCGGCCCCTCCCGTGACTGCCACGTTGTGCGAAACGGCGGGATGCTCCGCCGCCACCGCGGACACGGAAGCGCGTGCCGCTCGCGCGTCCTCGGGTTCACTCACTTCAGGATGCTCGGCCACAATCCCTCCCCTCCCTTCCACAGCATCTGTCCCGCGACCACCAGCAACACCACCGCGAACAAACGCTTGAGCACCGCCGTGGGCACCCTCGGCATCAGCCGGCTGCCCACATATGCGCCTCCCAGGACCCCCACCACCAGCGGCGACACCAGCGCCAGTTTCAGATGGCCCCTCAGCGCGTACGCGGCAACGCTCGCGGCGCCCGTGACGCCAATCATCAGGTTGCTCGTCGCGCTGGCCACCTTGAACGGCACGTGCATGCCGTACGCCATCAGCGGCACCTTGAGCGGTCCTCCGCCCACCCCCAACAGCGAGGACAGGCCACCGGCCACGAAGGAGCCGGAGATGCCCAGCGGGTAGTTGGTGGGCGCGTAGTCGTCCAGCGCGGCGGGCTCTTGATGCGGCGAGCGCAGCAGCAACATCTGCAGCGCCACGTAGAGCGTGAAGAGCCCGAACACCACCGCCACCATCGCCGGCGCCACCATGGCCGCCACCATGCCGCCAGCGATGGCGCCCATCACCGTCGCCAGCTCCAGCGACAGCCCCAGGCGGATGTCACTCAGGTGTTTGTGCACATAGCCCGCGGCGGCGGAGCACGAGCTGGCCACCACGCACATGAGGCTCGCGGGGATGGCCTGCTCCAACGGAATGTCGAACCCCAGCACCAGCGCGGGCACCAGGACGATTCCGCCTCCGATGCCGAGCATCGCACCCAGGGTACCCGCGAGCGCGCCCACCGCGATGAGGAGTAGGACCGTCATTCCTCTTCGAGGATAGGAGCGGCCTCGCGCTTCGGACAGCGCCATTCCCCGCGCACGCCGGGCTCGCCAGGACGCCTGCTCCGCGGGTGTCACGCCGCCCGTGCGCCCAGCGTCCCTTCGGGGAAGGCCTCCAGGAAGCGGGCGCGCGTACGGGGCGTGAAGGTGCCCCTCGCCATGTAGCCGTGCAACCGACGCAGCACGCCACGCGCCGTCTCCAGCGCGCCTTCCACCTCCGCGGCGAAGTCGAAGGTGTCGTTGCGGTACAGCTCCTGGAACGACAGCCGCGCATAGGCCGGCAACGCGCGCGCCCGGCCCATGGGGCTTGAAAGGAAGAGACCGGAGACGTACAGGCCGCGCACCCAGCCATCCACCTCCGACTTGCCAGGTGCCTGGCCCACGCGTTCCTGTGAGGACAAACGAACCAGCTCGTAGAGCCCGCCGCCAATGCCCCGCCACGGGAAGCCCGGGCTCTTCACCACCTGACACTTCTCCCGCAGCCGCGGCGTGCCGAGCAGCTCCATGCCGTGCAGCTCGCGCAGGTAGAAGAGCGTCTGCGCCCATTCGATGTCGCGGTGCGCGTCCAGGGCGCGCTCACCCCGGCGGCGGTGTCGCACCACCAGCCTGTCCACCACCGGATACAGCCGGCGGTCCACGCACAGGTGCGTGAAGTAGCCCGCGAGCACCGCGAGGCCCGGCTCGGTGCCCACCAGCGCGCCGGAGGCCACCAGCTCCGCCATCTTCAGCCCGAAGCCCACGGGAGCGCGCTCGTGGTACAGCCGCGCGAAGTGCGGCAGCTCCCGTTCGGGCAGGAAGGCGGCGAGCCCCCCGCGGAGACCTTCGCACAGCGGGAGGTCTGGCAGCGCCGCGCCGAAGCGCGCATACGGCAGGTCCTCCGACAACGCACGCACCCAATCCGCCGGCAGCTCACCCGGGTTGGCGGCCATCCGTTCAATGGCGGTCAGATGCATCAGCAGCGTGGGCATTCCCCACACTGCTACCCAGTGCAACGAAGCAATGCAATGCTCGAATGAAATCCAACGCTTTGCGCGTAACAAGGCGGGCGTTACAGTCCGCGCCCTCTACACAAGCCCAAGCCTTTCCACCGTTCAGGAGTTTCACGGCCCATGAACTTCAGCTTCGTCTCCGGCGATGCCACGCGGACGAGCGGCGACCTGCTCGTCATTCCCCTCTTCGAGGGTGAGCTGGGAGACAGCGCCCCGTCCTCCCTCTCCTCGGCGGATGGCGCCCTGGAGGGACGCCTGCGCGGCGCCGCCACCCAGGAAGGCTTCAAGGCACGCGCGGACCAGAGCCTGGTGATGCACACCCTGGGGCGCACGTCGTCCGAGCGCGTGCTGCTGCTGGGCCTGGGAAACCGCGCCCGCTTCCATCCAGAGGTGCTGCGGCTGGCCGCCGGCCGCGCCGCGAAGACAGCGCAGCGGCTCAAGGTCACCTCGGTGGCGTTCGCCCTGCCGGCCACCGAGTCCGCGCAGGACGCGGTGCGCGCCGTGGTGGAAGGCGTGGCGCTGGGCGTCTACCGCTTCGACAAGTACAAGTCCTCCGCGCGCGAGGAGAAGAAGGGCGCCGCGAAGCTGGGCAAGGTGTCCCTGGTGCTCCCCGAGGGCACGGAGCGCACGCGCGAGCTGGATGACGCGCTGACGCTGGCACAGCGCATCGCGGAGGCGACCAACTGGGCCCGCGACCTCGTCAACGAGCCGCCCAACGCGGTGACGCCCACGGTGCTGGCTGAGGCCGCGCGTCAGGCCGCGAAGGAAGGCGGGCTGAAGGTCACCATCGGCAACCGCCGCGACATCGAGAAGCTCGACATGGGCATGTTCCTCGGCGTCACCGCGGGGAGCACCGAGGAGCCTCGCCTCATCCACCTGACGTACACGCCCAAGAACGCGCGCGACGCCCGACAGCCGCCGCTGGCGCTGGTGGGCAAGGCCATCACCTTCGACTCGGGCGGCCTGTCGCTCAAGCCGACGGACGGCATGGTGGACATGAAGACGGACATGGCGGGCTCGGCCGCGGTGCTGGGCGCCATGAAGGTCATCGCCGCGCTCAAGCCGCCCTTCCCCGTGCACGCCTTCATCGGCGCGTGCGAGAACATGCCGGCCGGCAACGCCTACAAGCCGGGTGACATCCTCACCTCGCGCCTGGGCAAGACGGTGGAGGTCACCAACACGGACGCGGAGGGCCGCCTGGTGCTGGGCGACATCCTGACGTGGGCCACCGAGCACCAGCCGGCCGCCATCATCGACCTGGCCACGCTCACGGGCGCCTGCGTCGTCGCGCTGGGCAACTACATCGTCGGCGCCTTCGGCGACCACGAGGAGACGGTGGCGCAGGTGCTCCAGGCCGCGCGCACCGCGGGCGAGGAGATGTGGCGCATGCCCATCAGCGACATGCAGAAGGACGCCCTGCGCTCCGAGGTCGCCGACATGAAGAACTCCGGCGAGCGCTGGGCCGGCGCCATCAACGCCGCCATCTTCCTCCGTGAGTTCGTGGCCGACACGCCGTGGGTGCACCTGGACATCGCCGGCCCGTCCAGCAGCCCCAAGGAGCGCGGCTACCTGAGCAAGGGCGGCACCGGCGTGGGCGTGCGCACCCTGGTGGAGTACGTCCGCCTGCGCGCGCGGACGCAGGACACCGCGCCCGTCGAAGCGGCGCCCGCGCCCAAGGCCAGCAAGGCCAAGCCGGCCCGGAAGCGCGCGAAGTAGCGCGGCCTTCCCGCCAGAGGGCGTCCCGGAGGAAGGGGCGCCCTCAGCGCTGGGGCACCTTCCACGCCGTCGCCGGCCCCGCCAGCGGGCGGACGCCCTGGATGAGCGCATCCACGCTCTGGGGCACGTCCGCCGCGGCCTGCGCCGGCCAGGTGGCCAGCATCATCAACACGCGCCCGGGGATGCCTTCACGCACGGCCACCTTGCCGTGCACGCCATCCCCCACCTGGAAGTCGAAGCCCACCGCGGTGTCCGACAGCGCGATGGGCGCCGGGTCCGTGGTGGTGAAGCCCGGGTGCTGACGGAGCCCCTCGGTGAGCCGCTCCGCGAACTGCGTGGGCGAGGCCACCGCGGGCGCCACCTGCAACACCACCTGCGCCCCGGAGACGTTGTGGCGGAGGATGACGGGAATGGCGAGCCCCTCCGGCGTGCGCTCATTCGTCTCGTCCAGCTGCCAGTCCGCCGTGGGCCGGATGATTTCGAAGCCCAAATCTTCGTCCACGTAGCGGCGCGTCGTCGAGCGGCTGTCCTGGCTCGCGGCCTCCACGGACGGGGCGGGCCCGGAGCCGCCGGTGCCCTCGTGTGTCACCGCCTGGCGAGCGCCACTGCAGGCCGTCGTCAGCGCCAGGAGTCCCCACACCCACTTCCGCATCGCGCCCATGCCCGCTCCCCGCCCCAAACGCCGTGACGGCGAACGTGGGCACGGGCGGCCCCCTAGGCCAGCCCTCCCTGGAGCGTGCGGTAGGTGTTGGACAGCCGCTCCGCCACCTCCGTGGGCAGGACGTTGCGCGCTGAAAACAACGCATAGGACACGAAGGCGTCCAGGGCCTCCAACGTGAGGGCCCGGCCCACCGCCTCGCCTCCCGAGGCGAGGTTGGCCCTCAGCCGCGCCACGTCCACGCGCCCGTCCGCCGCCAGCGTCACCCCGGCGTACGCGTCCTCCAGCCCCTGCGGCGGCGCGTCCAGGAAGCCGCGCAGCAGGTCCGTGTCCTCCCCGGCGTCGCCCAGGGCCCGGTGCACCAGGGACAACAGCAGGTTGTAGCGCTCCTCGGCGGACAGCAGCTCCCAGGCCATGCCCTCCACGGCGGGCGCCTGCGTCGGCGGCGGCGCCGCGGGGTGGACGGCCACGTTGCCGCCGCGCACGGCCTCTTCCAGCCACGTGTAGAAGGCGTGCGGGCCGCCCTCGTAGGACGCGCGCAGGCCGGCCAGTGGCAGCCCGTCCGCCAGCCGGGCGAACAACCGCTCTTCACCCGGCAGTGGCCCTTCAGGGCCCAGCGTCGCGCGCATGTCGTCCGGGAAGCGCCGGCGCAGGCGCGACACCAGCTCCGCCCGCTTGATTCCGGTGAGGACCAGGTCCCGCGTGCGCTCGGGCAGCTTCACCACGTCCGCCATGGGCGCGGGGCCCTCGACGAAGACGAAGCCGCCGTCCTCCAGTTCGAAGAGGCTGAGCACCACCTCACGCACCACGTACGTCATGGCGCTGTACAGGTTGGCCTCGGAGACGAGCCCCTCCGACGTGAGCACCTGGCCGATGCGGCGCGACGGCGTCACGCGCGACAGGGCCTGCGTCAACTGCGCCTGCGTCAGCAGGCCCAGGCGGAGCAGCGCCGCGCCCAGCCGCTCCCAGCGCTCCGTGGAGGTGGCGAACACCACCTGTCCGTCCCGGAAGGACACCGTGCGGCGACCCGTGGCGTGCTGCACCGCGAGCAAGCCGCTGCGGATGCCGGACAGGACGTGGGCGAAGACCTCCTCCACCGACAGGGTGCGCAGGCTGCCGGCGAGGAAGCCAGCGAAGCCGGGCGGCTCCTGGAGGAGGACCATCCCCTCCGGCCCGTGGAACCAGGCCTGGAGGGGACGGGCGGGGGACAACCCCTGGGCGAGCGGCCGCTCCAGGTCGAGCGATGCCGCATCACCCGCGAGGCGGGGCGTGGCTTTGGGTCGTGTCGCCACTGCCCACCTCTCCGACTGCCGGGGACTACTTCTTCGGCGCGTTCAGCTCCGCGTCGATGATGCTCTTGAACTCATCGAAGGGCTGCGCGCCGGACAGCAGGATGCCGTTGATGAAGAAGGCCGGGGTGCCGGACACGCCCGCCTGCTTGCCCTCGGCCAGGTCCTTCTGGACGATGGCGCCCTTCTCACCCGAGTCCAGGCACGCGTTGAACTTCTCCGTGTCCAGCTTCAGGTCGGCGGCGTGCTTCTTCAGCGCGTCCACGCTCAGCGCCTGCTGGTTGGCGAAGAGGTGGTCGTGCATCTCCCAGAACTTGCCCTGGTCCTGCGCGCACAGCGAGGCCTCGGAGGCCTTCGGCGCCTCCTTGTGGAAGTCGAGCGGGAAGTGGCGGAACACGATGCGGACCTTGTCGCCGTACTCCTGCTGCACCTGCGCCAGCGCCGGGTTGGCGCGGCTGCAGAACGGGCACTGGAAGTCGCTGAACTCGACGATGGTGACGGGCGCGCCCTCCGGGCCACCCTTGGCGGCGCCCGTGGCGGCCACCTGCTTGCGGACGACGGGGGCCTTCGGCGGCTCCGGCAGCGTCACCTTGACGTTGGCGGACTTGCGCAGCTCCTCGAAGAGGGCCTGCGCGCGCTCCTGCTTCGGCTGCTGCGTCAGGAACTCCACGATCTGCGGCTTCATCTGCTCGAAGGTGGAGCCCTCGGGCAGCTGACCGGCGGCGCCGTCGTAGACTTCCTTGATGCGCTCGTCGGTGGGCGCGGGGACCTTGTCGTCGATCTCCGCCTTCAGGTACGCCTCTTGGGAGATGCCGCGCTTCTTGGCCTCGGCATCCACGAGCTTCTCCGTCACCATGCCGTCCAGGCCACGCTTCAGGAGCTGCGACTTCTGCTTCTCCAGGTTGGCCAGCGGCTCCTGGAGGCGCTCGTTGAGCTCCTTGTAGGTGATCTTCTGCCCGTCGCCGAACGTCGCGACGACAGTGTCGGGCGCGGGCTCGCCCGCGGCCTGCGGCGCCGCGGGAGCGGTGGCCGGCGCCTTCTCCTTGTTACAGCCGGCGGTGAAGGTGGCCGCCAGGAGCGCGGCGAGGATGACGCGGGTGGGACGGTTGAGCATAGCCCGCCCACTTAGCCGAGCCTTCCCGGACCTGCAAGTTAATGACGTCAGGCGACCAGCGGCTCGAAGTCCAGCGCGCCGGCCAGTCCGGAGAAGCCCAATCCCATGCCCTCCAGCTCGCGGCGGCGGGCGGGGACGATTTCGTAGCAGCTCGGGTCGGCCATCACCTTGCGCACCAGCTTGTGGTTGAGCGCGTGGCCCGTCTTGTACGCCGTCATGTGGCCGACGACGGGCCGGCCGAACAGCGACACGTCGCCGATGGCGTCCAGAATCTTGTGACGAACGAACTCGTCCGGGAAGCGCAGCCCGTCCGGGTTGAGGATGGAGACCTCGTCCACGACGATGGCGTTCTCCAGCGAACCGCCCCGAGCCAGGCCCAGCTGCTTCAGCTTCTCCACGTCCCGCAGGAAGCCGAAGGTGCGCGCGCGGGAAATCTCACGCGCGAAGTCCCGGTCGCCGAAGTCCAGGTCGAAGGACTGGCCCTGGATGACGGGGTGCTCGAAGTCGATGGTGCAGCTGATGCGGAAGTGCCGGGCCGGCGTGAGCGAGGCCTGCTTGTCGCCGTCCACAACCGACACCGCCTTGCGGATGACCAGCAGCTCCTTGGGCGCCTCCTGCTCCCGCACACCCGCGCTCTGGATGAGCGCCGCGAAGGGCGCCGCGCTGCCGTCCATGATGGGGACTTCCGGACCGTCCAGCTCCACCCGGAGGTTGTCGATGCCCATGCCGGCCAGCGCCGCCATCAGGTGCTCCACCGTGCCCACGCGGACCCCGTCACGGCCCAGCGTCGTGGCCAGCGAGGTGTCCACCACGTACTCCGCCAGCGCGGGGATGCTCACCGGGCGGGCGAGGTCCGTGCGCACGAAGACGATGCCATGCCCCGGGGGCGCCGGGCGCAGGGTGAGCGTCACCCGGGCACCCGAGTGGAGTCCCACGCCCTGCAGGGAGGCGATCTTCGAGAGAGTGCGCTGGTTGTAGGAGGACGGTCGCATTGTGGGTGTCGCCTCGTGGCTTCTCGGTGCTGCGGAGCTTCCGTTCCAGTCCCGCCGGAGGGCTGGAAACGTTCATCAGTGGTCTGATGTGACG
The DNA here is from genome assembly GCF_010894475.1 of Myxococcus vastator. GTDB lineage: Bacteria > Myxococcota > Myxococcia > Myxococcales > Myxococcaceae > Myxococcus > Myxococcus vastator. The sequence continues at coordinate 17,292 of NZ_JAAIYB010000151.1, forward strand.
CGCGAATCGAGCAATCAGCATGCCACTTCTCCGTGACATCCCTGGCAGCGCCGTGGGCTTGAAATCCAGCTCCAACCCCTTGGAGTTGCTCGGCTTTTTCGCGCGCCTTCAGGGGCACCGGTTCCGGCCTGGCGCCCCTCCCCCCGTGGCGGATTGCTGATTCCCTCCTGAAC
>NZ_JAAIYB010000152.1 GCF_010894475.1 Myxococcus vastator
ATCCCACCCCGTCTCCAGGACGACGCCGCCCCGGCGCACGCGGCGCACCCGCCCCAGCACCCGTGACGGCGCCAGCGGAGGATCCTCCTGGGGTGAGTTGTCGCCACGCAGCGCCACCGCCTCGGCCTCCCACCGCCGCAGCCGGTGCAGCACCAGCGCATGATCGAAGCGCGCCAGCAGGACGTCACCAGGCCGCGGCGCCCCCTCCAGCGGCTCCACGCCGGCATGGTCGCCCGAGCGCAGCGACGGCCACATGCTGTCCCCGTGGACGGGGACCCAGCTCAGGGCCGGAGGCACAACGTGGGTGGAAGTGTCGCGCGGCATCGCAGTCCAGTCTAACCGACCCGACCCGTGCCCGCGAGTTCCCACCGCCCCGATAACCCAGCGTTTATCAGGGGTTACGCGCCTGCCTCAGTTTCTCAGACTTGGCAAGAACCGCCTGGAATACTGTTCTGAACCCCACAGAGGCCTAGGCAGGGACAGCCTTCCGCTCCCGCACCACCCTGGCGACCTCGTCGAGCGCGACGGGGATGGGCTCCCCGCCGGCCATGGGCTTCAGCTTCGCCTGGCCACTGGTGCGCTCGGCCTCGCCCAGCACCAGGGTGAAGTCCGCGCTGCGCTTGTCCGCGCGCTTCATCTGGCTCTTGAGGCTGCCTCCGCGGGTATCGAACTCCACGCGCAGGCCCTCGCGGCGCAGGCGGCTGGCCAGCACCAGGGCGGCGTCGTGCGAGCCCGCGTCCGCCACCGCGACGAAGATGTCCGGGCGGGCAGCGAACTGCTGGCCGCTCTCCTTCAGGAGCAGCACCAGCCGGTCCAGACCACAGGCGAAGCCCACCGCCGGCGCGTCCGGCCCGCCCAGGCTCTTCACCAGCTTGTCATAGCGGCCACCGCCGCCCACGGTGCTGGCGGTGCCCAGCGCGGGATGCGAGGCGACGAATTCGAAGACGGTGCGCGTGTAGTAGTCCAACCCCCGCACCATTCGCGGATTCACGACGTGCCGGACGCCCAGCGCCGTCAGCTTCCGCTGCACGTCGTCGAAGTGCGCGCGGCAGGGCTCGCACAGGGTCTCCAGCACATTGGGGCCGGCCGCGGCGATGGCCTGGCACTTCTCGTTCTTGCAGTCCAGGACGCGCAGGGGGTTCTTCTCCATGCGCTTCTGGCAGTCCCCGCACAGCTCCTCGCGGTGGGCCTGGAGATACTCCACCAGCTTCGTGTGGTACGTGGGCCGGCAGGCCTCGTCCCCCAGCGAGTTGATGTTCAGCGTGATGTCCTTGAGCCCCAGCCGCTCCAGGAACTGCATCACCATGTCCATCATCTCGACGTCCTGGGCGGCCTCCTTCGCGCCGTAGGCCTCCGCGCCGATTTGATAGAACTGGCGGTAGCGGCCCGTCTTCATCCGCTCGTAGCGGAACATGGGCCCCATGTAGAACCAGCGGGTGAGCGGCTCCTGGTTGGCGACGGAGTGCTCGATGTACGCGCGGGCCGCGGGCGCGGTGCCCTCCGGGCGCAGGGACAGGCTGCGGTCCGCCTTGTCGTTGAAGGTGTACATCTCCTTCCCGACGATGTCGGTCTCCTCGCCCACGCTGCGCACGAACAGGGCGGTGTCCTCCACCATGGGCGTGCGGAGCTCACCGTAGCCGAAGCGGCCGAACAGCTCGCGGGCCAGCCCCTCCACGTGCTGCCAGATCTCAATCTCCCCGGGGAGGAGATCGTTCATGCCCTTGACGCCCGCGACCTTCTGGCTCACGCGATGACTCCGATTCGCTTGCCCAGCCGCACCACGGCCTCCTCCTGGAGGCTCTCATCCCAGGTGACGCGCTTGGGCTCGAACAGGAGGATGACGGTGGAGCCCATCTCGAAGCGGCCCAGCTCCCCACCCTTCTCCACCGGCATGGCCGCGCCGTAGCGGTGCACCTTGCCGGGCTGCCCGGTGTGCGTCGTCACCTCGTCGTAGGCCGCCTTGATGCGCGACACGCAGGTGGCGCCCACCTTCACCACGGCGCACTTGCCCGCCACGGTGTCCAGGTACGTCACCAGCCGCTCGTTGACGCAGAACAGGGACTGCTTGTTCTTCACCGACGCGGGGTTCACCGGCCAGAACTCGCCGGGGATGTACGCGTAGCCCGTAATCGTGCCGCCCAGCGGCGCGTGGATGCGGTGGTAGTCGCGCGGCGACAGGTAGATGGTCGTCCAGGCGCCGCCGTGAAACGGCCTGGCGGCCTCGGCGTCTCCCAGCAGCTCGTCCACCGTGTACTCGATGCCCTTGGCCTGCAGGCAGCGCCCGTGGTCCGAATAGCCCACCTGGGACACGCGGCCGTCCACCGGGGACACCACCACCTTCTCTCCCGCGTCCACCGGACGCAGGCCGGGCTTCAGGCCCCGGGTGAAGAACTGGGCGAAGGTCGGGTAGTGGTCGAAGGAGTGCTCGGCCTCCTCCATGTCCACGTTGTAGGCCTTGGCGAAGGCGCGCATCGCGGCCTGGTGCACCGGCGCGGGCACGGGCAGGCGCGTGGCCATCCCCACCACGGAGGAGAGCGCGGACTTGGGCAACACCTGCATCAACTTCATGAAAGTCTGGTCGTTCATATCGGCGAATCGGTGCTAGCGACCGGCGTCGGTCGCGGGTGCCGGACCGCCGTCGGGAGTGACAGGGACAGTCTGGACGGCACTCTTGGGTAACAGCGTGAGGACCTTCCCCGCTTCAATCAGGAGGAAGGCGTCCTGATGCTGGGGGTACTCCAGGCGGCAGGCGGTGCGGTCGGCGAGCTGCCAGGTCTCCCGCATGCCACGGCCCTGCACGTCGATGGGGGTGCCCCGCTGGAAGCACCCCCGGAAGCCCGCCACCAGCTCGGACGCGGCCGTGCCCGCCTGGGGCCCGCCCGCCGCGCCGGCGTCCGGAGGCCCGGCGTCCGGTGCCTCCGCCGGAGCCGCGGGGCGCGCCGGCTCCTCGGTGGACGGCGCGGTGTAGGAGCCCGGCGGCAGCTCCCGGGCGCTGGCCACGGCCTCGTCCCGCTCGCTGGCGGCCGTCGCCATCCGCTGCCGTCCGTCCTTGATGCGCTGGAGCAGCTCGCGGGCGCCCTCGGCGTCCAGGCTGTCCGCGGGGACGCGCTGGAGCTGCGCCTCGATTTCACCCACCCGCGGATCCAGGTAGGCGTCATCCAGCTTCTGCGCGTACAGCTCGCGGAAGCGGCGGGCGGCCTCCTCGTACTCGGCGGAAGGGGCGGGAGGCTCGCGGCGGCAGCCGGCGGGCGCCAGCGTGAGCAGCACTGCGGAGACGACGCCCACGAGGGGCCTGAGGGACGCTCGGAGGACCAGGGTGCGCACGCCACGGGTTTATGTCATTTCCCCGCGCCTGTCCGCCTTTTGTGCCCCGGAAGCGCGCCTCAGACGCCCAGGAACAGGCGCTTGCCGAAGTTCAGCGCCAGGTCCGCGTCGAAGATCTTCTGCGCCGACGTCTCGATGTCGTACTCGACGCGGACGTACTCCACCGTGCGCGCGTCCGTGTCGCAGATGACGAAGCACGCCCGGTTGTCGTAGTCGCGCGGCTGGCCCACGCTGCCCACGGAGATGATGTACTTGTAGCCCCGGCGGATGCCGAACTTCTGGGCCACCACGTCGTTCACCTCGCCGTTGCCAATGGCGAAGGCTCGGCACAGGTGGCTGTGGCCAATGAACGTCACCTCCGGCAGCTCCGCCACGTAGGGCGTCAGCTCCCGGGCCTGCTCCAGCGCGAAGATGTACTCGTACGCCTTCGGGTCGATGGGCGACCCATGGCAGAAGCCCACGTCGCCAATCCGGTACGTGTACGGGAGGCTGCGCAGCCAGGCCATGTTCTCATCGGTGAGGACGTTGGCGGACCAGTCCAGCGCGTGCCGGGCGGCGTCGTAGTAGTACGAGTAGTCCATCCGCCCCGCCACCGCCGCGTCGTGGTTGCCCAGGAGCGTCACCTCCGCCACCGAGCGCACCAGCTCACAACACGGGTTGGGCGACGCCCCGTAACCGACGATGTCCCCCAGCGAGACGAACCGGTCCACCTTCTGGTGCTCGGCGACGCGGAGCACCTCGGTGAGCGCCTCGATGTTGGAGTGGATGTCGGAGATGACGGCGATACGCATGCGGGGCCTCGGTCCGGTGGCGTGGGCTCAACCCGCCCAGCCGGCCTTCACCTGGTTCTGCTGCTGCTGCGAAATCATCTGGCGAAGCCGTCCCAGGGTATCGCTGTCCAGGGACTCGAAACGCAACCCCATGCCCGCGGGAAGCGCTCGTTCCTCCGCCTCCCGGAGCCACACCACCGTGGCCTGGGCCTGGATGTCCTGGTGGCCCGCGGGAGACAGCTTCACCACCGTCCGCGCCCCTCGCGCCAGGGGCGTGCTCGTGCGGAGGAACAGGCCTCCCTCGCTCAAATTCGAGATTCGCGCGTAGAGCGTGACGTTGTCACCCTCGCACCAGCACCGAAGCTGGGTGGGAATGCGTGTGGACTTTCGGTTTTCGCTCAACCCGGAACCTTCTTCCGTCACCCGAATCCGCAGCCTAGGGACGGCCTGATTCCGCAGTCAAGTTCAAGGGTGGTGGAGCGCCCTCCCCTTGCCCACGGCCTCATCGCTCCAGGGGGCCCAGGTCGTCGAAGTGGGTCAGCTTCCGGAACTCGGCGAAGCGGGCGTGGATCTCCGAGCGCGTCACCTCGCGCAGGCGCTCCAGGCTGAACTTCTCCACCGTGAAGGAGGCCATGACGCTGCCCATCACCATGGCGCGGCGCAGCAACGCCTGATCCAACACGCCATTGGAGGTGGCCAGGGCGCCCATGAAGCCGCCGGCGAAGGTGTCCCCCGCGCCGGTGGGGTCGAAGACCTCCGCCAGGGGGAAGGCGGGGCACGCGAAGATGTGCTCGGCCTCGAAGAGGAGCGCGCCGTACTCACCGCGCTTGATGACCACGCGCTGCGGGCCCATGGCCATGATGGCGCGAGCGGCCTTCACCACGTTGTGCTCGCCGGCCAGCTGCCGGGCCTCCGCGTCGTTGACGAACAGGAGGTTGACGCGGGAGAGCGTCTTGAGCAGCGCATCCCGGCTGCCCTTGATCCAGAAGTTCATGGTGTCGGCGGCCACCAGCTTCGGCGCCTTCACCTGGTCCAGCACCTGCGCCTGGAGCTCCGGGTGGATGTTGCCCAGGAAGACGTAGGGCGTGTCCCGGTAGGACTCCGGCAGCTTCGGGGAGAAGGCCTGGAAGACGTTGAGCTGGGTGTCCAGCGTCTGCGCCTCGTTCAGCTCGTAGCCGTAGCGGCCCTTCCAGCGGAAGGTGCGGCCCGTCTCCCGGGTGAGGCCCTCCAGGTCGATGCCCCGGCCCCGCAGGAAGTTGAGGTGTCCTTCGGGGAAGTCCTCGCCCACCACCGCCACGACGCGCGCGGGGCTGAAGAACGAGGCCGACGTGGAGAAGTAGGTGGCCGAGCCCCCGAGGATGTCCTCCTTCTGGCCGAAGGGGGTTTCCACTGAGTCCAGGGCGACGGAGCCGACGACGAGCAGGGACATGCGAGCTTCCTGGGGGGAGATGCCGTGAAAACAGGCACGGCGCTCCCCTGGGCCCCGTGCCCATGCCGGGTACGTCGTTTCCCGTTTGACGTCAAGCGCCGAGCGCCGGGTTCAGGGCGTTGGAATGCCTGTCAAGGTGAGGATGGCCTTCAGGTCATCGTCCGTGAAGAACAGGCCGCCGCCCACGAAGAAGTCGCGGCCCGCCACCAGGCGCCGCGTCGCCAGGTCCCGCTGCTGGGCGTTGAGCATGTCGTCCATGCCCGCGATCAAATACAGGTGGTCAATGGGCTGGGCGCGCAGGCTGGCGCGCAGGCGGGGATAGCGCAGCTCGTCGTCCGCGAAGTTGAAGGCGTCCATCTGGAACCGGAGCGCGTCGTTGAAGAAGTGCAGGTCGGCGCCCACGCCGCCGGTGGACTCGATGAGGCCCACGCGCAGGGTGGTGAAGTACCAGCGCTTGGCGAACTGCGCGCTGACCTTGAGGCTCTCCTTCGTCACCTTCCGCGTCTGCACGACGGGGTCGCCTTCGGACGGGGGGTTGGTCTGCAACACCTCCGTCGTCACGCTGCCGCGCGGGTCGTCCACCAGCTCCAGCAGGTAGTACTTGTCCGGCTTGGGGATGAGCCGCACGGAGAAGACGTTCTTCGAATTCCCCTGCGCGGCCAGGTAGGTGCTCTGGATGCCAATCTCCGCCTGGAGGTCCGTCAGGCGCGAGGCGAAGCGCGACACGTCCTGCACCGTCTCGCGGAGCTCGCGGCCCACGGCCTCGTCGGCCAGCAGCACGCCGGCGGCGCCCTCCCCTTCCTTCACCTTGCGGGTGATCTCCTCGATGTTGCCCAGGGCGCCGTCCAGCTTCCTGAGCGTCTCCTTGAGGCTGGCGACGGACTCCTTCACGTCGCCCTCACCCGTGCCCACGATGTTCTTCACGCTGCCCAGCACCTGGCGCACGTCGCGGGTGATGAACTCGATGTTGTCGATGATGCGGGTGATCTCCGCCTGGTTCCCCTGGGTGATGCCGCGCACGTCCTGGGAGATGGCCTCCACGTTGCCGACGATGGTGTCCAGGCGGTCCGCGTTGCGGCGGACGGTGGCGTCCACGGAGTCCGACAGCCGCACCAGGTTCTCCACGATGCGCTGGAGCGACCCCGCGCCGCGCTCACCGCCGAGCACCTCCCGCAGCGCCCCCGTCACCTCCTGGATGTCGGCGGTGATCTGCGACAGCGACTCGAAGACGGCCTCCATGCCCTGCGTGTCGACGACGCGGCGGATCTGCCCGCCCGTCTCCAGGCTGGGCGCGCCCTCCGTGCCGGGGTTGAGGTCCAGCAGGTAGTCACCCAGCAGCGACTCGGAGCGCTTGGTGACGACGGCGTCCTCGCGCAGGTCCACGTCGTCGCGGATCTTCAGCCAGACCTTCGCCCGGGTGCCCTCGAGCGTGATGCCGTCGATTTCGCCCACCGGGATGCCGGCGATCTGCACGCGCCCACGCACGGCGAGGCCGGACGCATCCCGGAAATAGGCCCACACCTTCGTGGATTCGCTGTCGCTCAAACCACCCTTGCGAGCGAACAGGACGAAGGTGACGAAAAAAGCCCCCGCCGCGATGACCAGCAGGCCCACACGGAAGGGCGTGACGAGCTTCTTCACCTGATGTGACTCCGAGCGCGACCGGCCGCCGCGACTCTAACGTTTTGCATCCCGAGTGCCACATTTTCCTGGCGCCCGCCGCCCTCCCGCCGCCCCGCGTCTCCTGTCAATTCTTCCCGAACCAGGTCTCCAGGAACACCTTCACCGCGGGGTGCTCCGCCTCACGGAGCTGCTCCGGCGTGCCGTTGGCCACGATGACGCCCTTGGAGAGGAACGCGATCTGGTCCGCCACGTTGAAGGCGGAGGAGATGTCATGGCTGATGACCACGCTGGTGACGCCCAGCTCCTTCTGGGCGGCCAGGATCATCTCATCCACGTAATCCGTGGTGATCGGGTCCAGGCCGGTGGTGGGCTCGTCATAGAGCACCACCTTCGGGTCCATGACGATGGCCCGCGCCAGGCCCACCCGCTTGCGCATGCCGCCGGACAGGTCCGCGGGGAACCGGTCCTCCACGTCCTTCTTCAGGCCCATCAGGTCCAGCCGCGCGCGGACCTTCTGGCGGATGACGTCCTCTGGGTCCTTCGTGTGCTCCCGCAGCGGGAAGGCCACGTTCTCGAAGACGGTCATGGAGTCGAACAGCGCGGCGGCCTGGAACACCATGCCGAACTTGTTGCGCACGTGCTGGAGCGACTCGACGCCCATGGGGACGATGTCCTCCCCGTCGACGATGACCTGCCCCTTGTCCGGCTTGAGCAGGCCAATCATGTGCTTCATCAGCACCGTCTTGCCGGAGCCGGAGCCGCCCAGGATGACGCAGGTGCTGCCGACCGGCACGGTGAGGTTGATGCCGGTGAGCACCTTGTGGTCGCCGAACGTCTTGTGCAGGTCGACCACCTGGATCATCGGCGTGCCGGACGCCGGAGCGTTGGAGGCCGGGGGCGCCATCAGAAGAAGAGGACGCCCAGGATGAAGTCGAGGATGAAGATGGACAGCGCGCTGGCCACCATCGCCTCCGTGGTGGCCTGCCCCACGCCCTTGGCGCCGCCCGAGGCGTTGAAGCCCTTGAAGCAGCAGATGAGGGACACCGCCAGGCCGAACACGGCGCCCTTGAGCAGGCCCTGGAAGATGTCCTCCGGCGCCAGCCACTGCTGCGTCCGGGAGAGGAACGTTCCGGGGGAGATGCCCAGGCCGCCCACGGCCACCACGTAGGCGCCGCCCATGCCCATGGTGTTGAAGAGCATGGTGAGCGCCGGCACCATGAAGAGGCCGGCCAGCACCCGGGGGACCAGCAGGTACTGCACCGGGTTGACGGCCATGGTCTCCAGCGCGTCCACCTGCTCGGTGACGCGCATGGTGCCCAGCTCGGTGCACATGGCGGAGCCGGCGCGCATGGTCACCATCAGCGCGGAGAACACGGCCGCCAGCTCGCGGGTGAGCGTCAGGGCCACCGTGGGGCCCACCAGGCTCTCCGCGTCGAAGAGCTGGAAGGCGGTGGACGTCTGCAGCGCGAACACCATGCCGGTGAACGTGCCGGTGAGCGACACGATGAAGATGGACCCCACGCCCACGAAGTCCAGCTGGGCGAAGAGGTTGACCAGCCGGAAGGGGCGCCGCACGCTCCAGCGGAACACGTCCAGCCCCATGGTGATGATGCCGCCCAGGGTGCTGACGATGTCGATGAGCCCCTGGCCAAAGCGCGTGACGGCCTGGGTGAAGGGCCCGGGCTCGCGTGCCGGCTTGCTGGGGGTCTGCGTCGTCATTCGTTCAGGGCTACTCTTTATGGCGGCACGCTGGCCGGCACAAGGCCCGGAGAGGCAGGCGACGAAGACACTTCCTCCCTTGGAAGCGATGCCGTTATGTTCCGCGCCCCTTTACTCCCATGCCCGGCGCCGTCCGCTGCCGGGCAGAGAAACTGACGAACGAACATGGCAACTCATAAGGTCGGCGGCGAGGTGGATGCGCTTTGTACCCGATGCAAGCTCACCCTCGCGCACACCATCCTGGCGATGGTGGGAACGAAGATTGCTCGGGTGCGCTGCAACACGTGTGGCGGAGACCACGTCTATCGCGCGGCGCCCGGCGCGACGGATCGCCCGTCGTCCAGCACCACCCGCACCCCGCGCGCGTCCTCCAGCGCGGCCTCCAAGGCGGAGAAGCTCATCATCTCCTTCGAAGAGCAGCTCGCTGGCAAGGATGTCGCCAACGCGCCCCGCTACAGCCCGAAGGACACCTACAAGGTGGATCAGGTCATCCAGCATCCCACCTTTGGCACGGGCTTCGTCTCGGCTGTTCGCGGCGACAAGGTGGACATCACCTTCCGCGGCGACACCAAGACGCTGGTGCACGGCCGGGGTGGTGGCCCGGTGGAGAAGCCGGTGTTCAGCCCGCCCAGCCGGCAGGTCACCGGGCCCGCGGACAAGCCCCAGCCCGTCAGTGACAGCGCCGAGCCGGCGCCCGCGGACGGCGCCGAGCCGCCCCCCGCGTCGGAGGACTGACCGGGGGAGCACCGCCATCTTGGAGGGGCACGGACGATGACACTGCGCGCGCTGCCCCTCCTGATGGTCCTCGCCATGCCGGTGGCGGGGATGGCGGGTGCGCCTGACGTCACCGTGTCCTGGTCGCCCGAGCGCATCGTGCTCGGCGCCGATGTCCCGGTGACGCTGAAGGTCCAGGTCCCCGCCGGCACGGGTCCCCTCCACGCCGCGGCGTCCACGGGCACGTTCGCCTCGAACCGCGTGGTGGAGGGTGGCGCTGTCCGCCGCTTCGAGTGGCGCCCTCCGGCGGTGCGTTATCCGCAGGTGGCCGTGCTGCTCTTCTGGACGGACGCTCCCGCCGCGGACGCGCCGCCCCCGGTGACGGTGGTGCGGCTGCCGCTGGTGGGCCTCACGGAGCTCGATGTCGCCACGGCGGCGGGCGCGCACGTCGAGGTGGAGGTCGCGAAGCGCCGCTTCGGTCCGGTCCGGGCGAACGCCCGGGGACAGGCGCGCGTGCCCGTCGAAGTCCCTCCTGGCGTCCGGCAGGCGCGGGTGCTGGCCACGCGAGGGACGCTCCGCACCGATGCGACCGTTCCGCTGGACCCTCCGCCCGACTCGCCGCTGGCCGCGGCCCTCACGCCGCCGGCCCTGCCCGCGGTGGAGGGGGGCTGGCTGTTGATGGCGGGCGAAGCGCCCTTGCGCGCCAGTGACGTCGACGTGCTGGCGGAAGGCGCGGTGGTCGCCCCTGCCCCTGTGGATACGCGGACGACGAGGCTTGCGTCAGCGGGGATGGCCACGGCCGCGGAGGGCGTCCAGGCAACGGAGCCGCCGGCTGGTGATGTCCCCCGCTCGGCCGACGTCGGCGCCGAGGCCCAGGACGTGCTGCGCGTTCGCGTCATTCCCGCTTCCGGCGCCCAGCGGGTGACGGTGCGCGTCCGCCGCATGGACCGGGCGCACGCGGCACACACCGAGGCCGACGTCACCGTGCTGTCCACGTCCGTCACCGCGCGCGCAGCCGAGGTGGTCGACACCTGGCGCAGCTCGTACTTCCTGCTCGCGGGGGGCGTGTTCGCGAGCGGCGCCAACTCCGGTCCGTCGGGCGGCGTGGGCGTGTCGGTCCTCACGCCCTGGTGGCGTCACCGGCTCGCGGCGGAGCTGGAAATCGGCGCCCGCACCGCCATGGACGGTGGTCCGGCGGATGCGCGCGGGACGGTCCGCTCGCAGGTGGTGGCCTTGCCCCTGCTGCTCTCCGTGCGCGCGGAGCTCTTCCGCCGTGGCGCGTTCTCCCTCCACGGGCGAGCAGGCGCCGGACCGGTCCCCTTCTTCCACCACGCCCTCTCCAGCGGCGCACAGGGCGAGGTGAAGGAGAGCCGCGTCGCCGGCATGGGCTTCGTCGCGCTTCAAGCAGCCCACCGCTTCGACCGCTGGAGCGCGTTGGCGGAGGCGCGAGGCGCCTGGGCCCCGGTGCACACGCCCTGGCTGGACAGTCAGCTCGGCGGGCTCGCGCTGTACCTGGGCATGAGGTTCGAGCCGTGAGCCTGGCTCGCGCCGTGCTCCCCGAACCAGCTGCGGCCTCGAATTCCGGAGCAGGAACAGACCAGAAGGCGCAGTCCCGAACAGTGTCTCCGCTCCCGGTTTCGGGCCTGATTCCCGTCCCCTTCGCATTCCTCTCCAGGAGTCTCCATACCCATGAGCATGCCCCAGGCCAACTCCCACCACGGGCTCGGCGCCCTGCTGACGCCCCAGAACAGCGTGCTGGTGCTGATCGACCATCAGCCCTACCAGTTCGCCAACCTGCACAGTCACGAACCGACGATGGTGATCAACAACGTCGTCGGACTGGCCAAGGCGGCCAAGGTCTACAACGTGCCGACCATCCTCACCACGGTCATCGAGGAGCGCGGCGGCTACCTGATCAAGGGCTTGCAGGACGTGTTCCCCGAGCAGAAGCCTATCGACCGCACCTTCATCAACACCTGGGAGGACCGCCGCGTGGTGGACGCGGTGAAGAAGACGGACCGGAAGAAGTTGGTGATCGCCGCGCTGTGGACGGAGATCTGCCTGGCCATGCCCGCCATCCAGGCGGCCGGTGAGGGCTTCGACGTCTACGCCGTCACCGACGCCTCGGGTGGCGTCAGCCGCGAGGCGCATGACATGGCGGTGCGCCGCATGCAGATGGCGGGCGTGACGCCCATCACCTGGATGGCGGTGGTCGCCGAATGGCAGCGCGACTGGGCCCGCGAGGAGAGCGCCGCAGGGCTCGCTGGCGTGCTGGCCGAGCACGGCGGCGGCAGCGCCGTGGCCTTCGCCTGGGAACTCCAACTGCTGGCGGGCCGGCCCGGCTCGGGCGTCTGACGCGGCCCTCCCCGGCAGGGAATGACGGACTTCCCGACTGCTGGCATCGTTCTCCTGAGTCCGCTGTCGTCAGGGGGCTCGGGAGAACGATGCCTTGGAGACGCGCGCTGAACGGCTGAGACCCCTGCCATTGAACGTGGTGGGCATTTCCGTTACCCGGCGGAAGTGGAATGAAGTCTGCGTGGATGTGAATGAGATCCGCTGTTCGGGTCGGGCCGAGCATCCGCTGTGCTTGGAGGGCCAGACACGCCTGAGCGCGCTGTTGGAGGAAGTCGGGTCGCCCTGCGAGCCCCGCCTGCGCGAAGGCCGGCCCTGCGCCATCGGGTACGTCCCACGGCAGCTGAACCTCATGCCCGCCGGCATGCCGCTGTGGGGCTACGGCGCCGACTCGCGCCTGGTGCGCGATGCCGTGCTCACGTTCGACCTGAAGGACCTGGGTGAGCGCCTGGGCCAATCGCTGGCCCCCGCCGGATTGGACGCGCCGAGATTGCGCTTCGCCGATGACCGGCTCTGGACGCTGATGCGCTTGCTCGCCGAGGTGGTGGATGACGACGACCCCGCCGCGCAGCTCTACGGCGACGGATTGATCGCCGCCATCTTCGCCATGCTGGGCTCGCGCCGTGGGGAGCGCCCCTCGACGCGCAAGGGGCTGGCGCCGTGGCAGCTGCGGCGGGTGCTCGACTACCTGGAGTCGCGCCTGCCCGAGCGGGTCGAATTGTCGGAGCTGGCGGCGCTGGTGGACCTGTCACAAGCGCACTTCAGCCGCGCCTTCAAGGCCTCCACTGGCGTGGCTCCCTATCAATGGCAGCTGCGGGCCCGCCTCCAGCGCGCACAGGCGATGATGCTGACCACGCCCGTGACGCTGGAGCGCGTCGCCGAAGCGACGGGCTTCGCCGATGCGGTGCACTTCGGCAAGGCCTTCAGGCGGGCCCACGGCACCACCCCCGCGAGGTGGCGCCAGGACCGGAAACGCTAGGAGCGTTTTGGAGTAACCGGCCAAATCAAACAGGCGCGAGGCTTCCGGCAACGGCTGCGGTCAAGTCCCGAATCGTGTGTAGTTGATCCGGAGGGGCTCGGGGGAGGGAAGCTCCTTGGCGGCATCATGCAGCGGCGGTGTCAGGGCTTGAATTCAACAGGGACATGTCGAGGTAGCTGAGGCCGACGGGACACGTCGCGGCCTACAGCGTGCCGCTCGTCGGGGGCGCGTTCATCTGGGGTGGAAAGGTGTACCGCTGAGCTGCGGCAACTCCAATAGGAGACACTCGGTTCTGGCTCCCCAGGGGCCGCGCTGCGAAACTCGGGCGCGCTGCGAGCACTCTCGCTGTCGAGCGTGACGGGCAGCCCCCCTTCCGTAAGGACGTGGCCATGCGTTCCCGAACATGCGGCGCACTCCTGCTGTTTCTCTCGGCCTGTGCAACGACGGAGCCAAGCCCGAGAGGCCCAGCGGCCCGGAACCCGAGGATCGCCAACCTCCAGAGAGCAGCGACGCTGCCGTGGGCGGATGGCGGGCGCTGCGTGGTGCGGGAGGCATCCAACGAATGGCCTTTCCTCGCGGAGAGGTGCTTTCACGCTCTCGATCGCGACAGGGTCAGGTTTCGGGATGTCACCGGAAGATGCGCTGTCGCCTCTGCGCCTGCGGCTGCGGCTGCCGTGCCCATGGGCGTAGCGCTCTGCGTCTTTGCGTCGCCGGCCGTCATCACTGGAGCAGTGATTGTTATTGGAACCGTGGTGGTGGCGGTTGCGATCAAGGAGGGGCTTGATGCTTATGAACGGAACGCATCGCGTGAGCGTGCGAAGCCTGAGACCCAAACGCGGCCATCCCATGAGCAGGAGCGTTTGACGCACCGAAAGCCCAAGCCCGAGCCATCAGGGCAGGACGGGTTCCCCCCGGGGCCGACCGAGCCCTTGGACCGAGAGCGCCGCCCCGAGTGCAGGCCCGTCCCGGTGCCGCACGCGGGCGAGGATGACCCGCATAACGAGTGCGCCGACACGTTTCCGCCGAACCGCTACCCCGGCATGGACGTGCTCGTGAATGGAAAGCAATTCGACGCGCTGCAAGTCGGCGTGCGTGTTTTGTGGGAGATCAAGACCCACCAATTTGACACGTATTCGCTCTTTCTTCGGAATCAGGTGGCGCGCGATCATGTGGATGAGATGCGGGAAGATCGCGAAATTGCTGCGGCCTGTAGATATGACTTCGTTGTTGGGGTCAGCAGCGCCGCGCACAAGAAGGCGCTGCTCGACTTGGCGCCCGACCTTGAACCCAATATCGTCGTTACGGGGTGCAAACGATGACCACGCAAGATCGCCTCCATTTCGCCGTCTACTCGCCCGCGCTCGTGGACGACAATGGCCGCACGCTCGCTGTTGTCCATGGGATTGAGCGGGCTCTTCCAGGTTTGCGCCTAGAGTGGGAGGTAGGTAAAGGAGGGCGCCCCATCAAGCTACCGCAGCGCGACGCCTGGCTCTCTGAGGCGGCAACACGCGGAAAGTTCCCGTTGTTATGCAACGGCGACGAGAGCTACCCCGTGACGATTTCCGGGTTGAAAACACCCGCGAGTCAGGCACCAGGAGGCCAGCCGCTGCTCGATGTCCATGCGGACCTGCCGCTAGACGCGACTGTTATCGCCGCGGCATCGAGTGTGTTGGAGGGCATTGCCGAAGGCGCGCGCGCCTTCTGGGGGTATTCGTCGTCGGAGGGCTACGGCTCGGAAGTCGCGCAGCAGATGCGCCGCTCAGATCATGGACCGGAGCGTTCACCCCGTGGGCTTCCCATGCTCAAATTCCCGGAGAAAATCCGCTCGCCCGAGATTCCCTATTACCTCGGGTGGCTGAATTATTGGTCTCCCGCAGCCGCGCAGGCCATCGGATTCCCGGACCCTGCCCGCGACGCGGACCTCCTCTCACGGGCACGGCGCACGGCGACGGGGGGATGGGTCGTGCAGCTCACGGACGCGCCGCTCGACCTGGACACCCCCGCCCACCTGGACGCGCTGAAGCGGGCCTATGAGCGCTTCCCGGCGATCGGCGGGCGCTCTGCGCCTTGACCCCTCAGCTCAGGGCACCCCTGCGCGCGTGCCGGCGATGGCAGGGGGCCCATCCGGTGTTGACGCGCACGCCTGCTGATGGGCGAGCAAACCGGCGACATGGCACCAGCCCCCCGGGCCGTGGGGGCCAACACCCGGCGGCGTGCTAGTTCGTGCTGAGCACGTCCTGCGACGCCGCGGAGCGCCGGGGAGCGCGAATGTCCAGCTCCGCGAGCAGCTCGCCCGCCTGCCGCAGCAGCGCCTTCAGCTCTGCTTCCGCTTCGGTCGGCCCGAAGAATTCGCCGTCGCCCAACCACGCACGCAGGTCCGTCGCCAGCGCCCGGGCCGTCTGGTAGCGGTCAGCGGGCCGGGGTTGAAGGAGCTTGCGCAGCGGCAAGGCCAGCCCCTGCGGAAGCGACTCCGTCATCGCCTCCAGCTCCGCCTGTGTGTAGGTCGCCGCGCGCCAGATCGCGTCTGCGACGACGGACGGACTCCCCGCCATCTGGGCCCGCTTGATGGCCTGCCGGACGCGCCGGCGCTGCCGGACCGACACGGAGTCCTTGACGTCCTCGGTCAGGGTATCGGGGGCGTCGAGGAGGTTCTTCCCCGTCGCCAGTTCGAGCAGGACGTTACCCAGTGCGAAGAGGTCCGAGCGCGCATCCACGCGGCCCGTCAGGAGCATCTCCGGGGACGAGTAGAACGCATCCCCCTGCGAGCGGTGCACGGTGGACGCCACGCGGCCAGGCAGGTCCGAAAGGGCGAGCCCGAAGTCGGCGATCTGCGTGGCGCCATTCCAGTCCACGAAGATGTGCCCCGCGTCGAGCGACCGATGAACGATGTTCAGGGGCCTCCCCTTCTCGTCCGCGGCTTCGTGAGCGTGCGCGAGCGCCGTTGCCACCTGCGCCCCCACGTACAGCACGAACAGGGGCGATAGACGCCGCCGGCATTCACCCGCGACCGTTACCAGGTCGTTCACGCTGTTCCCCAACGGCCGGTCGGTGATGGCGTACCAGCCGCCCTCGCCCTTGTGTATCCCGTGGACGCGAACGATTCCGGGGTGATCCAGATACGCCGCGAGCCGCACTTGCTCTTCGAGCTTCAACCGGGCGCGCTCGATACGTGCCCACGATTGCCCATCGCGGGGCACCCCGACCGCCTTCAGCAGCACCTGTTTTTCGACGTGGCCTTCCAGGGTGCGGCGCCTCGCCAGAAGGAGGCTCAGCCCGTGGTGGGCCTCGCCCAGGTTGTCGCGGAACTCGTACTGGAAGCCATCCTGGACGAAGAGAATCGCCCCTCTTGGAACCCCGAACTCGATTGCCGACACGATCGTCCCTCCTCACATTCGCGCGGGCACCGAAGCCAACGCGTCGTGCCGGAACATTACCTGGGAGATAGTCGGTGAGGGAACTACCCCAAGGGGTCCTGTCCGGTCCGCCGCGGGACGGCCGGAATCGACCCCCTACCCTCCACGTTCCCCAAGGGGCTCAAGGCCAGCGGTAAACGACACGCCCGCCGTTGAAGTTGCGCGCCTTCACTTTGCCGTCCGTGAAGGCCTGGGCAATGCTCACGACCACGAAGCAAATGGGCTGCTCGTCCTGACCTGGGAGCTTCACGCGGTCATACCGGACGACGAGCGACGGTCCGTCCTCGCGGCCCATCTTGTCGGACAGATAGTAGGCCTTGCCGTAGAAGCGGGTCCCGGCGGGGGCGAGCTCCCACTGGCGACGGGCTTGGTCCATGCCCTTCGGGACAATCCCCACCACATCGGCACCAGGGGTGAACCACACGTTATCCGTTCGGCCGTAACGATCGTCGAGCTGAACCGCGAACATGTCGCTGCTCGACCAGTGCAGGTGGTCCTGCATGGCCTCAATCGCCCCTGACGGGCAGGTGAAGGACTCGGGCCGGATCTGGGCGCTGGGACAACCGGCCATCAACGCAGCGGCGAGCGACAGCGACGCGCATTTGACGGCCAGGGGAGACTTCTTCGATGCGCGAGACGTGCGTCCTTGGGTCATCGCTTCAGGCGGCGGGGTCTTCAAGGTGGATCCTTCCTTCTGTGCGGCAGCGCTCTCCGGCCCCGAGGGAGCCACGGGAGTGGGGGCAGGAGGTGACATAGCAGGAGAGGCTTTTACAGGCGGTGCCGAACGGAGGGGGCTGAGAGGACGCGGGCTCGCCGCGACGTGCGGCTCGGTGGCAGGGGCCTCAACCTCGCCTGAGTAACTCCAGAGGCCCGCACCGACTGCGAGCGCGACGACGCCAGCGATGGCGGCAAGGTGCCACACCTGCCGACGCGGGCGGTCAACCAAGGCAACCGGCCGCTTGAGGGGGACGGGCGTGGGCAGCACGGCCAGTGCCGCGAAGGGGGCGCCTCGCGCGGGCTCCACCTGTCGCTGCTCCGATGGTGGGTGGCACGTCACGTCGTAG
>NZ_JAAIYB010000153.1 GCF_010894475.1 Myxococcus vastator
GGGTGGGCGGGACGCTCGTTCTCGCGCCGGGCTGTCTGAGCGGTGCGCGGAATATCGGCGCCGCGACAACCCCCGTTGGGACGACAGAGGTCGGCGTTTCATTGAACGCGCTGGCCTTCGAGCATGGGAGGGAGCAGGCGTACCTGCCCAGCCCCGAGCTCACCTTTCGCAAGGGCGCTGGCAAGAACTGGGATTGGGGCGGCCGCCTCACGTTGCTGGGCCTGGAGCTCGGAACACGGCACCGGCTCATCGAGCAGTCCCGGTGGACGTGGTCCGTCGCTCCGAGCGCTGGAGTCTGGTACGTGCCCGTCACCAACAACTCCACGGAGCCCGTCAATCTCCGGCTCGGCGCGCAGACCCTGCTCGACTTTCGGCTGAGTCGCGCGTTGACGCTGACCGGTGGCGCATCGCTGACGGGCGCCTTCGCGGGACCGCTCACCGCCTTTCAAGGGCGGTTCAATGGCGCGAACCTGCTGCTCTCACCGGGGGGCTCCCTGGGGATTGGGGTTCGCTTGAGCCCGTCCCTCGAAGTGCGCGCGGAGGGGGGCCTTGAGTTTCCCCTGGGCCTCAGGGGCGGGAGCCGCCCGCCCACCGGCCATGCCGGGCTGACCTTCCGCTGGAGCCGTACCGACCGTCGATGACGGTGTACGCACCACCAGGGCCGCCCGGAGCGGCCCTGGTGACACGCGCTTCAACTCACTGCATGTTGGTGACGATCTGCGTCTGACACGTCACCGGGTCGATGATCGACTGGGCCGCGTCGACGGTGCAGACGGCGCCGCCGTAGGTCCCGAAGAAGACCTGCGCGGAGCAGGCTCCGGCGACGTCAGAGACCTCCACGCGCCAGACACAGGTCTTCGAGCCGGAAGGATTCGCCGGGTCGACCGTGTAGTAGTACTGCTGGACAACCATCGGCGTGGGGGCGGGGGCGCTGACCTGGAACCCACCATAGGTGCCGGTGGGCACGGGGTGGGTGTTCCAGATGCCATTGAACGTGCCCGTCAGGATCTGGAGGCCCAGGGTGAGGTCGACGCCGGTCTGGTTGAGGACGAAGAAGTCTTCAATGGCAGGGCCAATGGCCTCCACCGAGGGACCCTTCCGCACGGGGATCTGCACCACGCCCTCACGGACGCTGACGTACTCGCCACGCTGGGTGAGGAAGTCGGGAAAGTCGTATTCGAGCTGCCCGGCGAAAGCGAGCGACGGGGTGAGAGACAGCAGCGAGCCAGCCAGGAAACGCTTCACGTTCCGCGTCATGGACTACTCCTGTGTTGTTTATGCGGGGTTGGCCGAAGCCAATGCCTTACTAGCACTGGTCTTGAATTGATTTCAAATCCAAACTAGCAAAACCGGCAATCCAGTGAATGTGGATGATTGCGGCCCGGGTGTGGCGCACGCCATTGGGATGTCAGACTAAGGGGTTTCCGCTGGGGCAAGGCAGACTTGCGGCGGGTCATGCGCGCCGCATGCCCTGGCAACCCCACGCCGCCCACGCCGTCGGCATACATGGGCTACGAGGACTGCAAGACGGCTTTTCCTCGCGGCTTGGCCGTGGCCACCGCTCAACACAGGCCGAGTCGTCCCGCACGCGGACGTCTTCCACCAGACCTTTACGCAGGGTGGACGCTCCCAGCCCTGTCTCGATATGATTTCAACTACAAATTCGAAACATTTCTCACGACAAGGAGCCCTAGATGGCGCTGTCTCGTTGGGTCGTTGGAATCTCCGCGCTGCTTCTCGGCGCTTGCGGTGGACCGGCTGAGTCGGAGGCCGGGCTTCCCATGGGCGACATGAGCACGGTGGAGCAGCGCGCGGAGGAGCCTGGTGGTGGAACGCGATACGGCCAGCACCGGACCTACTACCGCGAGGCGGCCAAGGTGAACTGGGCGGGGGCGTGGCACGCCGACTGCTCTGGGTACATCGGGCAGTCGGGGCAGGTGACTGCGTATTACACGGACACCTTCTTCATCTGTCCTTAGCGGCAGCGGTGCCGTGGGCCCCGCGGTGCGACCCCGTGGCGAGGTGTCGCTACCCGTTTCTAGCGCAGCGCCGCGAGGGCCGCGCCGACCTTCGCCACCGTCACCGACACGGGCGTCGTCACCTCTGGTGCGAAGATGGCCACGCGGAGCTCCTCGAAGGCCCACCGCAGCTCCTGCGCCGCCACCGGGTCACGCACGGTGGCGCGCCTGGCAAGGAAGGTCTCCCACAGGGGGGTGAAGGGTGCGGCCTTCCCTGCGTCCTTGCCAGGGTTCGCCACCGCACGCGACAGCCGTGCCTGGGCCGCGCGGAGGTAGCGCGGGTAGTGCAGCAGGCGCACGAAGGGAACCCACTCGATGAGGTTCGCGGGGAACAGGTGCCCGAGCTGCGAGCGGAGGTCCCGCACGGCCGCCGCGCCGCTCGGCCCCTTTGATGCCGACTTGAGTGCGGCGAGCGTCGCGGCGAGCTCCGAGGAGGTGACAACGACGGCGTTCGCCCAGTCCCGGGCCGCGCTCTCGATGCGCGGTGAGCCCTCACGGACCAGCGCCTCGAAGGCCTCCTTCGTGCGGGGCAGCGGCGCACCCGGTGCGAGCTTGAACGCATCATCGACGCCGCGTGCGAGGACGAGCACCCGGAAGGCCTCCGCCTGGCCCCGCGCGGGCGGCGCGCCGTCCAGGGACGGGAAGGGCGGCGGCATGCGCGCGGCGCTGACGGCCACGTGTCCTCGCGCGGCGAGCATCAGGAGCCGGCGGACTCCCGTGCGCGTGGCCGCCTCGGCGGCGGCAGAGGTCTCGAGCAGCACCAGGTCCACGGCAGCGCCCCGGTCGACGAGCCCGGGGTAGCTGCGAACCTCGAGCCCGCCGACCCGCCGGGTGACCACGGGGGGCAGCTCGCCGAAGGTCCAGGCCGTCAGCCCCTTGCGCTCCCAGTCCGAAGCCGGTGCCGCGCTGCGCAGCGCCGCCCGTGCACGTCCGCCATGCTGCTCAAGCAGCGCGTCAGCATCGCGGCTCCGCGCGAGCTCCTTTCCCCGCTCGTCGAGCACCCGGAGCGTGATGCGCAGGTACGGCACCACGGCATCCGCCCGGAGGGACTCCTCGGGCACGTCCACGCCGCACAGCCGGGACACCGCACGCGCGAGCGCTGGAATCATCGGCCCGCGGAAGGGCACCAGCTCCTTCTCGAGACGGTCGACCAGTGCCGGCAACGGCCCCAGCTGCTTGCGCTGGGCGCGGGGGACCTGTTCGAGCAGGGCGGTGAGCTTCTCCCGCTGCCACCCGGGGATGGTCCAGTCGAGCTCACCTGGGACGAGCTGGGCGAGCAGCAGCAGCGGCACGCTCAGGGTGATGCCGTCGTCCTCGGCCGAGGGGTCGAAGGTGTACGTCACCGGCACGGACGCGCCGTGCAGGGTGATGGCGTCCGGGTAGTGCGCCGGGGACAGGTCCGGGTCGTGCGAGAGGGCGTCCTCCATCGAGAGGACGAGCACGCCGGGGTCGGCCGCCTCGGCCTTTCGGCGCCAGACCTCGAAGCCCGCTCCGTCCGTCACGTCCTCCGGGAGGCGCCGGTCAAAGAACGTCAGCAGCGCCTCGCTGTCGAGCAGCTCGCTGCGCCGGGCCTTGTCCCGCAGGCGCGCCACGCGCTCGAGCACCTGACGGTTCTTCTCCTGGAACGCCCCCCGGGTGCGGTACTCGCCGCGCACCAGGGCATGATCGAGGAACATCAGCCGTGCCCGGGCGGGGTCCATGCTGGCCAGGGCCACGGGGCGCTCCTTGAACACCTGAAGCCCGAAGAGGGTCGCGTTCTCCTTCACCACGGCGCGCGCGGACTTCTCCGACCAGTGCGGTTCGGAGTAGCTGCGCTTGAGCAGGTGGGGGGCCGCCGCCGCGAGCCACTCCGGGTCGAGCTTCGCTACGGTGCGCGCGAACAGCTGGGACGTCTCCACGAGCTCGAACGCCATCACCCAGGCAGCGGGCTTCTTCGCGAGCGCCGACGAGGGGTGAACCATGAAGCGCGTCTGCTTCGCGCCCGTATAGTGGCGCTGCTCCGGATTCCACTGGCCGATGCGGGACAGGAGCCCGGTGAGGAGGGCCTGGTGCAGGACGTCCCCGCGCGCCGGGGCGCCCCGGCCCTTGCGCGGCAGGCGCAGCTCGCGGACGGTCTCCTCGAGCTGGCGCTGGACATCCCGCCACTCGCGCACCCGAAGGAAGGACAGGAAGTTGTCCCGGCACACGCGCCGCAGATGGGACGTCCCCCGGCCCTCGGCCTCGCGCACGAACGCCCACAGCTTGAGGAGCCCCGTGAAGTCAGAGTGCTCGTCACGGAAGCGCCGGTGCAGCTCGTCCGCCTTCTGCGCGGCCTCGCGTGGCCGCTCGCGCGGGTCCTGCAGATTGAGCGCCGCGGCGACGATGAGCACCTCGTCCAGGCACCCGTACTCGGCGCCGGCGAGAATCATCCGCGCGATGCGCGGGTCCACCGGGAAGCGCGCGAGCTGGTGCCCGAGCGGCGTCAAGGTGCGCTCCTTGCCCTCGATGGCCCCGAGCTCCTCGAGCACCCGCCAGCCCTCGGCGATGGCCTTCGGCTGGGGCGGGTCGAGGAAGGGGAAGTCCTCGACGTCACCGAGGCCCAGGGACTTCATCCGCAGGATGACCCCAGCGAGCCCGGTGCGCTTGATTTCGGGGTCGGTGAAGGCGGGCCGCGTGGTGAAGCTCGCCTCGTCGTAGAGGCGCACGCAGATGCCCTCGCGCACGCGGCCGCAGCGCCCTTTGCGCTGGTCGGCGCTGGCCTGGGAGACGGGCTCGATGTGCAGGCGCGTGGTGCCCGAGCGCGGCTCGTAGCGCGACAGGCGCGCCACCCCCGTGTCCACGACGTACACGATGCCCGGGATGGTGACCGACGTCTCCGCGACGTTGGTGGCGAGGATGACCCGGCGCTGGGGGATGGTGGCGAAGACGCGCGACTGCTCGGCGGCCGACAGGCGCGCATAGAGGGGCTGCACCACCGTGTCGCGGAGCTCGCGCGCGTTCAGGGCATTCTCGGCCTCGCGGATCTCCCGCTCCCCGGGGAGGAACACGAGGACGTCCCCGTCCGGGTCGAGCGAGAGCACGTCCGCCACCGCATCGGCGACGGAGTCGGCGAGCTCGGCGTCCTCGGGAGGCGGCTCGTAGAGCACGTCCACCGGAAAGGTACGGCCCTCCACCTGGATGACCGGCGCCCCCCCGAAGAACCGCGAGAAGCGCTCCGTCTCAATGGTGGCCGAGCTCACCACCACCTTGAGGTCGGGGCGTCTGGGGAGGATGCGCTTGAGCCACCCGAGCAGGAAGTCGATGGTGAGGCTGCGCTCGTGGGCCTCGTCGAGCACGATGGTGTCGTAGCGGCGCAGGAGCGGGTCGCTGTGAATCTGCGCGAGCAGCACGCCGTCGGTCATGAACTTCACGGCCGTCTGCCGGGACGAGCGGTCCTCGAAGCGAATCTGGTAGCCGACGTCCGTGCCCAGCTCCGTGCCGAGCTCGCGTGCCACGCGCGCCGCCACGCTCGTCGCGGCGATACGCCGGGGCTGGGTGACGCCAATCTGGCGCGGGCGGCCGCGTCCCATGGCGAGCAGGACTTTCGGCAGCTGCGTCGTCTTCCCCGAGCCGGTGGCCCCCGCGACAATGACCACCTGATGGGCGGCGATGGCCGCTGTGATGTCCTCCACCCGGCTCGAGATGGGGAGCTCGGGAGGGAAGTGCAGGGTGGGTGAGCCGCCGGAGGTGGGAACGGGTGAGTCGCCGGACATGGCAGCAGGGCCTATCACTGAAGCGCGCGCCGGGGAACACGAGGTGATGGGCGCGCCAGGTCGAGTAACGCGCCGCAGTGACGCGGGCGGGGATGCGTGCGCTCATCCTGAAGGCAGTGGGGCCTCGTGAATGGGTATCTTCTCAAGCGCATGGCACGAACGAACCGGCGTGATGGCACCCCCGTACTCCTGGCCTCTGGCTCCCAGGCTCCTTTGACGCCAGTCCCGCTGACCGGTGGGGCTGACGGGACCTTTCAGGAGGCGTTCCTCCAGGAGCTCATGTTCGAGCACCCCGAAGTTCTGCCGGTCGCCGAAATCGAGGGCGCCATCGAGGGGCTCATCTCCGTGTGCCGGGAGATGCGAACCCCGCGCGGCTTCATCGACAACCTGTTCATCACCGCGGACGGACAGGTTGTCATCGCGGAAGCCAAGCTATGGCGAAACCCCCAGGCCCGGCGGGAGGTCGTCGCCCAGGCACTGGACTATGCGAGTTGCCTGTTCCGCATGAGCTACGCTGAGTTCGAAGCCGCTGCCCTGGGCGGCCAGCTCCGAGGAGGGCAGAAGCCGCAGCGCCTCTGGGAGGTGGTGCCGGAAGCGCTGCGGCTGCCGGAGCCCGAGTTCATCGACGCGGTCAGCCGGAACTTGAAGCGCGGGCGCATCCTGGTCCTGGTCGTCGGTGACGGAATTCGCGAGGGCACGGAGCAATTGATTGAGGTGCTTCAGCTTCATGCGGGCTTCCGCTTCACGTTCGCGCTCGTCGAGCTGTCGGTGTTCCTGCTGCCCGGAGGGCAGGGCCGCCTCGTCATTCCTCGGACCCTCTTGCGCACGCAGATGGTCGAGCGTGGAGTCGTGCGAATCGAGGACGGGCACGTCACCGTGGCGCCTGTGGTTCCGGCGTCGGCGGTGCTGGAAGTGAACCGTTTCTCCGGAAACATCAGCGCGGAGGAGTTCTTCGACACGATGCGGGCGCGGGACCCGAAGCTGCCGGAGCAGCTTCAAAGGTTCATCGTCCAGCTCTCCGCCCTGGGGGTATCCGGCGACTTTCGCCGCGCACTCAGCCTCAAGTGGGAGGCGCCGGATGGCAGGACCGTGAACCTTGGCATCATCCAGCGGGATGGGCAGGTCTGGACGAATGAGGCCGGCATGGGGAGCACGGAGGACTTCGGGAGGCGTTACAGCGAGGCGCTCGCCTCCGCGTGGGGTGGAACGGCCGCCGCCATGCCCTGGGGCGCTCACACGAAGTGGCAGGTGCGACTCGACGGAAAGACCCCGCGCATCGAATCAATCGCGGGCCGCCTGGATGCCTGGGCCGAGGTCCTTCGCACGCAGCTTCCACAGCTCGCGGCCCAGACGAAGGAATCGTAGGCGCGCTGGGGGCGACGAAGTGCGTCGCTTCCTTTCCTTCAGGTTGAGGTGCGTCCAGCGGCCTGGCGAACGCTTTGCCTAACACCATAAGTTGCATTCTGGGGGCGGCTCATTGCCTCAATCCCCACTCCTGAGTGGGTTCGATTCGCGACGAGCCCCTTCCTGAAGACATATAGGGAAAGTCTGCGTGACGCTGTAGAGTTTCGCCAATCTGCCGCTCGTCTGGACGTGTCAGTTGCGCGTGCCAGTATTCGCTCTGGTTGCCTTCCCTGGGGGCGGAGGTGAGGAATGCGTGCTTGTTATTGGGTCTTTTGCGTCGTCCTCGTTGTCATGGGTTGCACCGGGGTTGACTCGTCATCTCGCAGAGACACATTCCAGCAACGCGCTGGACTCCCTGGAGAGGGGCGGACGGAGGCGCGCGAGTCCGCCGACCGGGGGCATCCAGAGGACGCAACGGAGGGGCCTCCCAGAACACTGCGTTTCCGCCGCTCTCCGTTGATGGGAGAGACCTTCCTTGGGGATCGTTCCCAACGAGGGGCGGAAAGCGATTCGTTCGCCGCGTTGCTTCGCACCGCAGGGCTGGACGAGCGAGACGCGCGTCCCATATCGGGAAGCGCACTCACTCCAACCCAGGCTGCACGGCTCCTCGAAACGCTATTGGGCAAGGACGTGTCACTGGGGCAGTTCCCGGCACGCCTCGCGGTGGGCTTCATGCTGCGGGAGGTGTTGGCCACAGGAGAGGTGTCGCGGGCCGAGTTGGAGCGTCGGGTGGCGCGCTTCGATCATCTTGCGGTGCTCCGGCCTGACGGATGCCTCGCGTGGGTGCGCAGCGGGAGAACGCAGCAACGGGTGGCGCCTGTCGAATGGCGGGATGGCGCCTTCCGGTCCCGTGGCTTCGAACTGGGCCGCTTCTACGACGGGCGCACGGGGGTTTTCCGGTTGCTCAATGACGAGTTGCAGGAGGTCAGCGGCTTCCCTCTGGCGGACGTCCACGACGATGCCGACGTCATCAGCCGCACGTTGGACGGGGCGGAAGAGGCCTTCGTTGGGCTGGCGCTGGCGGTAGGGAGGTTTTTCTCGACTTCGCCAGCGGACAACCTCGCGGCACTCCAACAACTGCCAGCCGCCGTCGTGGCGTTGCTGGAGTCGTCGCCCGAGTACCTGGAGCGCTTCCGGTACATGACCAGGGGCGAGCAGGTGCAGGCTGTCTCAAAACTGGTAGCGAACCTCATCGCCACGTGGGGCACGGTGTCCGCCGCTACGCGCACGCTGGAGGGAACAGTCCTCGCCACGGCGGAAGTTCCAGCGCTCGTGCTGTCCGCCGAGGGCACACTCGCCATGCGAATCGCGGCGGTGCCTGTAGGGCGTGCGGCGGCGGTACTGAGTGGCGGACCTGGAGCCGCCATCGTTTTTCAGCGAGCAGGGGAGGTGAGCAATTCGGGGGCGACGCCTCCCTCGGGCCCTGCCGGCGTGAAATCCTACTCGTCGTTCAAGTCCTTCAAACGAGCGATGGGGCCCGCAGGACAAGGGAAGGAATGGCATCACATCGTCGAGCAGACGGATGGAAACGCGGCGCGGTTCGGCCCGAAGTCGCTCCACAACACGGAGAACATCATCGCGCTCGACAAGAACCTTCACACCAGGGTCAGCGCGTTCTATTCGTCGATCCAGCGGTTTTCAGGAGGCAAGACCGTGCGAGAATGGCTGCGGGCACAGTCCTATGAAGCCCAGCGCGAGTTCGGACTGAAACTCCTTCGCGATTTCGGAGCCTCCCCTTGATGAAGACGTCGCTGGAGAAGCTCTCTCTTCAGGACCTGGCCTCGATGTACGAAGAGATCGCAGCGGCACATGGTCAGGCGAGCGAGATGGGTGACCATCGGAAGGCCAATGCGCAGTTTCGCCGGATCGATGCAGTTTGGAAGGAGCTTCGAACCCGGAAAAGCGAGGGTTCTGGCGCGCTCTTGAACTTGCTGGGCAGCGCGAATCCCCATGTGCGTGGGTGGGCAGCGTCACATGCCCTAGAGTCAGCTCCCCAGGCGGCTGAAGCCGTACTGGAGCAGCTTGCAAACGGGCCACCGGGCATCGCGAGGTTCAATGCGGAAACGGTGTTGAGTGAGTGGCGAGCGGGTAGGCTGACGTTCGACTGACGGTGTGGGCGCGTTGTGAATTTGTTTCCGGTGCTGAGCAGGCATCCGGACTTCACGTGTCGCGCTACACCGCGCCACGGGGCAACGGTTGTTGCCTGCTCCGTCGCAACGTCACCGCACCGCCAAGGCGTCGCCAAAAACGAACGGGGTTGGACGGTTTGACCCGTCCAACCCCGCGTTTTTACAGTGTCCCCGACGGGATTCGAACCCGTGTTACCGGCTTGAAAGGACTGTTTAATTTAGAGTGAGAGAGTGGGCTTGAAATCTACAGATAACAGCGTTCTAACAGCGGCCGCACCTGGATAGGAGCGAACGCGATGGCGATCAAGGGAGCACGGTGGGTTGGGCGATGGGCTGGTGGGCGTGTACGGGAGTCTCGAGGACGGCAGGTGTGGGTCATCGAGCGCCGGGTCTTCGGAGTGATGAAGTCGATAGCCCTCGACGTCGACTCTGAGCGGGCCGCATTGGCTCAACTCGCACGCTTCGAAGAGGACCCCGCCGCCTACCAGACGAAGAAGCAGGCTGCCCGGCGCAAGGCCGATGCCGACCAGAAGGCCGCATCCGATGCGGTCATTTTGACCCCAGAGCTTCAGAAGGAGTTCATCGAGAGTGCGCGCAAAGAGGGACTCTCCGAGGAGTACGTCAAGCACATCCTCGGGAACTACCTCGCCCACTGGGGCGTGGCACTAGCTGGGCGGGATCTGCGAGGGGTGTCGCTCTTGGAGCTGAAGAAGATGCTCAAGGGGTGGAAGTCTGCCGAGCACCACCGCATCGTGGCCCTGAAGTCGTTCACCTCATGGCTTCGCGAGGAAGGGAAGCTCCACCGAAGCAATGATCCGACGTTGGACCTCCAGGTGCCGCAGGCCCAACCCGAGAAGAGCGTCCGGGTGAAGGGCTACTCCATGGCGGAGGTAGAGTCCGTCTACGCGGAGGTTTCGAGTCAGCTTCTTCGGGATACCCTCTGCTTGCGTGCGAAGGCCGCCATGCACGACACCGAGATTGCGCGTGTGGCGAGAGGTGAGGCCCTCTTGAAAGAAGTCGACGACCCGTGCGGGATCAAGGGGACGGTGACTTTTCTCCACAAGCGGGGCGACGATCACGTCGTCAGTCTTGATGCCCAGGCGTTTGCGGCAGCTCTTCGACTCCAGGCGCGCAAGCGGCCACTCACCCGGGCTCCTGCGCTCGTGATGCTCAAGCGTGCCGCAAGCAGGCTTCGCGAGAAGTGCGCGACGCCCGAAGAGAGGGAGGCGATTCAGGTCATTGAGCCCGGCGCCATTCGGCACAGTTTCTCGAACTGGGCCTCTGACCACGGTGTCCTAGTACGCCCAACGAAGCAGGGACTCCCGGTGGAGGAGGTGGCCGCCGTGATGGGGCATCGGAGCACGAAGACGACGCGAACGTTCTACAAGCGCGTTTTGGTTCCTCCGATGATTCAGCTCCCCCTGAAGCTGGTTCACCCGGAGGACCCGCCCATTGCTTCGCGGACAGCAGACTTGAACGACTCCAACGAGAAGTCCGTGGCTTGAGGTCGTCGACGCGGTCGAGGGGAAGAGGCGGCGTGGTCCTCTTCGCCCTTGATGCAGGCGAGCACCGAGTCGAGTCGTACCGTCGTTTTCTTTCCGAGCTTGGGTGCGCGCTTCAAGCGCCCCTCGGCGAGTAGTTCGAACACGCGAGTCCTCTTACAGAGAAGCAGTTCGGCGGCGCGTTCAATCGTCACTGCGGGGCCATCGAGCCCGGGACCAGTAGGGTGATCGGGCATGGCTACCTCGGGAAGACCTTCCGGGGCGCGAGTCGGCCGATGACGTGAAGGCCGATGCCGACGGCATCCCAAACGTTGTGATGCTTGTCCTGGGCACGCGGGAGCTGCACCCGTAGGTGTTCGTGCGGTAGTTCGCCGAGGCGCGCCTTGATGCGCTCGGCCATAACGTCACCGTCGAGCGTTCCCTTCCACTCGCGCGGCAGGAAGCTGCGCTCACTCGTCGCGCCGAGCCCACCGGCAACCCGGCCGACGACGCCCGCGAGTTCAATCAGGTCGTTCGGGTCGCCCTTACTCTTCCCGGCCGTGTAGACCTGGGGGCACTCGCTCGCGACGGTGACGGAAACAGCCCCGCCAGCGGCCCTGTGTGGCTCCAGGAACGACGAGACGAACGCGGCGACCCCTCCCGCCATGCCCGACCATGCCGCAAGCCCACGGGCCTTCCGCTCGGGATTCGTCGGCATACCCGCCGCGAGCAGCTCGCCCGAGTCCAGGTCGAAGAGCGCGACGCCACATTCGCGAAGCCCGGGGTCGAGCGCGACGAGGAGCTGTCGCGCGGTGGGGGATAGGGTCATCCGTTGCACCAGTCAGGGAAAGGGTTCCCTCCCTAAATGAGTGCGGATTTTGGGCGTGGTTCAGGCCGCGCGCTTCGTGGGTGGCTCCCAGACGAGCAGCCGCCCGGAGCTGTCGCGCACGGTGGCGACGTCCTTCGACATGATGCGGCTCAGCGCGGGCTCAGCTTCGATGGCCGGTGCCAGGTCGGGAGTCGTCTCCTTCATGGCCTCGCGCATCAGGTACGCCTTGCGCTCGGCTGCGTCGTGCATCCGCTGGGCGCCATTGGCGAGCAGCTCGCTAATCAGCTCGTCATGCACCATGAGGACGAGCCGCGAGCCGTAGAGCGGCGAGCGACGGTCGACGTACATCTCGCGGCTGACGCGCCACATGGCGAGCTTGCACCCGACAGCGCCGAGCCCCTGGAATGGCGTGTTGAGAATCTGCGTGTAGCCGCACCCGCCGCGCAGTATGTTCGCGCCCGGAATCATCACGTCGGCGAACCCGCCCCCGTAGGTGCGCGACTTCGCTCGCTGCTGTAGCTCGCGCTGCTCAGGCCACGCGTTGAGCCACTTCGTGTCCAGTTCCTTGGCCACTTCGACGCAGGCCCGGCAGACCATCTTCGGCTTGCGCTGCACGGTGATGACGACGCGCTCGATGCCGCAGACGTCTGCGCGCTTCGCCAGCAGGCAGAAGGAAACCCGGTCCTTCGCGCGTGCGTTGTAGACGAGCGAGCCACCCGTCATCCCGCCGCCCTTGCCGAAGTTGAGAATCTTCGCGAGCTGCCGGAAGGCTACCGCGAGGGGCTCTTTCGCCTTCACCTTGGGAAGCAACTCGTCGTAGCTGGCCCCGAGGAACTCAGCGGCGGCAAGGGTGTGGACGTCGAGCCCACTGTTCAGCGCTTCGGCCATCTTCGAGTAGCCGAGTTCCCAGATGGCCCGTTGAGCCATGGTGCGAAGCTCAAGCCCGCCGTAGTCGACCGAGCAGTAGACGAAGCCGGGGCGGGCCTCGTGGACTTCACGGATGCCGCCCTTCTGCGGGAGCTGCTGGTAGTCGCTCGAAACGCGTGTGGTGCTGACGAGCACGTTGAAGCGCGGATTGATGGGGAGCGAGGTGCCCGCTTCGACGACGTCCAGGTAGGTCGACTTGTACTTGTCGACGCGCCCGCTCTTGCCCAAGTCCTCAAGCAGCGCGTCGCCCGAACCGAGCAGCGTGTCACGGTCGGTCGCGACCTGGCCGTCGGGGAATCGGTCGCTGGGCGCGGTAACGGGAGGCTGCCCGTCATAGGCGGCAGTCACGAGCGCCGCGAGGCGCTTCGAGTCCTTCGAGCCGTCCGCCCGGTAGATGCCTGCCGCCTGGAACTTGGCCCGGTTCTCTCCCCACTCCCGTTCCACCCGCTCCCGCAGGACGGCGACCGAATCACCGTTCGTTCGGAGGCCCCAGATGGAAGCGAGGTGGAGCGCGAAGGCGGCGCGCATCTGCTCGGCTTCGGCATGCAGGTTGCCGCCGTTGGGCGTCTCCCGGGCTACGGCGTCCTGCCGGAAGAAGACGTCGAGCGTGTAGCGGGCATCTCGCTTCGGGTACGCCGCTGCTTCCGTCGGCCAGCGCTCGACAGGCACGCCGTCGAGTTCCGCGTAGCGCAGGCGCCATGCCTTCGGGTTCTTTTTGTCCTCGCTGATGTCGAGCCCGAGATGGCGCTGCACGAGAAGCGCGAGCGGATAGCGGGCGCCTTCGTCATCGTCGAGCTTCCGGCCCGTCGACGGGTCCACGCCGTAGAGCCCCCTCGCGATGTCGATAAGGGCTTCGCGAATCTGGACGCAATGCAGGCGGCCGGCTTCGAGCGCCGCGAAGATGGGCGCCACGAGGCTCGGGTCATCCGCCGCCATCACGCCGAGGTCGTAGGCGAGGTTTGCGCCAACGAGGTGCGTGTCAGGCGCGGCGAGTGCCTCGCGGAAGAACTGCCGGGCTTGGGCCTTGTCCAGCAGTCGTTCGCTGCCTGGAGTTGCCGCCGCGATGCTGCCGCACACGAGAGGGGGCGCGAGCAAGCCGGGCTGAATCGCCCACGTTTCCGTGTCGAAGGACCAGACATTCATGAAGGCTGCCTTTGGGAATGGGAAAGCGGCCCGTGTCGTGGGCCAGCCGCCGACGGAAGCGCGCCGTCAGTTGCCGCCCGGTGTCAGGCGAGGGCGTCGGCGAGCGCGGGGAGCTTGCTCGCCTTGCGCGCGTGCTCGGCCTGGGCGAGCTGCTCGTCGTTCAGCTCGACGTGCGACCAGCGATAGCCGCTGATGACCTTCCCGGCGTGGCCCTCCTTCGCGGGGAGCTGCTTCGGGAAAACCTCGCAGCGAATCAGGAGGTGCGTGCCCGCCTGCCGCTCGTCGAAGAACTTCTTCAGCGCGGCCGGGTTGGCGAACTCGTACTCGTCGGCACCCACGAGCGTCATCAGGAAGGACTTGAAGCGACCGCCGCCGCCCTTCTTCTGGTCGCTCAGGTTCTCGACGTAGTCGACCGTCTCGCCCGGTCGGCTCGGAGTCTCGCCACCCGCGAGGGGCTCGGACTCGCGAACCTTCAGCTCGGCGATGGCGGAGTCGCCCTTGAAGCCCTCCTTCGTGCGGATGACCTCGACTTCGAGCAGGTAGCGACCGAAGCGCGGGTAGCGTCCGCCAGCCGCAGCCTGCGCGGTGGCAATCTTCGTCAGTGCGTTGTTCATGTTACGTGGGCCCTTCGGCTGGGGTTGCGTCGGCGGCGAAATGCGCTGACCCCACGTAAATGCGTGCGGATTTTGGGAGTGGCTCAAGGTCGGAACCGAGGAGTAGTTCGCGGAGTCCATTTCATACAGTCATTGCAACTTACTTGTGAGGAAGGCCCTTCAAATCTGACTCCTTTAGAGCCGGATCGAATTTGAGCAAGCCTGCGTAGAGATGACGACGCTGCGCAGAGTTGTCCCTGTACTGACAGGCTCGTTCCGACGTGACCACCAAAACCTCAGCGATGGCTGATAGGCGCTTGAGTCCTTCCCTTGTTCGGATGGACTGCACTTCCAAGCGGTGGCGCCCTGCCTTGAGGTACTGCGCGCCGACGGCGGCCTGGGCCGTGGCGATGCGTGCGAGTGCTGCGTTGCTCATGTCCCGTGTTTCCATTCGAGTGGCGAGACGTCGGAAGGACATCCTCTCTCTCTGGGGACACTTTATGGATGCGGTTCCGCAGCAGAGGAACTCTGCTTATTGGATCGCACGTGCCGATCGGCGATATGGTGCCTGGAAAATTCTGGTGGGCAGCTTAATGGGGTGGCCAATGAGTGATGAGCAAGGCTCTGTTGTCCGAAAGATGTGGATGGAGATAGAGGCGGGAGAACCTAAGTTTCGGCACCTTTATGAACGTGGATTCGAGATTAATGCGCTTCTTGCTCGTGCGAAGCGCGTGGGTGAATTGGGTTTGGCTTCGGAACTAGAGGTTGAGTCTGCCATATTTTCTCGTCCTATTTCGAGAGAGCCAAACGAGAGCCCTGGGGTCGAGGCGATTTTCGAGACTCCCGAAAGAGTTGAATTGTTGCGTCAAAGGATGCGCAGTCCCTCAGTTGTTGTTCGTGCTATGGCTGCACGCATCCTTTGGAATGTAGATCCAGCATCGAGAAGGATAAGCGGCCAGGTTGCTGTTGAGGGCTTCTTGGGATGGTTTCAGGCGTCGGGTGAACTGGCGATTAGGACTATGGATGGGGCTTGGATGATGCAGGCGCTAGATGTCCTGCGGGCTTCGGTGGAGATGGCTCGCAAGATCAATGCGCGCAATGTTGAACGTCAGATTTGTGAGAAGGTGATGGAGTTTTCAAGCAATGCCTCCCGAGTGGGACTGGGCGGGTGGCTGCATTCGTGTGCATTTGCATTGGCAAAAGTGCATAAGGATGTTCTTGCTGAAGCTGATTTGTCGGAATTGTTCACTGTTCTCGGCGCGCAGATGGAGATAAGTCGGTTGGGGGGGGAATTTCATGTGGAGCGCGTCTTTGCCTCGGCGGCCTTTGAATTGAAACAGGCTGCGAGACTTGCAGTGGATGAGTCTGAGTTTTATTTGGCGGTTGCGCGATCTCTTGAGGAGGAGGCAAGGGTGGCGCCAAGCGCAATGGCGAAAACTCACCTCTTGAAGGAAGCGGTGGATGCTTATCGAAAGGCGCGAAGGGTTGATGATGTTGCTCGTGCTTCCATCGCGTTGGAGCGTGAGAATGCTGCCGTGGGGGCCGAACTTACGCCGTTTACGTTTAGCTTTTCGATGTCGGCGGAGGAGGTTGAGGGAATTATCGGTAGGTTTGATGGTGTTCCCATTGAGGACGCACTTGAGCGCGTTGTTGTAGAGCCCTTTTTCAGGGTGGAGCCGGATGCGATTGCGTTGGAGGCGAAGACGCGGGAGCGGATGACGCCTCTTTTTTCGCTATTGCCGGTTCAAATGCTTGGTCCCGAGAATACGGAATACAGCCCTGTTGATGGCGAGGATCGGCAGAGAATGAGGCTGACGGAGTCTGCGAAAACTTGGCTTATTGTGCCTCTAAATCTACTTGCAGAGGTGTTTAGGCGGCTGCGCATGAGGGGATTGGATGGCGAGTCCATTTTGAAGTTCATGGCGAGAGGGGATGTGTTTGTTGCTTCGGATGAGCCTTTTGTTCGACGGGGAATCCACCACTGGCTAGGTGGGGATCACTTGTCTGCTGTGCATGTGCTGGTTCCTCTTGTAGAAAAGGTTTTGCGAAGAATTTGTCGCAAGGTCGAGCGCCCAACTCTTCGCGTTCAGTCCGATGGTCTTGAACAGGCATCTATTGATACGATTCTCGGTCATCTTGAGGGCAGAATTCCGTCGTCTTTGCATTTTGCGCTTAAGCTGGCTCTCGTTGAGCGAGGCTGGTGGGCGCTCCGGCATACGGTGGCGCACGGTCTTGGGAACGCTGGCTATTTTGACGAGAGAAAGAGTTCGTATGTCGTCTACTTGTTGTTGCGTATGGGGGAGCTCGTTGCCGGGCGTTCGTAGGTGGATAATGTGTTGTGGGGGGGAGTAAACTTGGGTTGGCGTCTTCTCGTCTGAAAAGTTGATGGCTTGTGTCTGCTATTTTCAGACGCTAAGTGGCTGAGTGGTCCCGCTTCGAGGGGCAGGGCTGTGTCTGCTGTCCTGTGATGGTTCAAATTCTTCACATGTTTTATGTTTTTCTTGGCTTGTGGCGAAATGTGAATGAAGGGTATTTCCCTTCTGAGGTGAATTCCCATTCCGGCGCCCAAGCGAATCTGCGCATGGTTGTAATGACGGCTTCCGGAGGAAGTGGTGTGCACGCACCGGCCTCGTATTCGACTAGCTGTTTGTCGAGTTGGACGAGGGCAAGTGCGTCCGAGACATCGTGCTCGGGGATGGGGGGGCGGCTCCCTATTAAACATCCTCCAGATGCAAGGATGGTGCCTTCGTTCACAAAGGCGAGTGCGAACGAAACGACGCCGCCGGCTGAATATTGAGGGTATTGTGCGTGCAGTATTGTTGGGAAGTTTCGTATGATTTTGCGTCGTGTGAGATCGTGTAGTCTGTTGATGATTCTTCGTGTGGGATCTAGGGGAAAGTCCAGTTCGCTACTGGCTATGCTCATGATGTCTGTTGGGAATATGATTTCGTCTGCCGGAATTATTCCGGTGTCGTATGCTTTCTCGATTGATTCGGCGTAGGGCATGAGTGTTGCGAGCCATACGAGAGTGCTGGTGAACTGTTCCATCTTGAGATCAACC
>NZ_JAAIYB010000154.1 GCF_010894475.1 Myxococcus vastator
CGGTGAACCAGTCCACCAGCCGGTACGGCGCGCCCACCGTCACCAGGTTCGCCGCCACCGCCGCGCGCGTCGCGCTGTCGAAGGCCATGCCCGCGTGCGCCAGCGCGGCGCCGTGGCGGCGCACGTAGGTGCCGTCGTTCATCGTCTCCACCAGCAGGCGGACCGGCGCCTGGAGGTCATAGGCGTCCAGCGGCTCGGCGCACGCCTGGGAGGCGTCCAGCCGCTCGAAGCCGTTGACCACCAGCACCGGCGACTCCTCGCCGCCCGGCGTCCGCACGCCCACGGTGGCGGACGGGAAGCCCTCGCCGCCCGCGCTCACCGCGGCCACGCGGAAGTAGCGCGTGGTGCCCGGCGCCAGCGTGGCGCGGAACGACAGGCCCGCCTCGTCCGTGCCGTCGTCCCAGCCCAGCCCGTCCGCGCTCTGGTAGACGCGGTAGCCGGTGGGCGCGTCGCGGCCCTCCTCGTCCGGGTTGGCCGGCGGCGCCGCCCAGCGGAGCTCCACCGTGCCGCCGCTGCCGTTGAGCGCGGCCACCGCCTCGGGCGGCTCGGGCGGCAGGACGACGGGCACGCTGTCCCGGGCCGCGTAGTACTTGATGAGGCCCTGGAGGATGGCGCGCGCGGCCACCCGGCGGAACACGGGCTCCTTCAGCCGGTTCGAATCGGTGACGTTGTCGTGGTAGGCGATCTCCAGCAGCACGGACGGCATCTCGTTGTTGTGCGTGGGGTTCACCTCGCCCAGGTTCGCCGAGCGCAGGTTGCGCACCCGCCAGCTCGGGTCCACCTCGCGGCGCATGTCGCGCGCCAGCTCGTCCAGCAGCGCCCGCGCCAGCACGTCACTGCCCGGGAACCCGGTGAAGTTGAGCGTGCCGTCCACCGGGTTGGGCCCGTACACGTAGGCCTCCGAGCCCGACACATTGCCCGACGTGGACGCGTTGGTGTGCCACGCCACGTACACCGCGTCCTCGCCCTCCTCGTGCAGCCACGCGGCGAAGCGCGGGCGCGCGGTGACGTCCGCGTTGCGCTCGTTGGTCAGCGCGTTGGCCCCCGTGGGCGCGTACACCGTGAAGGGCGCGCCGCTGAACTGCACGTGGTAGCGCGCGGACTCCTCGTAGCGGGGCCGCGCCAGGGGCGCCATCGCCGCGTCACCGATGACGCCGCGGCCACCGCCGAAGCGCACCGCGTCCAGCGACAGCGTGCCGCCCTCCGCCGTGTCATTCAAAGCCACCACCGCGCCGGAGTCCGGGTGCTGCCCCGCCTTGAAGTAGAAGCGCCCCAGCAGCACCCACGTCCCGCCGTGACGGCGCTGGTTGACGCGGAAGTGGCTCTCACCGCCCGCGTGCTTCACCACGTAGTGCGCGTCCGGCGCGCGCGTGGGGTCGGCAGCGTAGGAGACGTAGACGTGGTAGCTGCCCTCCGCGGGGAGCGTCGGCGCCCACGTCGCGCTCGCGGTGGCGCTGCGCGCGGAGGCCATCACCCGCGTCGTGCCCAGCGAGAAGGGCTCCACCCCGTTGCCCATGGGCATGGGCGGCGTGCCCCAGCCGGGCTGCGCGGAGGCGTCGAACCCGTCACCGTCCTCCGAGTAGCCGGCCTGCCCGTCGTCGACGATGGCCATGTGCCCGTTGAGGTCCGGCTCACGCAGGGGCACCACGGTGGCGCCGGCGCCCGTCAGCATGGGCAGCAGGTACTGGTTGAGCACCTCGGCGGAGATGAGGTCCTCCACCACGGCCCAGGTGTTCGGCCGCTGCGTGGCCCAGCGGTTCAGCGGCGCGCTGCGCGTGAAGCCGTGGCCCGGGCTCAGGTACACCACCTTGCCGGAGAGCGCGCCCGTGCGCTGGCGCGTCTGCGGCACGCCCGACTTCGTCCCGGAGGCGCCCGGCCGGAGCTCACGCCGGACCACGGGCGGCTCCTCGGCGGACAGGCGGCGCGTCTCATGCGGCCGGGGCCCGGGCATCGGCGTGTACCGCGCACCCGGCGGCTCCAGGCCACACGCCCCTTCGTCCAGCGCGGCGTGGGATTCGGCGCGGGCCAGGGAGGAAGTCAACACCAGCGCGAGAAGTGCGCCACCCAGACGGACACGAAGCGGGTAGGAAGGGGCATTCACAGGGTCGGACCATACCCCTTCACGACGAAGGGGCAATCCGTCCCACGGGTGTTAGCCTCCCTCGCGCTTTCGCCATCGATGAACGCACCTCCCCGGCCACCCGCGTCCTTCCCTCCCCGTCACGGTTCGGGGCTGCTCGCCTCCTTCGGCCATGCGTGGGCGGGGCTCATCCACACCGTCATCTACCAGCGCAACATGCGCGTCCACCTCATCGCCGCCGTGCTGGTGGGGCTGGTGGGCAGCGGCATCGCGCTGGGGCTCGCGGAGAAGGTGACGCTCATCTTCTGCGTCCTGCTCATCTTCTTCGCCGAAATCCTCAACAGCGCGCTGGAGCACCTGGTGGACCTGGCCGTCCAGCAGTTCGACGAGAAGGCCCGGCTGGCCAAGGACGCGGCCGCCGCGGGCGTGCTGGTGCTCGCGCTGGGCACGGTGGTCATCTTCGCCGCCATCCTGGTTCACAACTGGGACACGGTGCGCACCAGCACCGACGCCATTGTCCGCCAGGTGGTGCTGGGGCTGCCGCTGACGGCCTGCATCCTGGTGCTGGTGCTGCCCCAGCGCCGTCCCGCGTGGGTGGATGTGGCCGCCTTCACCGCGGGCGGCGTGCTGATGGCGCTCCAGGCCACGCAGACGGCCAGCAGCGTCTTCAGCGCCCTCACCGCGGGTCTGCTCTTTGTTGCCGGCGCGGCTGCGTACCAGCGGAGGCGGGAGCAAGGGGCGCCCCGCGCCTGACCCGTCAAGCACCTCAGGCGTGCGGGCGATTCTCCGGGGCCTGCTCCTGCGCCGCCTGGACGGCCGTCGCCTTGTCGCCTTCCTTGATGTCCGTCGTCACCAGCTCGAGCAGCTCCGTGGCGATGCCAATCACCTGGTGCGGGGTGTAGCCGCTCGCGCGCAGCTGGTTGAAGAACGTGCGCGCCAGGATCCGGGTGCCCTTTTGATCGGTGCTCAAGGTCAGTGCCTCCATAAAGCGGCCGGGAAGGAGCGACGCCGCGTAATCACGATACGGCCCTGTTTCAACCCCCGTGCCAGCCGATCTCTTCCAAACGGATTCCTCAACATTTCCCAAGGGTTGAAGTAGACCAGGGCCCCAAACGGCCCTGGAGGGCAGTGCGAACGCGGTTGCGCAGTCCTCGGCGGTACGGGGGATTGGCGTGGGGGGGTGCATCAGCGGGTTCGCACCCGGATTTCAAGGGCTTGCAATCTTTCAACGGGGCGGCGAGATACGCGCCCCACCAGGAGCGGATGGCCATGGCGTATCGGGTGAACAACATCGGGCTGTGGCTGGACGAGCCGGAGGAGCTGCTCGGTCAGCGCGCCGCGGAGAAGCTGGGCGTCACCCGCTCCGACCTCGCGTCCGTGCGGGTGGTGCGCTCCGTGCTGGACGCGCGGAAGAAGGGCAGCCCGCGCTACATCTACACGCTGGAGGTGGAGCTGGCCCGGGGCAAGCAGCCGGCGAAGCTGCCACCGGACGTGGGTGAGGCGCCGCCGCCTCCCGAGCCGCTGGCCCCGGTGAAGGCGCCGGAGCAGTGGCCCATCATCATCGGCACGGGCCCCGCGGGGCTCTTCGCCGCGCTGGGCCTGCTGGAGCGCGGCGTTCGCAGCATCCTGCTGGAGCGGGGCCGCGAGGTGGTGGCGCGCCGCAAGGACGTGGCGAAGCTCATGCGCGACGGGACGCTGGACCCCGAAAGCAACATGAACTTCGGCGAGGGCGGCGCGGGCGCGTACACGGACGGCAAGCTGTCCACGCGCATCAACCACCCCATGGTGCGCAAGGTCATCGAGGCCTTCGCCCGCTACGGCGCGCCGGACCACATCCTCATCGAGGGCAAGCCGCACATCGGCTCGGACCTGCTGCCCGGCGCGGTGGCGAAGCTGCGCGAGGAGCTCATCGCCGGCGGCTGCGAGGTCCACTTCGGCACGCGCGTGGACGACCTGCTCTACAAGGACGGCCACATCGCGGGCGTGAAGCTGTCCGACGGCCGCACGCTGGAGAGCAACCGCGTCATCCTGGCCCCTGGCAACTCCGCGCGCGAGCTGTACGAGCGCTTCGCGGCCGACGGCCAGGTGATGGTGGAGGCCAAGCCCTTCGCCCTGGGCTTCCGCGCCGAGCACCCGCAGGCGCTCATCAACGGCATCCAGTACGGCAACGCGGCGAAGAATCCGCGCCTGCCTCCGGCGGACTACAAGCTGGCGGAGAACCTGGAGGTGGACGGCGAGGTGCGCGGCGTCTACTCGTTCTGCATGTGCCCTGGCGGAATCGTCGTGCCCACGCCCACGCAGGACGGGCTCCAGTGCACCAACGGCATGAGCAACTCGCGGCGCAACGCGCGCTACGCCAACGCGGGCATCGTCGTGTCCGTGTCCGTGGCGGACTTCGAGCGCGAGGGCTTCCGCGGGCCGCTGGCGGGCCTGGAGTTCCAGCGCCACTGGGAGGGCAAGGCGTATGAGCTGGGCGGAGGCCGCTTCTACGCCCCGGCCCAGACGATTCCGGACTACCTGGCCGGGCGCGTGAAGAAGGACCCGGGCGGCACCAGCTACCGCCCCGGCCTGGCGCACACGGACCTCAACCAGCTCTTCCCGGAGCGGCTCACCGAGTCGCTGAAGCAGGCCCTGCGCACCTTCGAGCGGAAGATGCGCGGCTTCATCAGCGAGGAGGGAAAGCTCATCGGCATCGAGAGCCGCACGTCGTCGCCGGTGCGCATCACCCGCGGCGAGGACCTGCAGTCAGTGTCCATGAAAGGCCTCTACCCGGCGGGCGAGGGCTGCGGCTACGCGGGCGGCATCGTGTCGTCCGCCATTGATGGACTGCGCGTCGCTGAGCAGATTGCCACCGAACTGTCCTGACGGACGGCCGGGAGGAGGGCGCATGGGATACGTCGTGCGGACGCCGGAGGGCGAGCTGGTCTACCCCAGCCTGCTGGACGTGGAGCGGGCCTACGTCCAGGGGCTGGTGGACGCGGAGGACGAAGTCCGGGAGGAGACCGCCACCACCTGGCGCAAGGCGGCGAGCATCCCCGTCCTGGCCCAGGCGAAGCCCGCGCGCTCGGGGGCCTTGCAGCGGGGACAGGTGCTTCGCGTGGCGGCCGTGGTGCTGCTGAGCGCCCTGGCCCTGTCCCTGGTGTTCGCCCTGTCGGGCTGCTCCGCCTTCTCCCGGGCGGTGAAGGAGGGAGACGTCGCCAGTCAGGAGCAGAAGTGGGCGGAGGCGGAGGCGGCCTATCTGCGCGCGCTGGCGGCGGACCCGGAGGCCTCCGAGGTCAAGGTGAAGCTGGGCAAGGTGCGCCAGGCCTGGAGCGAGGTGGTGCTGGCGGATGCGCGCGCCGTGCATGCCTCCGGGGACCTGGATGGCGCGATGAAGCGCCTGGTGCGCGCGCTGGAGCTCAACGCGGACAACGCCTCGGCGCGGGAGCTGCTTGGCGCCACGCTGGATGCGCGCGTGGCGGCGGGCAACGCGGCGTTGAAGGCGGAGCGGCTGCAGGACGCGCGCGCGGAGTTCGACGCGGTGCTGTCGGTGGCGCCGGACCACGCGGCCGCCAGGCGGGGCGTGGACGGCGTGCAGGTGGCCTGGGCGCGGCGCTGGTTCGGTACGGGTGAGGGCCTGGAGAAGGCCGGCAAGCTGGGCAACGCGCTGGTGGCCTACGTCCGCGCGGACCAGGAGCGCGTGGGCGCCACCGCGGCGCGGGAGCGGGCCGAGGCCGTGCGCCAGAAGCTGCGCGACGAGGTGGCCTTCCTGGTGGTGGCCTCGCCGGTGGAGGACCGGGCCGGAGCGCCGGACGTGGCGCAGCGGCTGTCGGCCGGCCGGCTGGCGGCGATGCTGCCCACGCGGCTGCCCCTGCGCGTGGTGACGGAGGCCCCGGCGGGCCGCGAAGGCGTGTCTCTGGATTTGTCGCTGGAGCGCGTGCTGCCGCTGCAGGTGGTGGAGGAGTCTCAGCGCACGCAGCGCTACCTCGCCGGCAACCGCTCCGTGCCCAACCCGCGCCGCGGCGGCTTCGAGACCCAGCTCCTGAAGGCTGAGCGCACCCTGGAGGACGTGGAGCGCAAGCAGGCCGCCGCGCTGCGGGAGTACCTGCGCCTGCAGGCGGAGCTGTCCATGGTGCGCGTGTCCGCCGAGCGCTGCCGCGAGCGGGAGCGCCGCCAGTGCCGCGAGGCCCTGCAGGAGTGTGGCGATGCCGCGCGCGAGGCCAGCGGCCCGGGCGAGCTCCCCAGCGAGTGCAACCCCTCCCGCTGTGACACCAAGGCGTGCGTCGCCGAGGAGGTGTTGCTGGTGGCCAAGGCCGCCGCGTCCCTGGAGAAGGAAAAGGCGCTGGAGGCCGCGCTGGACAAGGCCGAGGGGCAGCGCACCCAGGTGCAGCGTCACCGCGACGCCACCTTCCGCGAGCCCATCACCGTGGAGGAGCCCATGTATTCGGACTTCGTGTTCGACGTGCAGCTCCACCGGCTCACCGTGACGGCCTCTGTCACCGCGGTGATGCGGGATTTGCTCAAGGAGCAGCAGGTGCCCGCGCCCAATACGCAGGACTACGCGGTGATGCACGAGGACACGGCGCACAAGGGCTACGACAGGTACGGCGTGCTCGCGGACCCGGTGCAGCTGCGCAACGAGCTGGAGCTGCGCGTGGAGGTGGGCGACAAGGCGGTGTCGGACGTCGCCCGCCGCGTGAAGGAGCGCTTTGACGCCTACCGCGGCAAGCGCGTGCAGGACGCCCGCCGCGGCATGGTCCGCCCCGGCGCCGAGGACGTGGTGGAGACCGCCGTGCGCGCGCTCCTGCTCACCGCGGACGCGCCGCCGCAGGACATCCTCCAGCCGCTGGGCCGCGCGCGCGGCCTGACTCGCCCGGAGAGCCTGGTGGGGCTGTAGGGCTTCCGTTGGCGCTGTCTATTTTCAGGACGAACGAATCCAGACGGTCGGTGAATGCTGTCCTGTTTCAGGACGGCCTGTCTGGGTATCAGTCAACTTGGCTTCTACGGACAAACCCTTATAACCACTGCCATTTGAAGGCGAATCGTAATAATTGTTTACGAAAAGCCGAGCGGCTTTGGAGTCCCGGCACACCGCGTTGAACAGGGAGCCATCAGAAAACCTGAATGACGGCGATGACTTGGCTGCTGGCATGGCGGCTGCTTGGTCGGCTGCGAACCATTCATCCCAACAAGGATGTCCATGTCACAGTCCAAGTTCGTCGGCGCCCTCACGGGTCTGGCGCTGCTCGCCGGTTGCGGCGGCAGCGATGCTCTCACCCCCACCCCCGAGGAGTCGCTCGGCCAGGGGATGTCGTGGGAGGAGTTCCTCGCCCAGGTGTACCAGGAGCCGGAGACGGGCATCTTCATCGCTGACGGTGACACGACGTTCGCCACCGAGAAGCACCTGCGCGAGTTCTATGACAACAACGTCAAGAACGGGCAGCTCATCGTCCACCGCGTGGGCGGGGCGGACGCGAAGTGGAGCGACACGCAGAAGCTGAACCTCACCTACTGCGTGAGCACGACCTTCGGCAGCAACTACAACCGCATGGTCCAGGCGATGGCCAGCGCGACGGGCACGTGGGAGGCCGCGGGCCACGTGAAGTTCGTTCACGTCTCCGCGCAGGACTCCAACTGCACCGCCAGCAACAACAACGTGCTGTTCGACGTGCGCCCCGTCAACGCGGGCGGCCAGTACCTGGCCCGCGCGTTCTTCCCGGGTGACGCGCGCTCCAGCCGCAACGTCCTCTTCGACGCCAGCGCCTTCCAGCCCCTGGGCGTCTGGACGCTGGAGGGCATCACCCGCCACGAGCTGGGCCACGTGCTCGGCTTCCGTCACGAGCACACCCGCCCCGAGTCCGGCACGTGCTTCGAGGACAGCAACTGGCGCGCGCTGACCACCTATGACGGCGCCTCTGTCATGCACTACCCGCAGTGCAACGGCACCCAGAACGGCGACCTGGTGCTGACCACCAAGGACGTCCAGGGCATCCAGGCGCTCTACGGCACGCCGAACGGTGAGCCGCCCCCGCCGCCGCCGGACGGCGATCCGGTGACGGAGACGCGCTCGGGCTCGGTCGCCGCGGGCGCCGAAGTCAACTACGGCCCCTTCAACGTCGTCCCTGGCTCCACCTTCACCGTGACGATGACGGGTTCGGGTGACCCGGACCTCTACGTCCGCGCGGGCGCGGCGCCCACCACCACCGCGTACAACTGCCGTCCGTACCTCAGCGGCGCCAGCGAGACCTGCTCCGTGGAGATTCCGGCGGGCGTGACCAGCGCGTACATCATGGTGCGTGGCTATTCGTCCGCGACCTTCAACCTGACCATCAACTACCTCACGCCCTCCGGCGGCAACGGTGGCACGCCCACCAGCGAGACGCGGACCGGCAGCGTGGCTTCTGGCGCCAGCCAGAACTACGGGCCCTTCAGCGTGAAGGCGGGCACCAACTTCAAGGTCGTGATGACGGGCTCGGGTGACCCGGACCTCTACGTCCGCTTCGGCGCGGCCCCCACCACGAGCTCGTACAACTGCCGTCCGTACCTCTCGGGCGCCTCCGAGACGTGCGACATCGCCGTGCCCGCGGGCCAGAGCACCGCGTACATCATGGTGCGTGGCTACACGGCCGGTA
This sequence comes from Myxococcus vastator, assembly GCF_010894475.1. GTDB lineage: Bacteria > Myxococcota > Myxococcia > Myxococcales > Myxococcaceae > Myxococcus > Myxococcus vastator. The sequence continues at coordinate 8,692 of NZ_JAAIYB010000154.1, forward strand.
CGTTCAACCTGGCCATCAACTACACCAAGCCGTAGTCCCGGCTTCGGCGTGAAGTGAACGACGGGCGGTCTTCCCCTGGGGAAGGCCGCCCGTTGCTTTTGGCGCATGCCGCTGGAGTTCGCCGCGGTGGGCTGAGACGCTGTGGCCGTCATGGGGAACGTCATCGGGCTGCTGGGGGCGTGTCTGGTGCTGGGCGTCCTGGCCCGGCGCAGCGGGAAGTTTCCGGAGGGCTCCGCCGGGGCGTTCAACACCTTCGTGCTGTACGTCGCGCTGCCGGCGCTGGTGCTGCGCGCCATGCACCGGTTGGAGTTCGTACCGGAGCTGCTGGTCGCCGCCTCGGTGCCGTGGCTCTACTACCTGGGCGCGGGCCCCTTCTTCCGGGGGCTCGGGCCCCGGCTGGGGTTGCCCAAGCCGTCCATCATGGCGCTGGTGCTGACGGCGGGGCTGGGCAACACCGCCTTCGTGGGGCTGCCCATGGCGGAGGCGCTGCTGGGCGCCGAGGGGCTGCCGGTGGCGGTGGTGGTGGATCAGCTCGGCTCCTTCCTGGTGCTGTCCTCGCTGGCCACGGTGGCGGCGGCCCGGGCGGGCGCGGACACGCCGCTGTCCGCGCGGCAGCTCGCGCGCAAGGTGGCCACCTTCCCCCCGTTCCTGGCGCTGGTGGTGGCGTTGGCGACGCGGCCCTGGGCCTACCCCGTCTGGCTGGACGGGGTGCTGGAGCGGCTGGGCTCGCTGCTGACGCCGCTGGCCCTGTTCGCCATTGGCCTGCAGCTGCGCCTGTCGGGCATCAAGCCCCGGCTGCCCGCGGTGGCCCTGGGGCTGTCGTACAAGCTGCTCCTGGTGCCGGCGCTGACGGCCGCGGGCCTGCTGGCCTTGCCAGGGCTGGCGCCCATGGTGGTGCAGGCCACGCTGCTGCAGGCGGCCATGGGGCCCATGGTGAGCGCGGCCATCCTCGCGGCCGAGCATGACCTGGACCCGGAGCTGGCGGTGTTGATGGTGGGGGTGGGCGTTCCGCTGTCCTTCGCCACGGCGCCGCTGATGTGGATGCTGGCGCGCTGACGCACGCCTGGCTGCCCTGCGACCGGCCACGCGGCCGGACCGCTGTCGTCCCGGCATCGCGCTCCTATTTTTGGCGCATGGCTGAGCAACCACCGAAGGCCTCGGGCGAGCCCGGGGGAGACCCACGGCGGATGGAGGTCCGGCGGCCGGTCGCCGAGCTGGGCGCACGGGCCTATGCCATCCAATTGCTGTCCGACGCGCGAATCCCGTTCCTGGTCGGTGGCGCTTACGCGTTCGCCCACTACACGGGCATCTATCGCGACACGAAGGACCTGGACCTGTTCATTCGCAAGGACGACGCGGACCGCGCCTTGGAAGTGCTCGCGCGCAACGGCTGGAGCACGCAGAGCAACGTCCACGGCTGGCTGCACAAGGCCTTCTGGGACGACTTCCTCGTCGACCTCATCTTCGCGTCCGGCAACGGCATCACCATCGTCGATGACGGCTGGTTCGAGCACGCCGTCTGTGCCCGGCTGCTGAACTGCGCGTGCAAGGTGCCTCCGGCGGAGGAAATCTACTGGAGCAAGGCCTTCGTCCTGGAGCGCGAGCGCTTCGACGGACACGAGCTCACGCACCTGCTCCTGAAGACGGGGCGCACGTTCGACTGGCCGCGGCTGCTGGCGCGCTTCGACCGGTACTGGGAGGTGCTGCTCTCGCACCTGATGTTCTTCCGCTTCGCGTACCCCGCGGACCGCGACATCGTCCCGGAGTGGGTGATGCGCGAGCTGCTCTCCCGCGCCAACAGCTCGCTGGCGGAGGGCAACTGGGACTCGAAGCTGTGCCGGGGCCGGCTGCTGTCTCAGGTCAGCTACCAGGTGGACGTCGACGAGTGGGGCTACGAGGACGGCCGCGCCTGGGATGAAGCCGAGCGCAGGCTCGAGCGCGAGCCCGAAGTGGTGCCCGCCGCGAGCGGTACCTACGGCGGCCACTGAGCCACGGACCCCGCGCTCGCTTCCTGGGACTTCGCCAGTCCCGGCGTGAGCGCGCCAGGTCCACCGGCCCTGCCACGGCTTTAGCGGAGCCTCACCTTCGGGCAGAGGACCCGCCGAAAGCAGGTGTCATGTGTCGCGGAGCGAAACCAGACCCCGAGGTGTCATCGGAATCCTGGGCGTGTTGTGCCTGACGCTCGCGCCCTCCGCGCGGGCACAGGTCTCCGTCACCGGGCAGGGAGGACCGCTGCGGCTCGAAGCGGGCTCGCAGTCGGTGGAGCTGTCCCTGGAGGAGGGTGGCGTCGTGCGCGGGCCCGGCGTCGAGCTGCGTCAGCGCGGCGCGGCGCTGGTGGGCCAGGTGCGTGGCAGGGACGTGGATGTCGGCTGGGCCAGCGGAGACCTGCTCGGACGCGTGGGGGACGGCACCGTCGACCTCCGCGTGCTCGAACGGACGCCGGAGCCGGGCCTGCACCTGGAGGGGAACTTCGCCAGCCAGCCGTCGAGCCTCGTCATCGCGCCCTTCGCCATCGCTGGCGCCATGGGCGGATGCGACTACACGATGTCCGTGACGGGAGAAGGGTATTCAGGCTGGCGCACCTGCCAGCGTGGGACGACGCTCCAGCCGGGCCCCGTCTCCCTGTCCCTGCCCGAGGAGGTGCTGCGCCTCGGACAGGGTGAGAAGGCGGCCCTGCTGGCGCTGTTGCTGTCGGAGACGATGTTGCCGCCGTGAGGCGACGCGTGCTCAGGCGAGCACGGTGGTGGCGAAGGACAGCTCCACGCCGTTGTCGCGCACGCGCATGCTGGGCTTGGACAGCCAGTGGCACCGCGGGCAATAGCTGTGCGCACCCGCCTGAGAGGCACGCACAGTCACCTCTCCACCGCAGAGCACGCAGCCGTCGGGGAGGACGAATTCGGCGAACCGCTCGCCGGTGTTGCTCTCGAATTGAGTCATGCTTCTGAGTTAACGCAGGAATCGCGAGGCACAAGGCGACCTGCGGTGTACCCCGGTCGGGCATGCACGAAAGTGCAGGCAGGCAGCCAGGCCCTCCTGCATTCCTTACGGGCCCGCCGCGCTTTGGTGGGTGGCCGACACCGCAACCCGGTGAAGTCGCGTGCTTGCCCTGGCACGGGGATTTCAAGGGCCCGGGGCATGGATGCACAGGGTGCGGGTAACGGCATGGGTGGGGTGCTGCGGGTGGAGCTCCTCCAAGACCGGCGAGGCTGGGGCGTGGAGGTGGAGACGTGGGCCGGGGCCGTGCGCCGGTACCGGTATGGCAGCGAGGCCCAGGCCCGCTTCTTCGCCGCGGTGTTCGAAATGGGCCCCCGCGTGCTGCCGCCGGTGAGCGCCGGGCGCCGCAGGCGGACCCGCCGGGCGGCCTGAGGCTCCGCGTCTTCCCGCTACCCTCGCGGGCTGCTTTCGGAGAGGCTACGGGCCATGAGTGACGCACCCAAGCCCTTCCTTCACCGTCCCAACCGCCAGCTCATCACCAAGGAGCCGGACCCCGCGGGTCGCTGGTCCAAGCAGTTCCCGGACATGATTGGCTACGCCAGCCAGGGCGGTGGCAAGGTGCCGGCCGACTACGGCTGGAACACCAACCCCAAGCAGTGGCAGGAGGAGATGACGCAGGAGTCGCTGGCGGCGCGCTACGACGAGCTGCGCATCCTCCCGCCGAAGCCCGCCGCTCCGGCGCTGCCCGAGGGCGCGAAGCCCGAAGGCTCCAAGCCGTAGCCTCGCGCCTCTAGCTGAAGGGCAGGGCCGCCAGCCGCTCCCGGAACCGGGTGAGCAGCTCCCGCGCTCCTGCCTCCTCCAGTCCGTCGCCCGCCTCCTGTCGCGCCTTGCGCAGGAAGGCGTCGAACGGCGGCGAGCGGCCCTGGAGCGCGCCCGCCGCCTCCACGGCCTCCGCCAGCACGCGCTCCGCGCCTCGCGAGCCCAGCGACAGGTGCATGTCCGCCTGCTCCAGCTTCATGCCGCAGGTGGCCCACACCGCGCGGTCATGGACGACGAGCCAGGTGCGCGTCACCTCCTCCATCTGCTCATCCAGCGCGGTGAGGTAGGGCTCCACCAGCCCCGGCAGCGCGTCCGGCGCCAGCTCCGCCTGGGTGGCCGTGTCCAGCAGGCGCGCGCGCAGCTCCAGCACCTGGTGCTTCTGCGGCGTGCGCAGCGCCACCGACGCGGGCAGGGACACGAAGGCCGCCAGGCTCTCCGCTACCTGCCGCGCCAGCGCGGGGCGCGCGGGGGCCTCCGCCTTCGCCGCGCGCTCCAACCGGCCTTGCAGGGAGCGGCGCAGGTCCGCCGCCGCCGCGCGCAGCGCCGCCCGCGCGCCCACCTGGTGGGCGTAGCCGGGCACCACCTCTTCGCGGCGCACGTCGGCGAAGGCCGCGGCGGTGAGGTACACGAGGTCGCCGATGCGCACGCGGAAGTCGGCGCGGAAGGCCTGCAGCTCGGCCATCAGCGTCCAGCGGTCGCTCACCACCTCCGGGCGGCGCATCTGCTGTCCCAGCTCCGCCACGCGCCGCGCCAGCCGATCCGCGACGGCGTGCAGCACCGCCTCCACCTCCTGCGCCAGCCGCTCATCCGAGCTGGCCGGCGGCGGAGCCCAGCCACCGTCGCCAGGCCCGACGGGGCGCGTGGGGGGCGGGAACTCGTGGTGGACGGCGCTGACGAGCTGGTTGACGCCCACCAGCGTGTCGCCAATGGCGGGCGCCATCGTCTCCCACAGCGACAGGTCCGCGCCGCCGTCCGCCTCCACCGACGTGGGCTCGTACTTCGCGATGCTCAAGTGTCCCAGCCGGTCAATGGCCACCGCCGCCGCGCGGTGCACGCGCTCCAGCCGGTCCGCGAGGTGCCGGTCGGTCAGGGCTTCCAGGAGCGATTCCAGGCGCGCGGGCAGCGCGTCCTGGGGCGAGCGGGATTTGGGCTTGGGCGCTGGCAAGGGGCGGTGACCCTAGCGCACCGAATCGCGCCACGCGAAGAACGGGGGGCTCTTCAGGGCCCCGTCTTCCCGGCATAGAGTGGAGGGAAGGGGAGAATCGATGACAATCCGCTTCCGGCGCCGCCGGCTGCTGGGAGGAGGACTGGCTGCGTTGCTCGTGGGGGGCGCGGTGGCCTTTGCCTCCTGGGACGTCTGCCTTTCCGCCTGGGTCCTGCGAGGAGTGAAGGTGCCGAGCTGTCCCGACGGACAGTTCCGCCAGGTGGTGGAGGTCCATGGCTCCGGCCTGGCGCGCGGCGACACGGGACAGGTGCTCGTCGTGACGCACGCGCTGGCGCCGCATCCGGAATCCGGCCAGATGATGAAGGCCCCGGTGACGAAGGCCACGGCCGCCGTGTTCCTGGTGGACGTGGCGGGGAAGGAGACGCCGCTTCCCCTGGCCCAGGAGACGGACTGGACGCGCACCCAGGACGACCGGGGACTGTCGGCCCGCGTGGTGGTGCCGGAGGTGCCGGACGGTGACTACCAGCTCCGGGCCCGCGTCACCTCGCCGCTGGGCACGGACACCGTGGATGCGCCGCTGCCGCTGTACGCCAATGCCCTGGCGCATGTGCTGACGGACCGGCCCCTGTACGAGCCGGGCCACGAGGTCCTCTTCCGCGCGGTGGCGCTGAGGGCCAAGGACCTGGCGCCGCTGGATGGGCGGCCGGGGACGTGGGTGGTGCGGGATTCCACCGGCGAGGTGGTGCTGGAGGAGCGCGCGCCGGCCGGGCCCTGGGGCGTGGTGGCCGGGCGCTTCCCGCTGGATCGGGGCGCGCCGCAAGGGACGTGGACGGTGAGCTGGGTGAGCGGCGGGGCGCAGGCCTCGGCGTCCTTCGAGGTGAAGCCCTTCACCCTGCCGCGCTTCCGCGTGGAGGCGCGCAGCGCCCGGCCCTTCTGGCGCGCGGACGAGGTGCCGGTGGTGGATGGGCAGGTGACGTATGCCTCGGGCGCGCCGGTGGCCGACGTCGAGGTGAGCCTGACGTGGGAGGTCCACGGTGACTGGCCCGCGCCGACGGAGTGGCGAACGGGAGGCCTGCCGGACCGCGCGCGCACCGACGCCGCGGGGCGCTTCCACCTGTCGCTGCCGCGCGTGCCCATGGACCTGCGCGGGCAGGCGCGGCTCGTGGCGCGGCTGGTGGCGCGGGACGCGGCGGGAGACCGCATCGAAGGCGGCGTGTCGCTGCTGCTGGCCGAGGACGCGCTGCAGGTGTCGGCGGTGACGGAGGTGGAGGGCGGCCTGGCGCCGGGCTTCAACAACCGCGTCTACGTGCGCGCGACGACGGCCGCGGGGCAGGTGCTGCCGGGCACGGAGCTGACGGTGAAGCGCGCCTGGGACCCGCGGGACGAAGGCGTGCGCGCGGTGACGGACGAGGACGGCGTGGCCGTCTTCCAGCTGGACCCCGGGCCGCCCGTCAACGTCGTGGTGCCGCCCATGCCCGTGCGTCCGCCGCCGCCCGAGCCCACGGTGCGGCTGGGCCAGACGCGCAGCCTGCTGGCGCCGGGGATGGAGGTCTCGCTCGAGGACCTGCTCGCGCTGGAGAAGGCGCTGCCCGCGCTCGAGCCCTGCGCGCGCTTCGTGACGCGCGAGCAGGGAGCGCTGGACGTCGAGCTCGGCCTGCGCGTGAGTGCTTCAGGTGCGGTGCTGGACGTGGTGACGGGGACGTGGCCGCTTCCCGCCTGCGTGGCCTCCGTGCTGCGCTCGCGCACGCTGCCCGCCGGGCGCGAGCGGGTCCTCCAAGTGGACCTGAGCGTCAGGGACCCGGGCCTGCCGGAGCTGGAGGTGGAGGTGGCGTCGGCCTTTGGCGCCCCTGAATCGCTGGTGGCCGCGCTGGCGGACGCGGCTCGCGACGCGCGTGCGTGCCTGCCTCGGGACCTGAGCATGGAAGCCCCGCTGCCCGCGGCCTTGAGCTGGCGGCTGGGGAAGCGGGGCCTGGAGTCGCTGACCTGGGTGACGCTGCCGAAGCAGTCGGGCGCGCTGGCCGCGTCAGCCCTGCCCTGCATCCAGGAGCGCTTCGCGCGCGTCCGGCTGTCCGAAGCGGCGCGGACGGAGGCTGCCCTGGGCGTGGCGCACCTCACCGCCCATCCGTCGGATGAGGAGGGGCGCCAGTCCGCCGCCCAGGCCACCACCTTCCTGGGCTACGAGCTGAAGGTGAGCGGCGCGCAGGGGGGAGAGGCCGTGGGCGAGACGAAGCTGGTGCTGCGTCCGGCGGAGGTGCCGCCCACGCGCCTGCGCGCCACGCCCGTGCTGGCACGCGGCGGCGAGGAGGTCCGCATCGAGCTGCTGCGCGGTCCCCGGTTCGAGGGCCCGCTGCCCGACACCCTGGTGCTCCAGGCCGGCAACCAACGGCTGGAGGAGAAGGTGGACAAGGCGACGCGCTCGGTCCGCTTCAAGCTGCCCGAGGACTTCGAGGGCTGGGCGATGACGGCCTGGGAAGGCGCGCAGGGCCGGGTGTACGTGGCGCCGCGCGCGCAGCTCTCCGTGGAGGTGACGCCGGACAAGCCGCGCTACGCCCCCGGCGAGCTGGCCCGGCTCCAACTGCGGACGCGGGTGGATGGCGAGGACGGACCGGCGGCGGTGGGGCTCTTCGGCGTGGATGAGACGCTGGCGCAGCTGGCGCCGCTGCCAGGGCCGGACGCGCTGGGACAGCTGCGGCCCGTGCCCACGGTGTCCTCGCCGGCCTTCGGTGTCCTGGATGGCCAGGCGCTGGCCATGGGCCGCATCCGCGGAGCCAACGCGGCGTCGGCGGCGGTGCTGCGGGTGAGCGACGTGCCTCGGCGCGAGCACACGGAGCCCCGCGTGACGGTGAACGCCATGACGGCCTTCGAGCCGGAGTCGGAGCTGACCGAGCCCTTCTACACCGTGCTGGGGGAGCTGCACGCGCAGGTGCGCGCCTGGGAGGAGAAGGCCCCCGAGGGGCAGACGCTGGACCCGGCGGGCATGGCCCGGCTGTGGGAGGGTGCGCTGGCGGCGTGTGAGCAGCGAGGCGACAAGGTGACGGATGCCTTTGGCCGCCGGCTGAAGCTGTCGCGGCTGCCCGTGGACCTGCTGGCCCTCACCGACCCTCGGGCGGTGGTGTCCAGCGGCACGCGGCTGCCGGAAGACGTGGAGAACTGGACCGCATGGGTTGCCCGGGAGGCGCCATGAATCGCTCGTTCTTCGCCGGGGTGGGCTGCTCCCTGGCGACCCTGGTGGGGTTGGTGATGTTCGTGGCGCTCTTCGGTGACAACGTGCGGCGCCTGTTCGGCGCTTCGGCGGAAGCGCTGGCGGGGGAGCCCGCGCCTCAGGCGACAAAGAGTCTCCGCGCCTTTGGACAGAGCCCCGCGTACGACGGCGAGCAGGAGGTGATGGCCGAAGCACCGGTCATGGCGGGGGCGCCGATGGAGCTGGATGCGATGCCCTCGTTCCCGAACAAGCTCCGCGGCGCCCTCTCCGGGCTGGCCACCGAGGGCGTGGCGGCGGGCGGGGGC
>NZ_JAAIYB010000155.1 GCF_010894475.1 Myxococcus vastator
GCCCCGCTGCTGCGCAGCGCCGCGGAGTCTTGGGAGCAGTCCGCATCGCGAGTGCGGCAACTGGCCGTGAAGAGCACCCTCCGTTCACGGGGAAGCCGAATACGGGCGTTGGGCTGGCCGCCTGTCTTCAGCAGGTGCTCGCGTCGGGACTGCCCAGCGAGCCTTTCAACGGGGATGTCTTCGTTGACCTGAACGGCGAGGAGTGGCGAGCGCGTGAGTGGGGCCATGTGCTGGTCCGGAGCCAGGAGTGGTTGCACGACCCGGCGGGGCATTTCCCCGCGACTGCGGTAGGAGACACAGGCGCGGCCAGTGGTGCCCTTGGTCTCTGTCTCGCCGTTCATGCCTTGGCTCGCGGGCATGCGCGGACACGTCATGCGCTCGTCAGCTCCAGTTCGGACCTGGGGGACGTTGGCGGTGTTCTCCTTCATCACAAGGTTTCCTGACCCGAGCCTCCCAATGAACACCGAGCGCAGCTCCATTCACCAGCGCAATGCCATTCTGGAAAATCGGGACCTCGTTCCGCATGTCATTGGCGGTCGGGTGAATTTCCGAGGCATCCTCGCGTTCTGCCGGAACTACCGTGTCGTCGGTATCTCGGCGCTCTTCCTCACGGGAACCTCCGAGAGACTGCACCGCGAACTGCATCGCAGCGGTCGCGCCTTCCTCCACTATCTCCAACAGGCAGAGACGCGCGAGCTGCGGACGAGCCGCGCCCTGCCGTTCTTTGATGCCATTGGCGCTGGTGACTTCGTGGGGGCGGCAGAGATTGCTCGTCATGTGCGCAGGTCCTGGGCACGGGACGAGGAGTACGAGGAGGACTTCCTCTTCGTCGAGTTCCTCATGCAGCAGTTCTTTCTGGGGGCGGATGACGCCTCGTGCGAGGCGCTGCTCGACAGGTACGAGAAGGCCCTGCAGGGGGCGGAGGACATTCGGCTGGAGTTGTGTCAGGCCCTGTTTCTGGCCCGCGAGGTTGAGTTCACTTTCGCGCTCAACCGCTTCCTGGCCGACCGGGATGAGCACCTACGCACCGTGGCGGAGAGACAGCACGTCGCGCCAGAGTTGCTGGCGACGGAGTGGAACTTCTCGGTGGAGGGGCTTGCGCTGCTACGTCTGGCTGAGCGCAAGCGCCTCCTGACGGAGGTGGAACATCTTCATGTTCCGTCTATTGCCCGCGAGCTGCCCGTGCTTCCAGTGGCCCATGATGCATGGATGCGGCCAGAGGAGGGGTGAGGGCGCGCGCCCTCCACTCCTCGCATCCCTGCTCCGTGGACAAGGGGCCTCGCCCGGAGGCACCTCGTCGCCAACTCCACAGGCGGCACCCCACTGCTCGTGAGCCCGAGCGCCAGTAGGGTCGTGCTGGTCTGCCACGGACACAGTGGCTCGCGGGTCGTGTCCCTGGTGACGACCGTGCTCATGGGAGGGCGTGAGCCGCTAGTCGTCCGTCGTGCCCCACCCAGGGGAGCAAGCCCAGCGCCCTGAGTTGCCAACGCCCGCCCTGACCTCCAGCTTCGTCCTGGTACGGCGGCCATGCGAATCCCTGTCCCCATCCGGCGCCTTCCCGCGCCGCTGGACGATGCTCGCGGCCTCGACACGGACGAGGTGAGCGAGCGGCGGGCTCGCTACGGGCGCAATGACGTGCTGGCGCGGCCCCATCGCTCGTGGCTCCACGTCCTGCGAGAGACCGCCGGAGACCCGATGCTCTGGTTCCTCGTGGGGACGAGCGGGCTCTATTTCGTGCTGGGAGCGCGCACCGAAGGGCTGGTGCTGCTGCTGGCCATCGTCCCGCTGCTCGGCATGGACGCGTTCCTGCATCGTCGGACGCGCGCCTCTACCGCCGGCCTGCAGAGCCGGCTGGCCGCTCGCGCCACCGTGCTGCGCGCGGGGACCGAGCAGGTGGTGCCCGCGGACGAGCTGGTCGTGGGGGACCTGGCGCGGGTGCAGCCGGGTGAGCACTTCCCCGCGGACGGGCTGGTCCTCCGCGGTGAGGGCCTGCAAGCCGAGGAGTCTTCACTCACCGGCGAAGCGCTGCCCGTGCGCAAGCGGCCCCTGTCCCATCTCCCTCCAGGAGACGAGCCGACGGTGGAGGGCTCGCATTGGGGACTCGCCGGAACGAGGCTGCTGACGGGGACGGCCTGGGTACGCGTCGTCTTCACCGGGCGGGAGACGCTCTACGGGAGCATCGTGCGCTCGGCCACGCAGGGCGCACACGCGCGCACGCCGCTCCAGCAGGCCGTGGCCCACCTGGTGGCAGTGCTGATGGGCGTGGCCGCGGTGATGTGCGCGGTGCTCGCGTTCGTGCGCTGGCGCCAGGGCTTCGGGTGGATGGATGCGCTGCTGAGCGCGGTCACGCTCGCCGTGGCGGCGCTGCCCGAGGAGTTTCCAGTGGCCTTCACCTTCTTCCTCGGCGCGGGCGTGTACCGGCTGGCCCGGAGGCAGGCCCTGGTGCGGCGCTCGGTGTCCGTCGAGAACATCGGCCGGGTCACCTGCATCTGCTCGGACAAGACGGGCACGCTGACAGAGGGCCGCGTGCGGGTGGCGCGCGTGCTGCCGGCGCCGGGCGTCCAGGCCGACGCGCTGCTGTGGACCGCGGCGCTCGCGTCGCGCGAGGAGGGGAGGGACCCGCTCGACGCCGCGCTGCTCGAAGAGGCCGCGCGCGCCCGGCCCGGCGTGGCCCGCCCGAGCACCCAGGCCACCTTCCCCTTCACCGAGGAGCGCCGACGCGAGACGGCGGTGGTGGACGACGGGGAGGGGCGCCTGCTCGCCGCCGTGAAGGGCGCACCGGAGCGGGTCGTGGACCTCTGCACGCTGGAGGCCGGTGCGCGCATGGACTGGGCGCGGCGCGTGGCGGCGCTCGCGGCCGAGGGGCGCAAGGTCATCGCCTGTGCGAGCCAGCCGCTGGACTCCGCCTCCTGGCGAGGCGGCGAGCCAGACCGGGGGTTCCAATTTCTGGGGCTCGTGGCCTTCGAGGACCCGGTGCGCCCGGGCGTGCGGGAGGCGGTGCGGGAGTGCGAGGAGGCCGGACTGCGAACGGTGATGGTGACGGGGGACCACCCCGCGACGGCCCTGGCGGTGGCTCGCGAGCTGGGGCTCGGTGGCGCGCGGCCCCGGGTGCTCACCGGCGAGGCGCTGGAGGCCCGGCTGAACGAGGGCGGCGCCGTGCCGGAGGTGGACGTGGTGGCCCGCGCGGTGCCAGCGCAGAAGTACGCGCTGGTGGCGGCGCTCCAGCGGCGAGGGGAGGTGGTCGCGGCCACGGGGGATGGCGTGAACGACGTGCCGGCGCTCCAGGCGGCGGACGTGGGCATCGCCATGGGGGAGCGGGGGACTCGCAGCGCGCGTGAGGTGGCCTCCATCGTCCTGCTGGACGATGACTTCGGCACGCTGGTGCGGGCCATCGCCGAGGGCCGCCAGCTCTTCCGCAACCTCCAGGCCTGCTTTCTCTACCTGCTGCTCATCCACATCCCGCTGGTGGTGACGGCGGCGCTGGTGCCGCTGGCGGGCTACCCGCTCCTGTACCTGCCCGTCCACATCGTCTGGCTGGAGCTCATCATCCATCCCACGGCGATGCTGGCCTTCCAGGCCGCGGCGCGCCCGGGGCGCCTGGCGCCCGTGAGACGCCGGGGCGCCGCGCGCTTCTTCTCGGCGGGGGACTGGAGCCTGCTCGCGCTGGTGGGGGGCTTGATGACCGTGGGGCTGGTGTGGAGCTACGACCGGAGCCTGGGCGCGGGGAGCGACGTCGAGCATGGACGCGCGGCGGCGGTGGCCTCGCTCACGCTCGCGAGCGCCGTGTTCGCGGCCGTGCTCACGGGCCTGCGGACGCGCACGGCGCGCTGGGTCTGCGCGTTGACGACCGGCGTGTCGCTGCTCCTCATCCAGGTGCCGGCCCTGGCGCGCCTGCTGATGCTGCGCCCGCTGGACGTGGACGACTGGGCGCGCGTCGCCGTCGGCGTGGCCGTGGCTTCGCTGCCCCTGGTGCTCGCGCGCTGGCGCGGCGCCGCCAAGGCGCATGCGCCGCGAGCAGGGACCGCGGCGCCGCCCCTCCACCGGCAGGTCCGGCGCGGCGCCGCCTGACGCGGCATCCTCCTGACGGCTCCGGCAGGTGCCGGCCTTCATGCTCCAACGTGAACGGGCAGGCGCATGAACCCTGGGCTCCAGAGGGCCCAGGCGGGCAGCACCCTGGCGCGCCCGCGCTCCCCAACCCCGGCGCGAGCTCCCACCCTCAGCCAGGGAGGACCGTGTCCATGTACTTCCAGGCCATCAAGACCGCGGGCCTCGCCCACGTCTCCTATGTCCTAGGCAGCCAGGGTGAGGCGCTCGTGGTGGATCCGCGACGTGACGTCGGCGTGTACCTCGACGTGCTCCGGAGCCAGGGCCTGCGCCTGCGCTATGTGCTGCAGACGCACCGCCAGGAGGACTTCGTCCAGGGCGCCGCGGAGCTCGCCCGCCTCACGGGGGCCCAGGTGGTGGCGGGCAAGCACCCCATCACCGGTCACGCAGGCCTGCAGGTGGGTGAGCACGAGCGGTTGCACCTGGGCGGCCTGACCCTGGTGACCCTCCACACGCCGGGCCACACGCCGGAGAGCACGAGCTGGGCGGTCTACCTGGATGCCCACCACGCGCTGGCCTGGGGTGTCTTCACCGGCGATGCGCTCTTCGCCGGGGCGACCGGGCGCACCGACCTGGAGGACCCGGAGCGCACGCTCGAGAACGCCGCGCGCCTCTACGACGCCCTCCACCAGAAGGTGCTGCCCCTGGGAGACCAGGCGCTCGTCCTCCCCGCGCACGGCGCCGGCTCGGTGTGCGGCGCCGACATCGCCGACCGGGAGCCGACGACGCTCGGCTTCGAGCGCCACCACAACCCCGTCTTCACCCTCTCGCGCGGCGACTTCATCCAGCACAAGGTGCGAGAGCGGCTGCCCCGGCCGTCGTACTTCTCGCGCATGGAGGAGGTGAACCTGCGCGGCGGCATCCCGCTCTCCCCTGAGTCCGCGGCCATCCCCTTCCTGTCCCCGAGCGGCTTCCAGCGAGCGCTCCAGTGCGGCGTCGTCCTGGACGCCCGCGAACCCGAGGCCTTCGCGGCAGGCCACATCGCCGGCTCGCTGAATGTCTGGTTGAAGGGGCTGCCCGTGTTCGGAGGCCAGGTGGTGGCGCGGCCCCTCACGCCGCTGTTCCTCGTCCTGCCGGAGCTCGCGGACCCGGGGGAGGCGGTGCTGGCGCTGGCCCGCGTCGGGCTCGACGAGGTGCAGGGTGTCCTCTCCGGAGGCTTCAGCGCCTGGCGCAACGCCGGCCTGCCCGTCGAGCGCGGCGGCACGTTGACGCCCGAGGAGCTCTTCGCCCACTCCGAGGACTTCCAGACGCTGGACGTGCGCGAGCTGTCCGAGTTCGAGCAGGGCCACATCCCGGATGCGCGCCATGTCTACGTCGGCGAGCTCGACGAGCGCCTCCCTCGGCTGGGCCTTCGCCCCGACCTCCCGGTGGCGGTGACGTGCAGCGTGGGCCACCGGGCCGGGCTCGCCGTGAGCATCCTGCTGAGCCATGGCTTCGCGCGCGTCTCGAATCTGCTCGGGGGCATGACGGCGTGGAGGCGGTTGGAGTTGCCGGTGCGTGAAGGTCCGCCTCCCGCGAGTGAGGCCAGGCCCCCCGAGGCCCCGGAGACGGTGGAGCCCGCGCCGCCGCGGTGAGCCCGGCACGACTCACGCGTGGTGCGTGAGCTGCTGTCCGTCCCGCGGCGACGTGGGGAGCGTGAAGGAGAAGGTGCTCCCCACGCCCGGCTGGCTCTCCACCCAGACACGGCCGCCGTGGGCATCGACGAGCCCCTTGACGATGGCGAGCCCCAGCCCGGCTCCGTCCTTGCTCCCCGCGCGGGCCTGCCAGAAAGCCTCGAAGAGGTGAGGTTGGTGCTCCGCGGGAATCCCGCGCCCCGTGTCCCTCACGGAGAAGCGCATCATGCGCCCCTCGGGCACGGCCCGGACGGAGATCCGTCCGCCCTCGGGCGTGAACTTGAGGGCGTTGCCCAGCAGGTTGGAGAAGATCTGTATCACCCGGTCATGGTCCGCGAGGACGGGAGGAGGGGCCTCGGGGACGTGCGCCGTGAGCTGGATGGCGCGGGCCTCCGCGAGCGCGCGGTGCAGGTCGACGGCCTCCCAGACGAGGGCCCCGGTCTCCAGCGGGCCGCGCTCCATCGGCAGGTGGCCGGCGTCCAGCCTGGCGACGTCCAGCAGGTCCTGGATGAGCCTGTTCGCGCGGTCCACCGCCTTCCGGATGGACTCGAGCGGCCGGGTGTCGGTGGCCCGCTGCTCCGGCGCGCGCTTCAGGAGCGTCCCCGCGCTCAGGGCGATGACGTTCAGGGGGGTGCGGAGGTCATGGGCGACGATGCGCAGGACCTCGTCGCGAAGACGGGTCGCCTGCTCGGACTTCTCATGGAGCCGGGCATTGTCGATGGCGAGCGCGGCGCGGCTGGCGAGCTCCTCGGCCAGGGCCAGGTCGCGGGCACCGTAGTGGCGCCCCGACTCGGAGGTCCACAGGATGACCGCGCCCAGGACGCGCTCCCGGGCGCGCAGGGGAACGACCAGCCCCGAGACGGGCGCGAGGCGGCGCAGCAACTCCAGGTGCTCGTCGTCCTCCGCCGCCGCCTCGAACGCCGTGACGGGGGACTCTGGCAGGAGGACGGACCGGCCCGTCCGGAGGACTCCGGCGACGATGTCTCCCTGGCGTGACGGGTCATGCGGATAGGCGGTGAGCAGCTCGTGCAACAGGCGGGACTTCTCCGGCGAGGCCGCCAGGCCCTCCACCGCCATGAGCCGCCCACTGTCATCCAGCAGGTCGACCACGCACCAGTCCGCCAGCGCCGGGACGGCGAGCCGGGCCACGGTGGCGAGTGTCGCCCGGGGCTCCAGGAAACGGGCGAGCTGGGGCCCCGCCTCCGCCAGGAAGCGCAGGGCCTGCTCCAACTGCTTGCGCTCGGAGATGTCCTGGACCTGCGCGATGAAGTGGAGCGGCCTGCCTTGGGCGTCACGCACCAGCGAGCCCGTCAGCAGCACGCTCACGAGGTGGCCCTGCCTGTGGAGGTAGCGCTTCTCCCGCTGGAAGGAGCGGACCGCTCCATCGAGCAGGCGCTGGGCGTTCTCCAGGTCCGGCGCCAGGTCCTCGGGCCAGGTGATGTCCTGGAAGGTCCGGGTGAGGAGCTCCTCGGGCGGGTACCCGACGATGTCGCACATGGCGCCGTTCACGTTCAGGAACCGGCCGTCCAGTCCGATCAGGGCCATGCCGATGGGGGCATCCTCGAACGCGGTCCGGAAGCGCTCCTCGCTGTTGCGGAGCACCTCCTCCGCGCGCGTCCGGGCGGAGATGTCGCGAAGGATGACGGTGAGCAGGGCCGTCCCATCCACCTTCACCTTCGAGATGCTGGCCTCCGCGGGGAACTCCTCGCCGCTCTTGCGCCGGCCGGCGATGGCGCGCCACTCTCCCATCAGCCGGGAGGCCTGGGTGCCCTCCGCGAATTGCCGCACGTGCGTCTGGTGCACCTGCCGGTACCGCTCGGGGATGAGCAGGTCCAGTCGCTGGCCCACGGCTTCCCGGGCGGAGTAGCCGAAGATGTGCTCCGCGCCCTCGTTGAAGTGGGTGATGTGCTGCTCCGTGTCCACGGAGATGATGGCGTCGACGGTGCTGGAGACGAGCCCGGCGAGCCGGGCCTCCGCCAGACGGAGCGACTGCTCCAGCCGGTGCCGGCGCCCGCTGTTTCGCCGAGGGCGCCCCTTCACCCTTCGCACGGCGACTCCAGCGACTGCCCGGCTTCGGGGGCGCCCCCTGGCCCACCGGACGCCGGTGGGAGCCGCCCGGCTCGCTCCACCCGCACGGCCGTCACCTTGTAATCGGGCGTGTGGGTGTACCCGTCCCGCTGAGGGCCGATGACGGCGTTGATGAAGACCTCGGCGGTGTGGAAGGTGGTGAAGAGCTCGCCGGGGCGCAGGCCCTCGGCTCGGCGCATGGGCAGCTCCACCGCTCCATGGCGGCTGCACACCCGCACCCGCGCGCCATCCTCCAGCCCCAGCCGGTCCGCGTCCGCCGGGGCCATGTCCAGCCAGTCGCCGGGCTGCAGCAGTGCGTGGGGGGTGCGCATTGTCATCGTCCCCGCGTTGAACTGGTACAGGCGCCGGCCCGTCATCAGCACGAAGGGGTGGTCGTCCGTGCGCACCTCCGGCGAGCGCCGGTAGTCGACGCGGCGCAGCGCCGCCCGGGCGCCGCTGGCGAACTGGTGGGTGTGCAGCCGCCGGGTGCCGGGGTGCGCCTCGTCGGGGCAGGGCCACTGCAGGCCTCCCATGTCCAGCCGGGCATAGGAGAGCCCCGCTCCCGCCGGCCACACCCGCCGCACCTCGTCCCAGACCTCCTCTGGGGATTGGAAGGCAAAGCCCTGGGAGTGCCCCAGGGCCCGCGCCGCGCGGCAGAGAATCTCCCAGTCTGGCAGCGACTCACCCGCGGGCGGCAGGGCCTGGCGCACCCGCTGCACGCGCCGCTCGCCATTCATGAAGGTGCCGTCCTTCTCGAACGACGTGCACGCGGGCAGGAAGACGTGGCCACACGCCCGCGCCGTTTCGTTGAGGAACAGGTCCTGCACCACCAGCAGCTCCAGCCGCTCCAGCGCCTCACGCGTGGCGCGCGCCTCGGGGTTGGTGAGCAGCACGTCGTAGCCGAAGGCCCACAGCGCCTTGAGCCGCCCCCGGCGCGCCGCGTCCAGCATCTCCATCAAATCCAGGCCGGGCGCCGCCGACAGGGGCGCGCCCCAGGCCGCCTCGAAGCGCGCGCGGTTCAACTCCAGCGGGACGTAGCCCGTCAGGTGCCCCGGCTCGCAGCCCATGTGCGCGGAGCCCTGCACGTTGTTCTGCCCGCGCATCGGGTTCACCCCGGTGCCCGGCCCGCCGAGGTTGCCCGTCAGCAGCGCCAGGTTGATGAGCGCCATGACGGACTCCGTGCCCTGGACGTGCTCCGTCATGCCCAGCCCATGGAGCATCATGGACGGGCCGTGCGTGGCGTACAGCCGCGCCGCCTGACGGATGGCCTCCGCGTCCACCCCGCACAGGTCCGCGGCGCGCTCGGGCGTCCAGTCGAGGATGAAGGCCCGGAAGTCCTCCACCGCCTCCACGCGCTCGCGCAGGAAGTCCTCGTCGCACAGGCGCTCGGTCACCACCACGTGGGCCAGCGCGTTGAGCAGCGGCACGTCCGTGCCCGCCCGGGGCTGGAGGTGCACGTCCGCGTAGCGCGCCAGCTCGGTACGCCGCGAGTCGATGACGATGAGCTTCGCCCCGCGCAGCACCGCCTGCTTCAGCCGGGCGCCGACGACGGGGTGGCACTCCGTGGTGTTGCTGCCGGCCACCAGCAGGGTGCGCGCGTGCTCGACATCCTCGAAGGAGCTGGTGGCCGCGCCCGTGCCCAGCATCCGCTTCAGCGCCGCGGCGCTGGGGGCGTGGCACACGCGTGCGCAGCAGTCCACGTTGTTCGTGCCAAGCGCCACGCGGGCCAGCTTCTGCGCCAGGTAGTTCTCCTCGTTGGTGGCCCGCGCCGAGCCCAGCATGCCCACCGCGTCCGGCCCATGCTCCACCCGCAGGTGCCGCAGCCGCTGGGCGATGAAGCCCAGCGCCTCGTCCCACGAGGCGCGGCGCCACCCTCCGTTCTCTCGCAAGAGCGGCACGGTGACTCGGTCCGGCGCCTCGCCGAAGCCGAAGGCATAGCGGCCCTTGGAGCACAGGTGGCCCTGGTTGGAGGGGCCCTCGCGCGAGGGCCGCGAGGTGACGATGCGCCCGCCGCGAGCGCCCACGTCCATTTCGCAGCCCACCCCACAGTAGGGGCAGGTGGTGCGCGTCCAGGTCTGGGGCCATCGCTGGTCCAGGAGCGTCCGGTCCTCCAGCGCGCCGGTGGGGCAGGTGTCCACGCAGGCGCCGCAGGAGACGCAGGAGCTCTCCCGCAGGTTGGGCCCATCCGGGAGGATGCGCGTCCCGGCGCCCCGGTTCCAAACCCGCCAGACGAACTGCCCCTGCACCTCGTCGCAGATGCGGACGCAGCGGTAGCAGTGGATGCACTGGGACATGTCCACGTGGATGTAGGGGTGCGAGTCGTCCCGCAGCGCTGGCTGGTACACGCCGCGCGGCTCGCCCTCCAGGCCGTACTCGCGCAGCGCGCGGTGGAAGGGCTTGTCCGGCTGACGCGCCACGGCCTCGGCCGGGTACTCCGAGGCCAGGAGCCGCAGCAACACCCGCCGCTGCGCCTCCACCAGGGGCGTGCGCGTGTGCACCACCATGCCCTCCGTCAGCGGCGTGGTGCAGGCGGCCACCGGGCGCGCGCAGCCCTCCACCTCGACGATGCAGGTGCGGCAGGCCCCCACCGGCGCCATCCGCGAGTCGTTGCACAGGGCGGGGACGGTGACGCCCAGCGCCTCCAGGGCCACCAGGAGGGTGCCCGGCGCGCACTCGCGCGGCTGCCCGTCCACGGTTATGTGAAGCATGCCTCCACCTCCTCGCGGTAGTAGCGCAGCACGCTCTGGGCGAACTCCCCCAGCCCCGTGCCGTGCCCGCACAGGCTGGTGAGGCGCAGCGCCTCCACGACGTCCTCCCAGCCGTCCGCGCCGGACACCGGGCCCGCCTCCAGCACGCGTGCGAAGCGCTGCTCGACGTGCCGGGCTCCCAGTCGGCACGGGGTGCACTTGCCGCACGACTCGTAGGCCCCGAAGGAGAAGACGTGGTGCACCAGCGCGGCGATGGACGTGTGCGTGTCGAACGCCACCACCCCGCCGTGCCCCACGGACGCACCCACCGCCTTGAGCTCCTCGAAGGCCAGCGGCGTGTCCAGCAGGTGCGGGGGAAGGACTCCCGCCAGCGGCCCGCCAATGAGGACGCCCTTCAGCGGCCCGGTGCGCAGTCCGCCGCCCAGCTCCTCCACCACGGCGCGCACCGGCACGCCCAGCTCCACCTCGTAGAGTCCCGGGCGGTGGAAGAGGGAGTTGAGCGACAGCACCTTCGTCCCCCGGCTGCCGACAATCCCCAGCGCCGCGTATGCGTCGCCGCCATGGCGTGAAATCCACGGGAGGTTGACCAGCGTCTCCACGTTCTGCACCAGGGTGGGCCGGCCGAAGAGGCCCGCCTGGGCGGGGTAGGGAGGCCGGGCGCGCACGAAGGGCCGGCGTCCCTCCAGGGCGTTGAGCAGCGCAGTCTCCTCGCCACACACGTAGCTGCCGCGCCCCACCTCCAGCGAGACTTCACAGGAGAAGTTGCTGCCCAGGATGCGGTGGCCCAGCAGGCCCTCCCGGTGCGCCTCGTGCAGGGCCACATGCAGGACGCACGCGGCCAGCGGGTACTCCTTGCGGACGTAGATGAAGCCCCTGCGGGCGCCCACCGCGTAGGCCGCGAGCAGCAGCCCCTCCAGCACGGCGTGAGGGTCCTCCTCCAGGAGGTAGCGGTCGATATAGGCGCCGGCGTCACCTTCATCCGCGTTGGCCACCACGTCCTTCTCCTCGCCAGGCGCGGCGGCCACCGCGCGCAGCTTGCGGCCGGTGGGGAAGCCCGCGCCTCCGCGGCCGCGCAGCCCGGAGCGCTCCACCTGGAGCACGAGCGCCTCTGGCGGCGAGGTCAGCGCCCGCGCCAGGGTCTCGTAGCCTCCCTGACGCGTGTAGTCCGCCAGGGCGCGCGCGCCGCCCGTCGCGACGCGTTCGAGCGCGATGGCGCGCGGCGCCCGCACCCGCACCGTGGGGCGGGCCGTCTCACGGGTGGTGGCGGGGGCCATATGGCAACTGCCCAGGCAGTAGACGCGGGCGTCGTCTTGGAGGGCCTTTCGCCAGCGCTCCGGCTGGAGGTGGCGCGCCACGAAGCACGCCGTGCCCTGACACGCCCGCTCGCCCAGGGGCTCATGCCCCAGGTGGTAGAAGGACTCGAGCGCGCGCGTTCCCGTTCCAGTCCTCATGCTCGCCTCCCCCAGCGCGGCGCGCGATGGCGGCCGCGAGCCACGGGGCAGGGTAGGGGGGTGGAGGCCCGGCCGCTCTCCCGGGCGCGGCGCCACGTCCATCACCTGAAGCTCTTCCGTCACGCCGAGCGGAAGGAGACGGCTCCTCACCCCCGCGTCCGAGACACCTTCGCTCCCCGGGGCGCACGGCCCTCCGTCAGGCCGCGCGGGGCCGCTGGGCGGCCCGGGACGTCACGGGTGGTTCTGGGCGCCGCAGCCGTTTGTGCAGCTCCATGGCCACGATGATGGTCGAGGCCACCCCCACGATGCGCACCCACGAGTCCCAGTCCGTGAGCGGCACCACCCTCAGCACGAACTGGGTCGGGACGAGGTAGAGGGCGCCCACGTGCACGACCAGTGAGGCGGCCGTGGCCCAGAACAACATGGGGTTGGAGAAGGGGCTGCGCGCGAACACGGATTGTGCCTCCGAGCGCGAATTGCCCACCTGGAACATCTGGAAGAGCACCATCGTCGTGAGCGCCGCCGTCTGCGCGACCGTGAGCGAGCCCGTTTCGTCCAGCTCCCACCGGAACACCAGCAGCGTCCCCGCCGCCATGACCAACCCGGCGAGCACCGTGCGCTCCCACAGCAGCTCGGAGATGAACCCCTCCCGTCGCGCCCGGGGCGCCCGCGCCATCACCCCCGGGTCCGCGGGCTCGAAGGCCAGCGCCACATCCTGGAGCCCCTTCGTCACCAGGTTGAGCCACAGCAACTGCGCGGGGAGCAGCGGCAGCGGCCAGCCCAGCGCCAGCGAGGTGATGAGCGTGATGATGGACGCCGCCCCCGTGCTCACCAGGAAGAACGTCGCCTTGCGCAGGTTGTCGAAGGTGACGCGCCCGACCTCCACCGCCGCGGCGATGCTCACGAAGTTGTCGTCCGCCAGCACCATGTCCGAGGCCTCGCGCGCCACGTCCGTGCCGCTCCTGCCCATGGCCACGCCGATGTCGGCCGCCTTGAGCGCCGGTGCGTCGTTGACGCCGTCGCCTGTCACCGCCACCACCTCGCCCACGGCCTGGAGCGCCTGCACCACGCGCAGCTTCTGCTCCGGCGCCACCCGGGCGTAGATGTCCACCTCCTTCGTCCGCCTCCGCAGGGCCTCGTCGTCCAGCGTCGCCAGCTCGGTTCCCGTCATCGCCGCGCCGCCGCCCGCGAGCCCCAGCTCCTGGCCAATGGCGCGCGCCGTGGCCACGTGGTCGCCGGTGATCATCACCACCCGGAGCCCCGCGTCCTGGCAGCTCGCGATGGCTTCACGCACGCCCGCACGCGGTGGATCCATCATCCCCGTCAGCCCGAGGAAGACGAGGCCCTCGGGTGCTCCCACCGTGTCCGGTCGCGCCCCCTTGTCCTCCAGCCGCCGGTACGCCATGGCCAGCACCCGGAGGCCCCGCCCGGCCAGCGCCGCCGCCGCCTGGTGCACGGCCTCCCCGTTCAGCGGCTCCACGCCCGCCTCACCGAGCTGCGCGGTGCTCATCGTCAGCACCCGCTCCGGCGCCCCCTTCACGAACACCACCCGCTGGCCGTCGCGCTCACGGATGCTCGCCGAGTACTGTCGCTCGGGCTCGAAGGGAATCTCCGCGTAGGAGGTCCAGTGTCCCCGCACCGTCTCGTGCGCCAGCTCCAGCCGCTCCGCCGCCAGCAGCAGGGCCGCCTCCGTGGGGTCTCCGCGCGTCTCCACGCCCTGCTCGCCCTGGAACACCTCGGCCTCGTTGGCGAGCACCCCCGCGAGCAGCAGCAGGTACAGCGGCGGGTGCTCGGCCAGGTCCTCCGCGCCCTCGACCGGCCGCGCCCGTGCGTCTCTCCGCGGGGCCTCGTCCGACAGTGTGAGGAAGCGGCCTCCGGCCCACAGCTCCTGCACCGTCATCCGGTTCTCCGTCAGCGTGCCCGTCTTGTCCGTGCCGATGACGGTGGTGCTGCCCAGCGTTTCGATTGCGGGCAGCTTGCGGATGATGGCCCGCCGCCGCGCCATGCGGCCGACCCCCACCGCCAGGGTGATGGTGAGCACCACGGGCAGGCCCTCGGGCACCGCGGCCACCGCGAGCGCCACCGCGAGCATGAACATGTGCGCCATGGACTCGCCCCGCACCACGCCGATGAGGAAGCTCAGCCCGGAGCCCACGAGCACCACCAGTCCCACCAGCCGGGCGAACCGGTCCATCCGCTCCTGGAGCGGGGTGGTGGACACGGCCTCGCCCCGGATTTGACCGGCGATCTTCCCCAGCTCGGTGGCGCCACCGGTGGCCACGACGTAGCCGCGCCCCCTCCCGCTGGACACCACCGTGCCTGTGTAGGCCATGTCCTCCCGGTCCGACAGCGGCGCGTCCGCGGCCACCACGCTCGCGCGCTTGTGCACGTTGGCGGACTCGCCGGTGAGCAGCGACTCGTCGACGGTCAGCGCCGTGGCGGACACCAACCGCAGGTCCGCCGGCACCCGGGTGCCCGACTCCAGCAGCACCAGGTCTCCAGGCACCAGGTCCCGGCTCTCCACCTCCCACTCGTGCCCGTCGCGGATGACGCGCGCCTTGGGTGACACCAGCCGCATCAGCGACCGGACCGAGACCTCGGCCCGCCGCTCCTGCGTGAAGCCGATGGCGGCGTTGATGGCGAGGATGGCCGCGATGGCGCCCGCGTCAATGAGGTCGCCCAGCACGAGTGTCACCGCGCAGGCGGCCAGCAGGATGTAGATGAGGGGGCTCTTGAACTGGTGGACGAGCAGCGCCAGGGGGCTCGTCGGCGGGGTCTCCGCGAGCTGGTTGGGACCGTGCCGCGCCAGCCGGGCCCCGGCCGTGGAGCGCTGGAGCCCGGGCGGCCCGGTTCCGAGCTGGGATTCGGTCTCCTCCACCGGCAGGGCATGCCAGGGCTGTACTTGCTTGGGCTCCATGTCCCCTCTCCAGGGCGGTGTGGCCCGCCCGGCTGTCGCAAGGATGGGGCGGCTCGTGGCGCGGGGCTACGGACCCAGGCGCCTGCGCAAGAGGTGGATGGCCCATACCCCGAAGAGGATGCCGGACACTCCCAGGCCCAGCAGGACGAGCGGGCGTCGCTCGACGACGCTGGCGCCCAGGTAGACGGTGCCCACCGCGTATGGGAGCTCCGCGAGCGCGAGGACGCGCAGATAGCGGCGCAGCCCATAGCGCGCCAGGCCGAGCACGTAGCCGGGAATCTCCGAGGGGACCGCGAGCTGGAAGAGGAGCACCAGGCCGAAGGAGCTGTGCCGGGAGATGCGCTCCTCGTAGCGGGAGAGCAGGCGGGTGGAGGTGAGCCGGCGGATGACGGGCCGGCCCCAGGCGCGGGCGATGCCATAGGCGCAGGCGCCTCCCAGCATCCACCCCATCCAGAGCAGGAGCGCGCAGACAAGCTTCCCCCAGGCCTCGAGGGCCACGGGGAGCAGCAGCGCGCTGGAGAAGAAGGCCAGCATGGCCGACAGCGCGGACAGGAGGACGAAGAGCACTGCGCCCCAGAAGGGGTGCTCGGCGATGACGGGCGCGGCCGCGTCGAGGAACCGACGGAGGACGGACTGGAAGAGCTCCGAGGCGGCGAGGAGGGCGAGGCCGGCGAGGAGCAGCCCCAGCAGGAGCGCCCGGCCCCAAGCCGCCCGAAGCCCGCCAGGCGGGTCCATCGGCAGGCGTGCCTGGGTCACGCCGGCATTCTCGATGCGCCCGGCGCGCTCCCGCGGAGCGCGGACCTCCACTCCGAACAAGGCAGCAGCCACGTCACGTTTCCGTCCCGAAGGCGCCAAGCTGGGCACGCCGCCCCGAAGGACAAGCCGCGCCCGGGAGCGGGGGAGGTTTGGCTGCCCGACAGGCCCTCACCTCGACATTTCAGGGCGTCTTGCGGATGCGACCATTCTGCGTGCCGCCAGCGGCCATGGCCATGGCCACGCGGGAGTAGGCGGAGACGTAGGGCTGAAGCACCGCGCGGGACCAGCGCCCTGGAATCCACAGGTAGCTGTACAGCCCGTGCCTGCGCGCGCCCCGGCGCCGCTTCGTCTCGTACCCGCTCGCGCCCAGCCAGAGCTTCTTGACGCCGAGCTCGTAGGCCCGGCGCAGCGGCTCGTAGAAGGCGAGGTTGAAATACAGCGGCGTCTCGGAGGCGCCAGCCTCGGCGCGGCCGACCCGGTAGAACCACATCTCGTCGCGCTTGTGGAGCAGCAGGGAGAAGCCGATGGGCTCGCCGTTCTGGTAGGCGACCACGGCCTCGGCCTCGGGCGCGACGTGCTGGTCGAGCGCTGCCCAGAACGTGGAAGGGTGGCGGAGGTGCTCGTTGCCGTACTTGGAGTACGTCACTTCGTAGAACCGCTCCAACTGCTCCGCCAGCTCGCCCATCCGGGAGACACGCTCGAAGCGAACGCCCGCGTTCTGCGCGTGCGCGATCTCCTTCTTGAGCACCCGCCGGACGTCGCTCTTGAACTGGCCCAGGTAGGCGTCGAATGTGTCTCCTGGGACATCCATGACGTTGTCGTCGTAGATGAAGATCTCCTGGAACGACGCGGACGTCAGCGCGTCTCTCAGCGTCGTGTCATCCCGCTCCACGCCGTAGAAGTAGAGCGGCAGCCGCTCATGGGTGGCGAGCTCCCGGAGCCCCTGGAGGATGAGCTCCCGAGCCTGCTTCGCGACCTCCACGGACTGCGCGGCGCAGTGGATGCTGCTCCGCATGCTGAGCGGGCTGGTGACGAAGACGCCGCCATCGAAGCCGGCGCCCGTGCGCCAGGCCACGTTGCGGTAGAGGTCCGCCGCCGCGACGGCCACCCGGCTCCAGGCGGGCCCGTTGGCGAAGCCCTTCTTCCAACTGGTGAAGAGGAAGTGCTCCAGCGAGTAGGGCGTGTAGATGGTCTTGCTACGGGTGATGAAACACGGGCACAGCGCGACGGGAGTGCCCTGCTGATACGCAATGGCATATCGCAGGGACAGCTCCCCCCGGGCCATGGCGGACAGGTCGACCGCGTCCAGCATGCGGAACCAGCGCCGGCCGAAGAAGACGCTCGACTCGGAGGTGAGGGTATCCAGCTCCGCGTCGCCCAGGTGGCTGACAGAGTCGTGGAATTTCAAGGTAAGCGTCATGGCCGGGGGGGTCGTGAGTCGCGGCGTCGCTCAGCCGTTGAGGAGCTGGACGGCGGGGGGCC
>NZ_JAAIYB010000156.1 GCF_010894475.1 Myxococcus vastator
ATCTACACTTCTAGCTTCGTCGGCAGCGTCAGTTGTGTATAAGAGACAGGCCCCGGGCAGCGCCGCAGGGACGCGTCCAGCACCGCGCGGGCCTCCGCGTTGGGGTGGTGCACCGTCACCAGCTCCAGGCGCGTCCTGTCCTCGGAGAGCAGCTGGAGCACGCACGCGTCCCCCAGCGCCTCCGACACCTTGCGCACCAGCACCTCCAGCACCATGGACAGGTCCAGCCCCGCCTCCGCGATGAGGTGGCTGACCTGCACCAGGACGTGGAGCCGCGCCGCGCCGCGCCGGCTCTCCTCCTCCGCCGCGCGGGCCTTGCGGAACAGGTCCGCGTTGTCGATGGCCAGCGCCGCGCGCCCCGCCAGCTCCTCGGCCAGGGACAGGTCCGGGATGTCGAAGGGCGCGGACGTCGCGCTCCGCATGAAGGTGAGCACCCCCAGCGTGCGCTGCCGCGCCACCAGCGGCGTCAGGATGAGCGAGCCCACGCCCAGCTCGCGCGCGGCCGCGTACAGCCGCGCCGCCGCGGTGCTTGTGTCCCCGGGCTCCGCGGTGGGCCGCGCCATCATCCACGGGCGCCCCGAGGCGAGCACCTCCGCCAGCAACGTGGGGCTGCCTTCCTGCGGAGCGAAGCGCAAGAGCTCCAACCCGCGCGGCGCCGACTGCGGGTTCTCATAGAGCACGGCCAGCCGCCGCACCACGCCGTCCTCGTACGAGTCCACCGCGCAGCCATCCGCGAAGTGGCCCAGCGCCAGCCGCGCCACGCCCGCCACCGTCTCCTCCCAGTCCAGCGACGCCGACACGAGCGCGCTCGCATCCGCCAACAGCCGCAGGCGCTGCCCCGCGGCCTCCGCCTGGAGCCGCGCCGCGCGCTCCCGCGCGTACAGCCGCGCGCGCTCCAGCGCCTGGCCGCACTCATGGGCCAGGCCGGTGATGGAGGCCCGCTCCAGCGCGGAGAAGCGCCGAGCCTCCGGGAAGCCGAGGCACAACGTGCCGAAGGTTTGCCCTTCCACGTGCAAGGGCAGCAGCACCAACGCGCGCAGTGCCGCCAGCGCGGGCACCACGTCCCGCACCGCGGCCGGCGTCTCCAGCCACACCGGCGCGCCCGGCACGGGCAGCACGTCCTGAACCGCGGCTGGCGTCTCCAGCCGCACCGGCGCCCCCGCGTCGTGAGCCGGCACACCGCTGCTTCGCCAGGGCGGCACCCGGAGCGCCTCTCGCTCCGCGTTGGACACCCCCAGCGCGGCCTTCAACGCCAGCGTCCCGTCCGGCTCCACCAGGTGCACCAGGCCCACGTCCGCGCCCACCGCGGGCAGGCCCTGCTCCAGCACCACGCGCGCCACCTCGTCCCAGGACAGCGCACGGCCAAAGGCCTCCGTCACCGCCTGGAAGCGGCGCAGCCGCAGCACCTCCGACTCCTCCACCTCCGCCCGCGCGGACAGCACGGACTGGCGCAGCGTCTCCGCCATGCGCTCACGCTCGAGCGCCAGCGCCGCCAGCTTCACCGAGAGGCCGAAGCGCCGCAGGTCCTCCTCCCGTGGCCGCCACGCCTCGCGGAAGAGCACGCCCAGCACACCGGCGGCGCCCAGCCCGGAGGCGAAGTAGAGCGGCTGGGACAGCAAGGCCGTCGCCCCCAGACGCCGCACGGCGTCCGGCTCCGAGGCAAGCAGCGCGTCTCGTGACACGTCCTCCACCACCCGGGGCAGGCGCGGCTCACCCGGCGCGGGCGCCTGGGCCAGCAGCTGCTGCGCGCAGAGGGCGGACGCCTCCGAGTCCACGCCGTGCGTGGTGAGCGTGCTCAAGTCGCCCGTCCCGCCCCACCAGCACAGGAAGGCACCCGAGGCCCCCAGCGTGGCGGACGCCTGGCACAGCAATTCCTCCAGCACCGCCACCACCGGCGGTGCTGCGGACAGCCGCTCCAGGGCCCGCGACATGCGGTCCACCGCGGCTCCCACGTTTTTTCCGGGCACCTTCATGCCCCACTCCCCCCGGCACGGACGCATGGCTCCCTGCCTCGAAGCCTCATTCTCCCATGCCGGACGAAGCGTGGAAACCACACAGCGTGTTGCCCTGGAGTACGGGGTTCCCCGTGGGTGCCTCAGTGCTCGAAGACGCGGAAGAAGGCGAAGAAGATTTCCAGCACGATGAGCAGGACGATGACGGCCTCCAGCGTGTGGGAGCGGTCGATGTCCACGTCGCCCTTGAGCAGGCCATACGTTTGCGCCAGCAACTGCTGCTTGCGAGTGACGGCGGCCTGCCACGGAGGAATCCGCATGCGGCGCACGGCGCTCTCGTAGACCTTGGCCAGGTAGAAGTCGCCGATGATTTTGAGGCTGTTCTCCACGCGCTCGATGAACTCGTTGAGGTCCACCAGCGTGGAGAGCGTCTGCCGGGCCAGGGTGCGGTAGGGGCTGCGGAACAACGTGGCCCAACCGTGCCGCGCGGACTGCACCTTCTCGTGGATGCGGGTGATGTGCGTGTCCAGCCGGTCGTCGTAGTAGCGGAACTCCAGCAACTGCGCGTTGGCGATCTCCAGCAGGTCGGGGATGTCTCTCGAGCCGGACGGCTCGTAGACGAAGGCGCTGTTCCAGTCGATGACGACCAGGTCGTGGATGGTGTAGCTGAAGCGCGACTGGAGCACGGACTCGCTCTCACGCGGGGACAGCGGCACCGTGCCGCTCTCACCCAGGAGCAGCCGGGCCAGGTCCGCGCGCGACATCAGCTCCTCCGCGGTGGGGTTGCCCCGGATGTGCTCGGCGAAGATGACGGTGTAGCTCTCGCTCTGCTCCCAGAGATGGGGCGCCTGCGCGGCGGAGGCGATGGTGCGGCGCACGCCCTCCACCAGCTCCAACGCCAGGTCCTCCAGCGCCTGGCTGTCATAGAGCTCGTCCGCCATGCGCGTGAGCACCTCCAGCGAGGTGCCCGGAACGACGGGCACCTGCAGGATGATGGACACGGCGCCGTGGTCGAACAGGCGCGCGGTGACATCCACCGTGACGGGGCCATCCCGCAGTGCCAGGGGCCGGCGGCCCAGCTCATAGGCCAGCGGCGGGTTGGGCAGCTGGATGTACTGACTGTTCTCTCGTGACAGCTTGAGCCGGCGCGAGTCCTCCGTGAGCACCCGGCGCGCGCGCTCCAGGTCCAGCTCCTCCGCGATGTCGAAGGTGCGGTAGCAGAGGACGTACGCCTTGTCGAAGAGCAGCGGTTCGGCAGCGTCCATGGTGCGTGAAGCCTAACCCGCGCCCATGACACGCACCGCTCCGACGTCACCTCGTGACGCGAGCCTGTTGCGTACTACGCGAACCTGATGCCGAAAAGTCCTCCGTCCTCCGTGGCATCGGTCAGCCGAACCGGAAGAACGTGGCGCTCCAAAGAGAAACCCGAGGGCAGCTCTCGCGGCACCGCATCGGAGTTCATCGTCACGATGTACTGGAAGCCCAGTTCGTCAGACAGCTTCGCTCCAAGCTGGAGCGCCTTCGCGACCTGTCGCTCGTCGACGCCATCGAACAGGTGGCTGTCGTGGACCAGGAACCCTGGGCCCCTGCCGCGCTCGATGCACAGGCGCATCAGCATCATGTCGAAGCAGAAGATCTGCATGTTCTGGATGCCCTTGCTCTTGGCACCATGAATCTGGATCTCGAACGAAGGGCCGTTGGACGTTTCCTTGATCGTCAGGTTACCGGCGTCTTCGTAGAGCGAGCTGGAGATCCCCTCGAAGGCGACGATGGCGCTGCGCAGGACGGACTCCTGCTCACGGTAGTCCTCCCGCAAACGGGTGAGCAACCGCGCGCGCTCCAAGGCCATTGTGACCTTGCTGCTCTCCAACGCCTCCGCCGCCGAATACCGATGCCGTAGTGTCTCAGCTTCAGCCTCCACCCGCGACAGCTCGGTCTGCAGCTTGGAGAAGTGCTCGAGCGCCCCGTGCGAGTGCAGTATCTCCATGACCTCCGCGCGTCTCTGGTCGAGCGCTCCCTTCTTGCGGTCGCGCACCTCGACACGCTGCTCCAAGGCCTCCAACTCGCTCTTGAGGTAGGAGCTCCGGTTCCGCACGACGGAGTCGTGGAACGCCTGGAGCTCCTCAAAACGGCGCAGGACCGCGCCTGAAAGGTGGACACCAGCCTCCGCGTAGAGCCGCTCGAGGTCTGGCGGAGTAGGAGGTGCCTCGGCGACGACGGCGGCGCGCAGTTCCTCCGCGCGCTGCCGATCGAGCGCGTTGTCATCCGCCAACCCGTTGAGTTCACGGGTCAGCCGTGACGCCTCTTTCTCCAGTTCGTGGTACTGCGCATGCACTCGGAAGGACGCAATCTCCCCTCGCAGTCGGCGGGCGCGCTCTTCCGCCACCGCGAGCTGGGTCCGAAGCGTTGCCGCTGAGCCGAGGATGGGACTGAGGGGGCCTTCTCCAGAAGCCTTCTTCAGCTCCTTGAGGCTGGCCTCCTGCTCTCGGATTCGCTGCCATTCCTGGGGAATGCTCCAGTCCAATCCCAGCAAGTAGGTAACGGCCGTTTGTTGCGAGCCCGTTTGCTGTACGGCAGAGCTCTTCGCAGGTGCCGTGAAACCACCGTCCGTCTGGCGGCGGGCAAAATAGGCCATCAGCTCCCGGAACGATGGCGCCGCTCTACCAGCATCAGGAGGGGGGAGCCCGAACATGGCCGCCCCGAGCAGGGCCTTCCACGCATCGTTGGACAGCTCGTCGGGAACGCTCCAGGAGGGAGGCACGCCTTCGAGTTGGATGCGTCCAGATTCCGCCCCTGACCGGCAAACAGCGATGTTGCGCCCCCGGAGGTCGAACTCCATTCCGAAGGCGGAGTCCTTCAAGGGCTCAATGCGGAATATGGAGCGCGGTGCCGACCTGGCGCCCAGCAGGAAGTGAATCAGCTCCACGAGGCTGGTCTTGCCTGCGCCATTCCGCGTCTGCCGGTCAGTGGCTCCCGGGCTCTTGTCCGCGAGCAGCACGTTGAGCCCACTGTGCAGTTGCAGGGGCTTGAAGGAAGGCAGGTCACTGAAGATGCGGTGAATCATGTCCCCAGCTCCCCTGACGGAGAGGGCAGCGACTCATGTCCCTGAGAGCGCGAGTTGCGGCGCGCGAGCCGCCCCTGCTCCATGTCCACGGCCCCCAGGACGTAGAGCAGGTCGAGCGCCAGCACGAACCAGTCGAAGCTCAGCCTGGACGCGCCTTCTCGCATGCTCCATGCGGAGCGCACCTCATCCCAGATTCGAGATACCGTCTTGGGCTCATCAAGCAGGCGCAGGACGTCCGCGCCCACGCTCAGCAGCGCCCGATCCGCCCGGATTCCCTTGGTCGGAAGAATCATGGCGCCTCCTTCTGGGGTGCGCGCTCGAAGATGTCGCACTCCTCGAAGAAGTAGGCGAGCACGGCGAAGACCGCGGCTTGCTGCTCAGGGGTGGGCACACGCACCGAGTTCACGAAATCCTGCAGGGCGGCAAAGACGCTGTCCGGCGAGAGGCCTGTTCGCCGAAGCGCCTCATACTTGTCCCGCAGCGCCTGCGCGATGGCGTCGCGCTCGGTAGGATCGGGACGCGCGTCAAAGTAACGGCTGACCAGCGAAGCACGCCTCATCCCGAGCTTCAGCAGGTCCGCGGCATGCTCCGAGAGCAGGTTGCGCTCCAGCTTATCGGCGGGAACTGGCCGCAAGTCGGCGTCCGCCGGTGCAGGCAGCCGCGGGATGTGCTCCAGAATCGGTCGCAAGTCCGCGATGCCCAGCGCATCCATGCTGCGTACGGTCGGCGCAGGGCCAAACAACCTGGCAAGACTCGACTCCGAGAGGCGGAAAGCCTGCGCTCGCAACTCCTCGAAGCCCCAGCGGAGTACCTTCAGTTGAGGATGGGCCACCCCCAGGTCCAGCAGCTTCTTCAGGACCTCAGGTCCCAACCCATCCTCCGCGTTATGGACGAAGACCCACGTCGAGAAGTGCTCCTTCCAGTACGGAAGTGCCCCAGTGAAGTCCTCGTCGATCTTCCGTACCGTCTCAGCCGACGCCAAGCCTTTCGGTGCATAGACTTGAAAGAGCTTCCTTTCGGACTGGAGGTATCCGTCGTTCTTCCGGTCACCCAGCCGTCCCCAGGGCCGGACTCGCTGGAAGTCGGCGGGATAGGCCATCTCCATGATGGTCGAAAAGAAGTCCTGGAACGCCTCCCCCTTCGTCCGAAGGAAGGCAATCTCGAAGCGTGATGCGTAGAAGGCTCGTGCGCTCGGGTCCACGCTGCGCTCCTGATTCGGCGACACCAGACCACAGGGACGGCGCCCCCACCAGAAGCGCCCAACCTCTTCAGCCGCTACGCCCCCAGACGAGCAAGAAGAAGGCCACGAGCAGCCGCCGTGGGCGCACGACCCCAGCGCTGAGCCCCCGCCCCCGTGGCAAGCAAATCCGAGGTTTGCTCAGCCCCAGGGCGCGGGAGCCTCATCCGCCAAGCCCCTCAGGGCCGGTGCCGCGGCGGCGGCGACAGCTCCGTGCGCACGTCCCACAGCTCCGGGAAGAAGCGCAGGTCCAACGCCTTGCGCAGGAAGCCCACGCCCGACGAGCCGCCCGTGCCCTGCTTGAAGCCGATGATGCGCATCACCGTCATCATGTGGCGGTAGCGCCAGAGCTGGAAGCGCTCCTCGGTGTCCACCAGCTTCTCGCACATCTCATACGCGTCCCAGTGCGCCTCGGCGTCCTGGTAGATGCGGCGGAACACCTCCACCACCTCCGGGCTCTTCTCGTAGGGCTTGCGCCAGTCACGCTGCACGTGGCTCTGCGGCACCGGATGTCCCATGCGCGACAGATGGCGCAGGAACTCGTCATACAGGCTGGGGGATTCGAACAGCCGCTCCAGCTCGCCGTGGATGGCGGGGACGTGGCGGAAGGGCGTCAACGCCTGCGCGTCCTTGTTGCCCAGCAGGAACTCCAGCGCGCGGTACTGGAAGCTCTGGAAGCCAGAGGAGCTGCCCAGCGTGTCGCGGAACTCCAGGTACTCGTTCGGCGTGAGCGTCTCCAACACGCTCCACTGTTCGAAGAGCATCCGCTGGATGTGCGCCACGCGCGCGAAAATCTTGAACGACGGCTCCAGCCGGTCCGCCTGCACGTAACGGATGCAGGCGCCCAACTCGTGGATGAGCAGCTTCATCCACAGCTCGCTCGTCTGGTGCTGGATGATGAACAGCAGCTCGTCATGGTGAGGCGGCTGCGAGCGCGTCACCTGGGCCGACAAGAGCCGGTCGAGCTGCAGGTAGTCACCGTACGTGGTCCTTCCGGCCAGGTCGGTGATGATTCCAGGCTCCAAATCGCGTTTGTTCATGGGCCCGGGCATTCATGCTCGTGCAAGCCCCCACGGGCAAGTCTCTCCCGCATGGGCGGACCCCGATTCCTCTCCCGACGACAGAGCGGAACGACGGGGGCGCGGTCACTCTCTGCCCGGGCCGGGGCAGCGTGCCGCTGGCTAGCCTGCGTGCCCAGCCTGAGCGGCAGCCGCCAACGCCTTGGACGCGGCGCGTCCGCGCGGCAGCTTGATGTCGTCCACGCTGTCCGGGTCGGCGTAGTCCTTCCAGTCGCTCGGGCGGCGGTGGGTCTTCTCCAGCATGCGGAGCTTCTGGTAGTGCGCCGCGCAGTAGCCCTTGGTGCGGCTGGGCTTGCCGCAGCCGATGATGGCGCACGCGCGCGCGCCGTCAGCACCCGCCGCCGCCGGCTTGCGGCCACGACGCTTGCCACCCGCCGCCGCGGGCGCCGCCGTCACGGAGCTGCGCGCCGCGGGAGGACGGCCCGGACCACGACGGACCCCCTTGGCGGCCGCGGGAATCTGGGCGCCGAACAGGGGCCCGACGACCTCGGCCAGCGGGGCCAGGCGCTCGGCCACGTTGCGGAGCGCGTCCAGGTCCGCCGTGCCCTCCTCCAGACGCGCGACCACGTCACGCAGCGGCTTGAGCTGGACCTCGATTTCATTGCGGATCATGTCGCGAAACGCTTTATCCACGGACATTCGTTGAATCCTCACCTGGGAACGACAAGAGTCATGCAGTACGGGGGGGCTGATGCTCGATGCTTGTGATGCTGCCCATACCCTTACCTTCCAAAAAAGGTTTTGTCTAAAGGAAGAGATAAAAGTTGTGACTGAACAACGGACCATTCGCCCCGTTGTCGCAGGTCTCACCTGTTTCCCGGCGGCCTCCGGGGCCTAACCGTCCCAGTGCAGGGACTCCAGCAGGGGGGCCTCCCCCGCCACCTGGAACACCTGGGGGCGTGGCAGCAGGTCGTCCCAGGTGGCCGATAAATCACGGCGCAGGTCGTCCAGCGACAGGGAATCCAGGGCAATCATGAGCTGGGGCAGGCGTGCATTCTCCTCTTCTTGGAAATGCGCCACCGACAGGTCTTCCAGCGTCAACAGACGCGCCTGCCACTCGGGATGGCCCGGGGGCAGCTCCTCCAGCTCAGCCATCAGCTCGCGCATGGTGAGATGGTCTTCCGTCTGCTCACGGCAAGCCTCACGGCCCTCCACCCGCGCCATCACCGGGTAGAGGCAGCGCTCCTCCAGTCGGGAGTGAAGCCTCAGCAATGTCAGCAACTCCGCCGTCAGTCCCCTCTGCGCATCGGGTTCCACACCCGATGCCAGACGCTCGAGACGCGCTTCCAGTTCCCGATGCTGGTCGATGAGGAGGTCGAACGGGCTGCCCATGCCGGAACGTTCGGCATGCACCCGGAAGCAGACAACCTGAGTATGCCTGCAAGCTGGCATTACTCAAACTCCTATGCCCCCCCCACTGTCGGGGCCGCCCCTGTCTCAGGGGCGCCTGGCTGCCCGGCGGCCAGGAGGGAGGCGCCGCCTGCTGGGGGCGCCGCGCATCTCCATGTTTTTCCACCATGGATGCCCCGCTCGCCAGCCTGCGCCGGGCCGTGTTCCGCCTCGCCGAGCAGGGCGCGGCGCTGTCGGCCCTGTACCACCGGGCGCGGCTGGTGGGCTGCGAGCACCTGCCCGTGAAAGGCCCGGTGCTGCTGGTGGGGAACCACGGCGTCTGGGGTTACGAGACTCCGGCCTTCTTTCATCTGCTCCACCAGGGCACCGGCCGCTATCCATTGGGCCTGGCGGAGCGGGGGTTCTTCCGCATCCCGTTGATTCGCACGGTGTTGCCCTGGCTGGGCGGCGTGGAGGGGACGCGGGAGAACGCCCTGACGGCGCTGCGGGCGGGCTCGCTGGTCGTCTGCTATCCGGGGGGCGCGTGGGAGACCTTCAAGCGCAGCCAGGGGCGCTACCGGCTGCGCTGGGAGCGGGCGCTGGGCTTCGCGCGGCTGGCGGCCCGCGCCGGGGTGCCGGTGGTGCCCTTCGCCGGCCAGGGGGTGGATGACACCTTCCGGTGGCCCCTGGGCGAGGAGCGCCTGTGCGTGCGCCTGACGGACGATGACAAATACCGGATGCCGTTGGTGCTGGGCCTGGGGCCCCTGCCCTGGCCCGTGCGGCTCACCTTCCACCTGGGGACACCCCACGCCCCGCCGCCTCCGGATGCCAGTGAATCCAGCCTCCGGGCCTTCCGGGACACCGTGGCCATCAGCGTGCGGCGGCTCCTGACGAGGCATTCCCATGCGTGAAGCCCTGTCACCCCTCCCCGGAGGACCCCCTCGAAGCCCGCCGCTCGTCCCGGAGGTGGACGACATCCAGACGGGTTATGCCCACCTGCCCTGTGAGCAGCGTCCCGTACGAGGCACACCGGTACGCCTGTTCACCTTTCCAGACGGCAACAGGGATGAAGCACGCACCGTGGTGTGTCTTCCGGGGCTGGGGGCCAGTGGCCGCTCCTTCGCGCCCATGGAGCCGCTGGCGGACGCGCTGAGGCTGCTGATGTGGACGCCGCCCCTGCGCACCCCCGCCACCCACCCCCCGCTCTTGTGGAACCTGGCGGTGCTGGACCACGCGGAGTCCCTGCTGCCGGGGCGCTTCGCCCTGCTGGGGTCGTCCTACGGAAGCCTGCTGGCCATGGCGTATGCCCTGGCCCACCCGGAGCGGGTGAAGGCGCTGGTGCTCGTGTCACCAGTGGCCAGCGTGCACCGCGTCCGCCGGCTGGCCCTGACGTTGTCCACCCTGGTGCGCGCGCCCCGGCCCCTGGCGTACCTGCTGGCGCCCACCGTGGCCCGGGTGCTGGGAGGCCGCCAGTTGCCGCCGGAGGGCCGGGCCGAAATCGTGCGCGAGGCCCGGCGGCTGTCCCCGGTGGAGCTGCTGCGCCGGCTGCGGGACATCCTGACCACGAACCTGATGCCCCGGCTCCATGAGCTCCAGGTGCCCACGCTCGTCATCCAGGGTGGCCGGGACGTGCTGGTGCCACCCCGCGCCGCCCGCGACGTG
The DNA here is from genome assembly GCF_010894475.1 of Myxococcus vastator. Lineage (GTDB taxonomy): Bacteria > Myxococcota > Myxococcia > Myxococcales > Myxococcaceae > Myxococcus > Myxococcus vastator. Next base: position 10,324 of record NZ_JAAIYB010000156.1, read on the forward strand.
GCCCGCCACATCCCCGGGGCCCGGCTGGCGCTCATCCGGGGCGCCAGCCACCTGCCCTACATGAGCCACCCCGAGGCCTTCAACACGCTGGCCGGGGACTTCCTCCGGCACCACCTGGACTGAGGCCGCCCTCCACGCCATGACCACCGACACCACCCACCTGTCCCGCTCCGCCCTGCTGTTCCTGGCCCGCCGCCCTGGCCTGGAGGACGCCGCCATGCGCCTGCGCCCCTTCCGGCGACTGGCCTCGCGCTTCATCGCCGGGGAGACGCTGGAGGAGGCCGTGGACGCCGTGAAGGCGCTGTCCGCGCGCGGCCTCATGGCGTCGTTCGACCACCTCAACGAGGCCGTCCAGACGCCCGGGGAGACGCGGGAGGAGGTGCGCCAGTACCAGCGGCTGCTGGCCCGCATCGACCAGGTGGGCGTGCGGGCCAACGTGTCGATGAAGCTCACCCAGTGCGGGCTGCTGTTCGATGAAGCCCTGGCCCTGGAGAACGCGCGCACGGTGGTGGCCGAGGCCGCGGCCCGCGACTCCTTCGTGCGCGTCGACATGGAGGACAGCTCGGTGACCCAGGTGACGCTGGACATCGTGCGTCAACTGCGCGCGGAGTTCGGCGAGCCCCATGTCGGCGCCGTGTTGCAAAGCGCCTTGCGGCGCACGGAGCAGGACGCGAAGGCGCTGTGCGCACAGCGCATCCGCGTTCGTCTGTGCAAGGGCGCCTATCTGGAGAAGCCCGACGTGGCCTTCCCAGACAAGCGGGACGTGGATGCCAGCTTCGTTCGCACCCTGCGGGTGCTGCTCGACAGCGGCGTGTATCACGGCATCGCCACGCACGATGAACGGATGATTGAAGCGACACTGGACCACGCGGCGAAGCGCGGACTGCCGCGCGGCGCCTTCGAGTTCCAGATGCTGTACGGCATCCGCAGGGACTTGCAGGAACGACTCGTGAGGGAGGGTCACCCGGTGCGCATCTACGTGCCGTACGGACGGCACTGGTACCCGTACTTCATGCGCCGGCTGGCCGAGCGCCCCGCCAATCTGGGCTTCCTGCTGCGCAACCTGCTACGTGGGTAGGAAGCAGTGCGCGCCTCCCCGCGGGGCGTGCGGGGCCCGCGCAAGGCCCGCATGCGGGTGAAACATGCGGATGAAACACCAGACCGCGCGCCCTCGTGAAGACCCGCGCGTCAGGACCCACGCCCACCACGTTCGGACCGGCCCGCATGGACAGCCATGTCCGAGGCAACCCCATACCGGGGCCGGCTCGCGCATCGCGACACTCCCTGCTCATGTTCCCCATGTCTCGTCGCATGGCGCCGATGCGTCGCGAGCGAGCGGCTGCCCGCGCCTCCGCCCTCCCCGGGGCCCGTGGACGGCTCGCCGCGCCGAGCGCCCCTGGAGGGACACGCCACGGGGGACGTCCCTAGCTTTCCCGCATGGCGCTGCCCATTGAAGCCCATGCCCTCATTGGAGACACGCACAGCGCCGCGCTGGTGGCGAATGACGGCGCCATCGACTGGCTGTGCTGGCCGCGCTTCGACTCGGACGCGTGCTTCGCGGCGTTGCTGGGTGAGCAGCGGCATGGCTTCTGGCGCATCGCCCCCACGGCGCCCGTGCGGCGCGTCCACCGCCGCTACGTGCGCGACACGCTGGTGCTGGAGACGGAGTTCCACACCGACACCGGCATCGTGCGCCTGTGCGACTTCATGCCGCTGCGCGAGGACACGGACACGCCGCGGTTGATTCGCATCGTGGAGGCCCGCGCCGGACAGGTGCCGCTCCAACTGGCGTTCGCCCCGTGCTTCGGCTACGGCGACCGCACGCCCTGGGCCCGCCTGATTCCGGGCGGCGTGAGCACCCAGGCCGGCCCGGACGCGCTCTACCTGTCCACGGAGCTGCCGCTGCGCTTGGAGCACAGCCACGTGCTGGCGGACTTCTGCGTGCCGGAAGGACAGCGCCGGGCCTTCGTCCTGTCCTGGCATCCCTCCCACCTGCCTGCGCCCCGGCAGCCGCCGGACCCGTTCCTCACGCGCGAGGACACGGAGCGGTGGTGGCGCGCCTGGGCGTTCCGCTGCATCCACGAGAGTCCCTGGCGCGCGCAGGTGATGCGCTCGCTCATCACCCTCAAGGCGCTCACCTACTCCCCCACGGGTGGCATGGTCGCCGCGCCCACCACGTCCCTGCCGGAGCGGATGGGCGGCGTGCGCAACTGGGACTACCGCTTCTGCTGGCTGCGCGATGCCACGCTGACGCTGCTGACCCTGCTGGACGCCGGCTACACCCAGGAAGCCCAGGCCTGGCGGGACTGGCTGCTGCGCGCGGTGGCCGGAGAGCCCGACGAGTTGCAAATCCTCTACGGCGTGGCTGGAGAGCGCCGCGCCACCGAGCTGGAGCTGCCCTGGCTGCCGGGCTTCGCGGGCTCGCGCCCGGTGCGCATCGGCAACGCCGCCGTGGGCCAGCTCCAGTTGGACGTCTTCGGCGAGATTGCCGACTGCCTCTACCACGCGCTCCGCCACGGCGTCTGTTCGGACGCCGAGGCCTGGGACGTGAGCGTGCACCTGCTCCGCTTCGTGGAGCGCCACTGGGACCAGCCCGACGAGGGCATCTGGGAGGTGCGCGGCGGGCGCCAGCAGTTCACCCATTCCAAGGTGATGGCCTGGGTGGCCATGGACCGGATGGTGAAGACGGCGAACCTGCGGGGCATGCGCGGCGCGCAGGTGGAGCGCTGGAAGGCGCTGCGCGCGCGGATGCACGCGGACATCTGCGCGCGGGGCTACGACACGCGCCGCAACACCTTCACCCAGGCCTTTGGCGGCCGGGCCCTGGACGCCAGCCTGCTGTTGATTCCCATCGTGGGGTTCCTCCCGCCCGACGACGTCCGCGTGCGCGGCACCGTGGAGGCCGTCCGCCGCGAGCTGTGCCACGACGGGCTGGTGCGCCGCTACCACACGCACGAGACGCGGGATGGCCTCCCCCCGGGAGAAGGCGTCTTCCTGGCGTGCAGCTTCTGGCTGGCGGACGCGCTGGCGCTGCTGGGCCGCGAGGGCGAGGCGCGCGAGCTGTTCGAGCGCCTGCTGGGCCTGTGCAACGACGTGGGCCTGCTGTCCGAGGAGTACGACCCGGTGGCCCACCGGATGGCGGGCAACTTCCCGCAGGCCTTCAGTCACCTCGCGCTGGTGGGCACCGCGCTGAACCTGTCGCGAGAGGGCGGGCCCGGTCAGCAGCGGAGCCACTGACGGCGGCGGCGGCCCGAGGCCATTGCCTGGAAATGAAGCGGGCCCCGGGTGCCCCCACACACGGCCGCGCCCTGCGGGACGCGGCCGGGCGGAGCCTAGAAGTAGCCGCCGATGGTGGAGGCGACGCTGAAGTTCACCTCCACGTCACCGCCCAGGCCGAAGGCCAGGCGCGGGCCACCGCCCACGAAGAAGTGCGGCGTCACGTGGAAGAGGAAGGGCGCGTAGCCCTCCAGGATGACGGTGACGTCGGCGGGGAGCGACTGGTTGGCGAAGGGCAGGATGTCGTCGCCGATGTACAGCGACACCTGGCCCTTGGGCCACACGGAGACGCGCTCGGTGAGCGGGATGTTGTAGCCGATGCGCGCGTTCAGGCCGAAGGCGGCGACCGTGTCACCGCCGCCGAAGAGCGCGCGGACCTGGAGGCCGCTACCGACGGACAGGTTCTTCTTGAGGAAGTAGTCCGCGCCGGGCTCCAGGAAGATGTAGCCCACGCCGCTGCCCTGCGTGGAGTACCCCAGGCTCGCGGAGGCATCCGTGCTGATGACGAACTGCCCCTCCGAACCGAAGCTCCCCGACGACTCCTGCGCGCCGGCGCTCACCGACATCATGACGCCCGCCACCGCGGCCAGGCTCTTCCAGTTGTCTGCCTTCATGAGACGTCCCTCCGTTGCGTAGGCCCGGGGCACATGTCCGGGCGCTCGGCGACCACTTCTAGCCAATGGGCGCGGCGGAGCAGCATTTATTTCGTCATGGTTGTGAACAGTCACGTCGATGTCCCGCGGCGGGTCAGTGGTCCCAGGACAGCGTGTACTCGCTGTCCAGCAGGGACGTCTGGCCGCCGCGCACCTGGATGTCCTGGGCGCCCACGGCCAGCAGCGCGCCTTCGAGCATGCCTTCGTTGTAGGCCACGGGGGTGAAGATGCGGCGCATGTGGATGCGGCCCGAGCGCGGGCCCGTCCACGCCACCTGCAGCTCTCCGAAGTTGATGGCCATGTGGTAGGCCTCGGGGAGCATCTCCACGAGGCGCTTGGGCTCGCCGCCCACCTGCTGCCGGACCTCGGCGCCGAACATGGAGTTGATGAAGGCCAGCGTGCCCTGGACGCCAATCTGCCGCATGGCCTCCTCGACGCCGCCGAGCTGCGGCGCCAGCAGCCGGGCCGCGGAGAAGAACACGCGCATGAAGGGCGGGACGGGGTAGAGCTCGGTGGTGTCCAGGTCGGCGGGGTAGTCACCGCCCCGCTGGATGGGCGCCACCGCCTGCTCACCGCCGAGGAAGCGCACCGTGTCGAGGACGGCGGCGAAGTGCATGCCGCGAATCCCCTCGGACGCCTCCACGAGCGCGAGCCGCGAGCTCAGCTCGCGCTCCACATCCTCTGGCGTGTCCCACTTGCCGCGCTCCATGCTGACCTCCCGTCGGAGAACGCGCGGGATGCTGGCACAGCTTGGCCACCCACGCGAACTCCGGGCGGCCTCGGTGCGAGGGCGGCCCACCTGTCACGTCCGGTGCGCGACGCGCCTCAGCGCGCGGGCTCGACGGCCGGCTCGGCCGCTTCGCGGCGCAGGCGCGCTTCGAAGACGAAGGTGCCGAAGGGGAGCAGCGACGCGAAGACGCCGCCCACCACGCGCACGAAGGACCAGCGGCAGGTGATGGCCGCCTCCATGAGCGCGAAGAGGTAGAGGACGAAGAGCAGGCCGTGGACCCAGCCGGTGAACTTCACCGCCTGCGGCATGCCCAGGGCGTACTTCAAGGGCATGGCGATGAAGAAGAGCGCGATGACAGACAGGCCCTCCGCGAGGGCGATGGCGCGGAAACGTCCAAGAGGGGTCTTCAGCATGAGGTTCTCCCCCGCCTGTTTCCCACCCCCGGGCGCCGTGGTCCATGAGTCATGGTGACGCAGGGGGGTGCTGCCTGGTTGGCTGCTCGGATAATAAGAGGAGTCATTACAGCACACTGCCAGAGAATGGTGTCTCCTCCATCGGAATGAGGTTCGGGTCCCAGAGGTGCCACATGATGAGCCCGCATCACCTGCTCGTGTTCGTCTCATTGCTCGCGGACGGGGGAGTCCATCCCATGCCCGCCATCGACGCAGGCACTGTTTCCACTACGTCGGCCACCATCCCCTGGCCTGAAACGGAGCTGGAGCCTCTTGGAACGTTGGAGGGTCCGGCGGTCCTGGCCGCGCATGCAGCGCTTCAGGAGGTCATGAAGCGCTTTCCGAAGACCGCCACGAAGTCGTGTGCCTTCTCACCCCGCGCCCTGGAGTTCGTCGTTGGCTACCAGTCCGGGTGGTACTTCGTCCGGGTCAACCGCAGGGTCGACAAGTGCCCGGAGTTCGGCCCAGGTCTGACCCTGGAATACGACTGGTTCGAGCTGTATGCCGTTTCTCCAGAGGGACGCGTGGAGCGGTACCCTCACATGCCTTGAGCCCTCACCCCCGCCATGACGGCAGCGCCACGCCGTAGCGCGCCAGGTCCTCGGGGGTGTTCACATTCGCCAGGGACCGCAGGGACGCATCCACCGCGCGCAAGGTGTCCTCGGACAACAGCCGCGTGCGCACGCCGGACAACAGCTCCCGCATTGACGGATCCGCCGCCAGCGCCTCCCCCCACGCGGGCACGAGCGCCGACCGGTACACCGCGAGCAACGGCTCCAGCCGCCCCCCTACCTCGAAGCACACCGCGTCCACACCGTCGTCCCGCGCGCCCAGCAACACCCGCAGGACCTCCGTCGTGATGAACGGCATGTCGCACGCCACCGCCACCACCCACGGCGTGCGCGCCGCCCCCAGCGCCGCATGGACACCACCGGGCGCGCCCTTCCCTGGCACCACGTCCACCACCGTGCGCAGCCCGAAGCGCGCGTAGGGCCCGGGCACGTTCGCCACCAGCAAGACGTCCTCGAAGCACGGGGCCAGCGCCAGCAGCCGCTCCAGCACCGTGCGCCCCTCCACTTCCAACAGCCCCTTGGGCACGCCAGACAGGCGCCGGCCTTGGCCTCCCGCGAGGATGGCCAGCGTCACCTCCGGAAACTCCGTGTGGCTCCGCTCCATGCCCGTGCCCCGTGCGCGCGCCCGCCGCGGCCACCTTACCTTTCCGCCCACGCACGCCCCCAGAGGAAGAAAGCAGACGATGCGTCCCTTGCCCCCGTGGACACGGCGCGCGCTCCACGTCATAGGCTGCGGCGCCTCCATGCCCCTCATGCCCCTCGACTCCGCCCGGCTGGCCGCGCTCGACGCCATCGCCCCGGCGGCGCCCGAGCGCGTGCCGCTCCTCGATGCCCAGGGCCGGTTCCTCGCCGCCCCCGTCACCGCTTCCCGCTCGCTGCCCGGCTGTGACAACTCCGCCATGGACGGCTGGGCCGTGCGCGCCGAGGAGACCCAGGGCGCCTCCCGCGAC
>NZ_JAAIYB010000157.1 GCF_010894475.1 Myxococcus vastator
GAGGGGCCACTGCGTCAGGCTCCGCGGGAAGGAGGGGTGGGCGTTCGCACCTCCACGAACTTCACCACGATGGGGTGCGTGGACGCGGGTGGCCAGTCCCGGAGCGCCTGCCCGCGGACGTTCGCGTCCCAGCGCAGACCCCGGTCCAGCACCCGGTCCAGGACGTCGACGAGGCTGGCGCTCCCAGCCAATCTTTCCACGGGCATCGTCGAAGCTCCTTGGCTCCTGGGGCCAGGTCTTGTAGCGCGCGACGGCGAGCCACCCCAGGACAGGCTTGCCCGCACCGTGATTTGCGAACACGAGCGGGCTGACAATGTTCGCCCGTGTACATCTGCCGCGCTTCGAAGCTGGGTAGGCAGGCAGCCGCGTGGCCCGCTCCCATGGCTTATCGCTCCGGGGCCCCGTTCCTAGCCTTGGGCCATGGATGACGAGCAGCGGGCGCACAGGTCGCTTTGGACGGTGACGGCCCCCCCGCGCGACTTCCCGGCGCTGCCGGGCGACGTGACGGTGGACGTGGCCATCATTGGTGCGGGAATGGCGGGGCTGACCACGGCGTGGCTCCTGAAGCGTGCTGGCAAGCGCGTGGCGGTGCTGGACATGCACCGCATCCTGTCGGGGCAGACGGGCCAGACGACCGCGCACCTCACCGAGGTGCTCGACACGCCCTACACCACGTTGCGGCGCGACTTCGGGGAGAAGGGAGCCCAGCTCGCGGCGTCCTCCAGCCGCGCGGCCATCGAGCAGATCGCCGCGCTGGTCGACGAGCTCGGCATCGACTGTGACTTCCAGCGCGTGCCCATGTACCGCTACGCGGAGACGGAGCGCGAGCTGGCGGACCTGCACCACGAGGTCACCGCCGCGCGCGAGGCCGGTCTGCTGGCGTCCTTCACCCAGGACGTGCCGCTGCCGTACCCCGTGAAGGGGGCCCTGCGGGTGGAGGACCAGGCGCTCTTCCATCCTCGCAAGTACCTGCTGGCGCTGGCGGACCGGATTCCGGGTGACGGCAGCCACCTCTTCGAGAACACGCGGGTGACGGAGGTCCATGGCGGCGCGCCCTGCCGCGTCGTCACCGACCGGGGCACCGTCACCGCCGCGGCCGTGGTGGAGGCCACCACCACGCCGCTCAATCGCGTGGCCATGCACACCAAGCTCTACCCCTACCGCACCTACGCGGTGGCGGGGCCGCTCAACGGACCGCTGGAGCCGGGCCAGTACCAAGACAGCCAGGAGCCCTATCACTACATCCGCACGCAGCAGGTGAACGGGCGCGCCTACGTCATCGTGGGCGGCGAGGACCACAAGGTCGGCACCGACGAGGACACCCCCCGGCGCTACGCCGCGCTGGAGGCGTACACGCTGCGGCGCTTCCCGGTGACGGACATCACCCACCGCTGGTCTGGCCAGGTCATCGAGCCCGCGGACGGGCTGGCCTACATCGGCCGCAACACGGCCAGCCGCCACGTGTACGTGGCCACCGGCTTCTCCGGCACGGGCATGACGTTCGGCACGCTGGCGGGGATGATTCTCTCCGACGCCATCCTCGACAAGCAGAACCCCTTCGCCGCGCTCTACTCGGCGACGCGGGTGAAGCCGCACGCGGGCGCGAAGGACTTCATCCAGGAGAACGCGGAGGTCGCCTTCCACTTCGTCGCGGACCGCCTGTCACGGCCTGACGGGCACCGGCTGGCGGACGTGGCGCCCGGCGAGGGCAAGGTCCTGGAGGTGGCGGGACAGAAGGTCGCGGTGTACCGCGCGGAGGACGGCACCTCGCACGCGGTGTCCCCGGTGTGTACGCACCTGGGCTGCCACGTGCACTGGAACGGCGCGGAGCGCTCCTGGGACTGTCCCTGTCACGGGGGGCGCTTCAGTCCCACCGGCAAGGTGCTCAACGGCCCCGCGGTGAAGGACCTGCCGACGAAGAAGCTGCCGAGCTGAGCCACACGTCTTCACACCTCAACACGACACATCATCCACACGGGAGAGGGCGAACATGGACGCTATCGCACTGTTGACGCAGCAGCACGACGAGGTGAAGAAGCTGTTCAAGAAGTACGAGAAGCTCTCGGAGGGTGCGGAGGTGAAGCGCCAGGAGCTCTTCGAGATGATCTCCGACCGCTTGAGCGCGCACGCCTCCATCGAGGAGCAGTACTTCTATCCCGCGGCCAAGGCCCAGGACACGGAGGACCTGCTGCGCGAGGCCGCCGAGGAGCACCTGTCCGCCAAGCGCCTCATCGCCGACCTGCTGGACCTGGAGCCGTCGGACGATGAGTTCGACGCGAAGATGCAGGTGCTCCAGGAGCAGATTGAGCACCACGTCGAAGAGGAGGAGGGCGAGCTCTTCAAGAAGGTCCGCAAGCTCCTGTCCAAGGAGCAGCTCGTGGACCTGGGCGTCCAGATGCAGCAGGAGTTCGAGGAGCTGATGGAAGGCGAGCCTCGCACCCAGGTCCCGTCCGAGACGGAGCACGCCGCGCCGATTTGAGCCGCGGCGCGTCTTGCCGCGCGAATCGGGTTGCGTGAAGGGGGCTGGGCGGCGGCATCATGGTCGCCGCCCATGCCACGTCCTCCTCCCGACGTCATTCGATACCCCAGCTACTACACGCCCGCGGTCCGCCGTGCTCTGTCGCGCGCGGACCCGACGCTGGGCGCGTTGATGAAGCAGGTGGGCCCCTTCCGCCTCCAGGTGCGTCCGCTGCACAGCCCGTTCGGCGCGCTGGCGGAGTCCATCGTCTACCAGCAGCTCCACGGCAAGGCGGCCGCCACCATCTTCGGCCGCGTGTGCGAGCGCGTGGGCTCGGGACGGAAGTTCACGCCCCAGGCGCTGCTGACGGTGCCGGACACGTCGCTGCGCGAAGCGGGCCTGTCCGCCAACAAGCTGGCCGCGCTCCAGGACCTGGCGCGCAAGACGCTGGACGGCACCGTGCCGCCGCTGGCCAAGGTGCGGCGCATGGACGACGCCGAGCTCATCGAGCACTTCACCCAGGTGCGCGGCATTGGTCAGTGGACGGTGGAGATGCTGCTCATGTTCCAGCTCGAGCGGCCGGACGTGCTGCCCGTGGACGACTACGGCGTGCGCAAGGGCTTCATGAAGGCCTATGGCCTGCCGGAGATGCCCAAGCCCAAGGCGCTGTTCGCCTTTGGCGAGCGCTGGAGGCCCTGGCGCTCGGTGGCCAGCTGGTACATGTGGCGCTCGGCGGAGCTCCCCGACACGCCGCCCGTGGAGGGCTGACGGCGCTCCAGGCTCCGTCCGCCGTGTGGCCTCGACTCACGCGGTGTTGAGCGCGGTGCTCGGAGCGGGCTGCCGACGCCGCATGGGCACCAGCAGCACCAGGAAGGCCGCGGACAGGACGATGCCCAGCAAGAAGACGGGCGCGTAGCCCAGGCCGAGCCCGTGCCTTGCGTCCGCGAGCCAGCCCGCGAGTGGGCCCGCGGGCGCCTTGCCCCAGACCTCCAGGCTGGCGAGCAGCGTGTAGTGCGTGGCGCCGATGCGGCGGTCCACGCGGGACATCATGAAGGCGAACATCACCGTGGTGAGGGCGCCGCCGAAGAACTCCTCGGCCAGGGTGACGCCGATGACGCCCGCGTCGGTGACGCCGCCCGTGGCCAGCAGCCACCGTCCCACCAGGGGCACCACCCGCAGGGACGCGGTGAGCCCCACGGCGCCCAGCAGCGGCATGCGCGAGGCCAGCAGGCCTCCGGCCAGTGAGCCGGCGATGGACGCGCCCGTGCCCCACGTGCCCACCCACAGGCCAATCCGCGCGGGGGTGAAGCCCGCGTCGACGAGGAATGGCTTGAAGAGCACGTCGGACATGCTCTCGCCCAGCTTGTACGTGGCGATGAAGAGCAGCAGCCAGCCCGCGCCCGGAAGCAGGAGCGCCTGCTTGAGCCGCTGGAACAGCTCGCGAAAGTCCGGCTCCCGCCGGGCGCCGGGCGTGGCATGGGGCTCGGGTGGGGCCTCCCGGGCGAAGAGCATCACCGTGAAGACGGCCAGACACAGCAGCGCCATGGCGACGAAGAGGCCGGACCAGCCGATGCGCGCGCTGGCCCACACCAGCAGCCCGCCGCCCGTCAGCATCCCCAGCTTGTAGCCCACCACCTGCGCGGTGTTGCCCAGGCCCAGCTCGCTGGGGCGCAGGGTGTCCACGGCGAAGCCATCCACCGCGATGTCCTGCGTGGCGGCGAACAGGTTCATCAGGAAGATGAGCGCCAGCAGGACGGGCAGCGCGTCCCGCGAAGCCGCGACGGCCGCCGCGGCGCAGCTGGCCGCGAGCCCCGCCTGCATGGGCAGAATCCACGACTTGCGCCGGCCGATGCGCGCCGAGCCATACCGGTCCACCAGGGGCGCCCAGAGCGCCTTGAGGGCCCAGGGCAGCCACAGCGCGCCGAGCAGTCCAATGGTGGTCAGCGATACGCCCTGCGAGCGCAGGTACACCGGCAGGGCGGTGGCCTGGAAGCCGAAGGGCAGGCCCTGCACGAAGTAGAGCAGACACAGCAGGGCCAGCCGGGACGACGGGAGTCTCATTGACGCCCAGCATAGAGCCACCGCGTCGGGGACGAGGAGGTGTCCGCTCGCCAGTCCGGAGGTGGCGCCCTGTCCACGGCAGTGCGGAGGAGCCCTCCGTCTCATGGACGGAGAGGGGGCGCTCTCTAGGCTCATCCTCCCCACGGCCGGACCCCGGCCTCAAGTTGCGCCGGACGGCGGGGGCTGCCGAGGCGCGTGGAGCACAACACCATGCAAGAGCCGCAAGCAGGATTGGAAGTCGTCGAGCGTGGTGAGGCCACGCCGTCGCCGTCGTTGCGGGTGACGGATGTGATGGCCTTGACGGTGGGCATCGTCCTGGGGGCGGGCATCTTCAAGGCGCCCTCGCTGGTGGCCGCGCAGTCCGCCAGCGGCGGAGCCATGCTGCTCACGTGGCTCCTGGGCGGCGTCGCGTCGCTGGTGGGCGCGCTGTGTTACGCGGAGCTGGCCAGCGCCTGGCCGCACCCGGGCGGGGAGTACCACTACCTGTTCCGCGCGCTGGGCAAGGGGCCCGCCTTCCTCTTCGCGTGGGCGCGGCTGACCGTCATCCCCACCGGCTCCATCGCGCTGCTGGCCTTCGTCTTCGGGGACTACGCCACGCAGCTCTTCCCCCTGGGGCCGTATTCGTCGCCCGTCTACGCGGCCGCGCTGGTGGTGGGGCTGACGGCGGTGAACATCGCCGGGCTCCGGCAGGGGACGCGCGCGCAGAACCTGCTCACGGCCCTGGAGGTCCTGGGCGTGGGCGCCGTCATCATCGTAGGGCTGCTGTTCACCCCCGCCCTGGGCGCCGCGGGGGCCGCGCCCGCGCCGGCCGCGGCGTCGGGCACGGCCTGGGGCCTGGCCATGGTGTTCGTGCTGCTGACGTATGGCGGCTGGAACGAGGTGGCCTACCTGTCCTCGGAGGTGCGGGGCCCGCGGCGCACCATCGCCTGGTCGCTGCTGGCGAGCATCGGGCTGGTGACGGCGCTGTACCTGCTGGTCAACGTGGCCTACCTGCGCGGCCTGGGCCTGGAGGGCATGGCGCGCTCGGAGGCGGTGGCCGCGGACCTGATGCAGCGCGCGGTGGGCAGCGGGGGCGCGCTGGTGCTGAGCGTCCTCATCGCCATCTCCGCGCTGACGTCCGCCAACGCCACGGTGCTCACCGGCGCGCGGACCCACTATGCCTTCGGGCGGGACAGCGTGCTGTTCAACGGCCTGGGGCAGTGGCACGCGAAGTCCAATGGCCCGTCCCGCGCGCTGCTGGTGCAGGGGGCCATCTCCCTTGTGCTGGTGGGGCTGGGGACGCTGACTCGTCGGGGCTTCGAGACGATGGTGGAGTACACCGCGCCTGTCTTCTGGTTCTTCTTCCTGCTGACGGGCGTGTCGCTGCTGGTGCTGCGCGTGCGTGAGCCGGACGCGCCACGGCCGTTCCGCGTGCCGCTGTATCCGCTCACGCCGCTGCTCTTCATCGGCATCTGCGCCTATGTCCTCTATTCCAGTCTGGCCTTCACCGGCATGGGCGCGCTCGCGGGGCTCGCCGTGCTGGGCACCGGCGGTGTGCTCCTCGCCGTGGAGACGGCGCGCACCCGCGGGGGTTCTTCCAAGTTGCAGCGAACGAAGGAGGCGACATGAAGCGAATGATGGGGGTTCTCACCTTCACGGTGGGCATGGCCGCGAACGCCGCGGGTGTTTCAACGACGCAGCAGACGGTGACGGTGCAGGTCGGCGGCTCCGCGGGCAGCGCGGTGCAGGCACCCGAGGTCCCCTTCGTCCCCACGCCGGAGGGCACCGTGGACGGGATGCTGTCCCTGGCCAGCGTGAAGCCCGGGGACACCGTCTATGATTTGGGCAGCGGAGACGGCCGCATCGTCATCTCCGCGGTGCGGAAGCACGGGGCGAAGCACGCCGTGGGCGTGGACATCAACCCGGAGCGCATCGCCGAGGCCAACCAGAACGCGAGCAAGGCGGGCGTGAAGAACAAGGTGGAGTTCCGCCAGGGAGACCTCTTCGACGCGGACATCAGTGACGCGTCGGTGGTGACGCTCTACCTGCTGCCCTCCGTCAACGAGCGGCTCAAGTCCAAGCTGCTCTCGGAGCTGAAGCCAGGCACGCGCATCGTGTCGCACAGCTTCGACATGGGGGACTGGGCGCCGGCCAAGACGGTGGAGAGCGAGGGGCGGACGCTCTACCTGTGGGTCGTCCCCGAGCGCGGCACGCGCGGCGCGCCCCGCTGAGCACGGCGTGAGGCGTCCTGGCCCGGCACCCTCGCGTGGAGGGGCCGGGCCGGCTCACGTCAGGGCGCTGGCTGGCCCGGCGTGCGCGAGTAGTGGAGCACCATGGCCTCCAGCCGCGACAGGGCCTTCTCCAGCGTCTCCAGGGAGGGGCCGAAGGACAGGCGCACGTAGCCGCGGAAGCGCGAGGGCCGCGCGCGGCGCTTGCCGGGGTTCACGTCGAAGAACTCGCCCGGCACGGCGATGATTTTCTGGTCCAGCGCGGCGCGGAAGAAGCCCATGCCGTCGTTGAGCGGCGCCGGCAGGCCGGACACGTTGCCCCAGACGTAGAAGGTGCCGTCCGGCGCGCGGTCCGTGCGGATGCCGATGCGCTCCAGCCGGGAGTGGAAGCGGTCCCGCTTCTCCCGGAAGGCGTTGTGGATGGCCATCGTCTCCGCCACCACGGGCTCTTCCTGGAGGAGCTGAATCGCCGCGCGCTGGAGCGGCCGGCTGCCACCGCCATCCAGGAAGCTGCCGGCGCTGGAGACGGCCTCGATGACCTGCCGCGGCCCCACCGTCCACGTCATGCGCCAGCCCGGGTAGCGCCAGTTCTTCGTGAAGCCGTCGAACAGGACCACCGGGTCCTTGTTCACGTCCTCCACGTAGCGGGCGGCGCTCTCCACCGGCAGGTGCCCGGGGCGGCCCGTCCAGATGTAGTGCGAATAGAACTCGTCGACGAGCAGCGCGCACTCGTGCTCGCGGGCCACGCTCACCCAGCGCGCCATCTCCTCGCCGTGCACCAGCTTGCCGGTGGGGTTGCAGGGGTTGGAGAAGAGCAGCGCCGACAGGCCGCGGCCCTGCACCTCGCGCCGCAGGTCCTCCGCGGTGAAGGCGTAGCCGCGCTCACCCTCCAGGAGGATGGGGATGGCGGTGAACGCCTTGAAGACGTCCAGCAGCTCCTCGTAGGCCGTGTAGTCCGGCAGGAAGTGGCCCAGGTTGATGGCGCCCAGGCTGGCCGCGGCGCGGGTGAGGGCCGCGCGTCCGCCGCCGGACAGGCACACGTTCTCCGCGCTGTACTGGCTGGGCAGGCCCCGGCGGTAGAGCCGGTTGTAGAGGCTGGCGATGGACTCGCGCACCTCCCAGAGGCCGGCGACGGGGGCGTACTCCATGTCGGCCACGTCGATGGTGACCTGGTTCAGCCGGGGCGGCGCGCCGGGGAGGTCTCCCGTCTCCGGCTGGCCCTGGCCCAGGTTGCACCACTCCGGGTCGCTGGAGCGGTAGCCGCGGCGGGTGGCCTCGGCGGTGACGAAGATGACGCCGGTGCGGGGCACGGCGCGGAATGCCGGAAGGGGAACGTCGTCGCTCACGGCGTCACACCCTAGCGGAAGTCCGCGCCGCGCGCGCTGCCTCGCGCGCGCCCGCTCAGCGGACGATGGGCACCGTCACCGGCTCCAGGTCGTCGACCGTCACCTCGGCCTTGCCCAGGCGCCACAGGACGGGCTGGAAGCGGGCTTCCACGCGCCGCCCGTCCGCCGTCTCCAGCACCACGGTGCCCTCCTTCGGCAGGTATTCGCCCACCTCGTAGTGCAGCCCCGTCAGCGTGAGGCGGTCGGTGCCATGAGGGCCCGTCAGCTCGCCTGGGCCTTCCAGCACCAGCGACGTGCCGCCCAGCACGGGCAGGCCGGCGCGCAGGCCCACGCGGCCATCGACGCGGAACGTGTGGCCCTGGCGTCCAGGGACGCCGCCCTGCGCGTCCGCCCACAGGCGCGTCTCGTCGCCGCAGGTGCCGTAGCCCACCTCCGCCTGGAGCGGGTGTCCGTCCACCGTCAGCCCGCGCAGGTCCGCCTCCACCTCCATGAGGTCCTCGCCGCCGCGGTAGAGGAACGCGGCCTGGCCGGCGAAGCGCAGGCCGTGCACGTCACAGCCGCCCTCATCGAAGGTGAGCACCACGCGGTCCGTCACGCTGTCATGGGGCTCCACCTCGGCGCGGGCGCAGGACCACCGCGTGCGCACGTCCTGCGCGGCGGCGCCGAGGAAGGCGCGCCGGGGCTCACCGCAGGTGTACACCGGCAGCACGCCCAGGGCTTCCAGCGCGCCGCGCACCTGATGCGAGGCCGCCACCACGCGCTCCACGCGCTGACGGGCGGCGTCCACTTCCTCCTGCGTGGGGGCGCCGCCGCCACAGGCGGTGACGAAGACGGTGAGGGCAAGGCAGGTGATGCGTCGCATGGGCGCTTCTCCAGGGGGTTGCACGACACCGCGGCCTCGCGGCGAGTCCTGCCCCCGTGGAGAGCAACCGCCATGCCCGGCGCAACCTCGCGAGAACACGAGGCGCGGCCGGCAAGGGGCCCGAGGCGTGCGTGCAGTGGGGTGCACAGCCCCGGCGGGCCCGTCCGGGTGAGGCGGTTCAGCCTTCGAGCGAAGCGCGCAGGAACCACGCGTGCTTCTCGAACTCGGTGATGATGTCCGTGGTGAGGCCCTCGGAGTCGGAGTCGCCGTTCTCGATGAAGAGGGCGCGGCTCTTTCGCAGGCCGTCCAGGTAGATTTCGATGCGCTCGGCCAGCAGCTTCACGTGTTCCATGTCGCGCGTGGTGTCCTGCGGATACTCCGGCAGGCGGCTCGCCTTGCCCACGTGGCGGCTGGTGCCGTAGGCCCTGCCACCCAGCGTCACCGCGCGCTCGGCGATGGAGTCGTTGTGCGTGGCCAGGCTCACCGCGAACGTCTCGAACAGCGGGTGAAGCGAGGCGAACTGCGGGCCCTTGATGTTCCAGTGCGCGACCTTGATTTGCGAGTGCAGGTCGAGCCCGTCCGCGAGCCGCTCGTTGAGTGAATCAGCGATGGCGGCGCGGGCCTTCTCGGGCAGGGGGCTGGGGCTGCGGTACATGGTGTCTTCCTTTCGGCTGAGTGCTGGTCGGTGTCGGCGGGTTGGATGCGCGACGGACAAAAAGGGAGCGCCCCCCGGTGTCTCCACCGGAGGGCGCTTGAGACTTCGGCGATGCCTCGCGACAGCGGGGCTTAAGACTCCAGCCCCACCGCCGCCGCGTTGATGACCGACGCGATGCGAACCGCGTCGTGCACCTGGTCCTCGGAGAGGCCGCCTTCCAGCACGACCTTCTCGTGGGTCTGCATGCACATCTCGCAGCCGTTGATGGCGCTGACGGCGAGGCAGACCAGCTCGAAGTCCACCTTGTTCGTCAGCACCTGCGCGAGTCGGTTCATCCGCAGTCCGGCGCGCTTGGTCGAGTACGACTCCTTCCCGATCATGTGCCGGAAGCGGTAGTACACGTTGTTCATCGCCATCAGCGACGCCGCCGCACGCGCGTCCTCGATGACAGGCTCGGGGTTCGCGAGGGCCTTCTTCGCCTCGTTGAGCATGGCCTCCTTCAGCCGCTCGTTCCGAGCGGCGAAGGCGCATGCCACGGCCACACCCCAACGCTGCTCCGGGGTGAGGCTGCCACCTTCCAGGACACCCTGGAGGTTGAGGCGGGTGTCCTTGTGGGAGTCCGCCAGCTCAGAGCGGACGACTTCGAGCGAGGCCATGGTGGATTACCCCGCCTTCGACAGCTTCTGGGTCAGGGTCTCCTCACCCTTGGTCCAGTTGCAGGGGCACAGCTCGTCCGTCTGGAGCGCGTCCAGCGTGCGCACCGTCTCGGCGACGTTGCGGCCCACGGACAGGTCGTTGACCGTCACGTGGCGGATGATGCCCTCGGGGTCCGCGATGAACGTCGCGCGGAGGGCCACGCCCTCCTCCTTGTGGAGGATGCCCAGCGCGTTGCACAGCTCGTGCTTCAGGTCCGCCAGCATCGGGAAGGGCAGGTTCTTCAGGTCCGGGTGGTGCGTGCGCCACGCGTGGTGCACGAACTCGCTGTCGGTGCTCAGGCCGAGCACCTGCGCGTCACGGTCAGCGAAGTCCTTGTTCTTCTTGCCGAACTCCGCGATCTCCGTGGGGCAGATGAAGGTGAAGTCCTTCGGCCACGCGAACAGGACCAGCCACTTGCCCTTGAAGGTCTCGTTCGTGATGTCCTGGAACTCCTTGCCCTTCTCCAGGGACACGGTGGCCTTCACCTTGAAGTTCGGGATCTTGTCGCCAACGGTCAGCATTACGGCTCCTTGGGATGGGGGCCCGGCGGTGCGCCGACCCCGGTGAATGTGTTCTGTCCTACCGCATAGCAGTCACCGTGCCAGAACTTCGAATCAATGATTCCAAGGGGTTGGATTTCACCCCTGCTGGGTCGGTGCCGCTGGGTCGGTGTCTAACGAAATCTCGGTGCGGCTCGCCACTGCAATTTCGGTTTGTGGCCCTCACGAGCGCGGGGCGGAAAATACGAGAAGCCTCACGTGGTTGCATCCTCCTCGGACAGGCGACGGCTCGAATGTGTGGCCGCGAACGCGTGCTCCGTTCACCTACAACGGGTAGCAGGGCTCCGGAGCGCCCGGGCTGCGTCGATTCTCGCCGCCTGGCGGGTTGCCTGGAGGGCGGACCCCGAAATCTCGGTGTCCGCGGCACTGCAATTTCGGTGGAATCCTATTATCTCGGAGGCATGCAGGACGACATTTCAGGCGCCATCGACGGCATGAAGGACGCTCGGGACCTCATCGAGCTGGCAACGGCGGAGGACTCCGTCGGTGATTTGCTGCGCCGTGGGCTCGACTGGCTGACGCGGGTGGTGCGCTTCGACCTGGCCACGGTGTTCCTCCTCAAGGAGGGCCGGCTGGTGTCGGTGGCCGCGCGGGGGCCGTTGGCCAACGCGAAGGTGCGGCAGCACTCGCTGCAGCTGTCGGAGTTCCCCTCGCTGCGGCAGGCCCTGGAGACGCGGCGGGCGAAGGCCTTCACGGAAGAGGACCATGCCCACGGGGACGGGGACCCTTTCGACGGCGTGCTGGATTTGCCGCCAGGGCATTCGTGCATGGTGGTGCCGCTGTGCGCGGGCGAGCGCTGCTACGGCGTGCTCTCCCTGGACCGCGCCGAGTGTGAGACGTACCCCCAGCCCGTGGTGGACCTGGTGGAGGTGTACGGGCAGATGCTGGCCACGGCGATTCAAGCGGCCGAGCAGCGCGCCACCTTCGAGCGGCTCCACCGTCAGGACCACGAGCACGCGAAGCTGCTGGAGGCGCAGCTCGGCGGAGACTCGGAGGGCATCCTCGAGACGTCGCGGAGCCCGATGATGCGAGACCTGGCGCGGCGGGCGCGGCAGGTGGCGGAGACGGACACGCCGGTGCTGATTACCGGTGAGACGGGCACGGGCAAGGAGCGGCTGGCGCGCGCCATCCACCGCTGGAGCGCCCGCGCGGACCAGCCCTTCGTCACGCTCAACTGCGCGGCCATTCCGGCGGGCCTGCTGGAGAGCGAGCTCTTCGGCCACGTGAAGGGCGCCTTCACCGGCGCCACGAAGGACCGGGCTGGACGCTTCCAGATGGCGCATGGCGGCACGCTGCTGCTGGATGAGGTGGGCGAGCTGCCCTTCGACCTCCAGGCCAAGCTGCTGCGGGCGCTGCAGGAGAAGACGTTCGAGCCGGTGGGCAGCGACAAGACGGTGCGCGCGGACGTGCGCATCCTGGCGGCCACGCACGTGGACCTCCAGCAGGCCATTGCCCAGAAGCGCTTCCGCGAGGACCTCTACTACCGCTTGAGCGTGTTTCCCCTGCGCCTGCCGCCGCTGCGCGAGCGCCGCGAGGACCTGCCTCAGCTGTGCGCCTTCCTCCTGGAGGAACAGGCGCTCCGGACGGGGCGGCGGGGCATGCGGGTGACGCCGGAGGGCGTGGCGCGGCTGGAGGCCTACGAGTGGCCGGGCAACCTGCGCGAGCTGGCCAACGCGCTGGAGCGGGCCACCATCCTCACGCGCGGGACGGAGCTGGGGCCGGAGGCCTTCGACGTGCCCACGCGCGGCGCGGCCGGGGTGGCGGCCCCGCCGGAGGAGCCGGCGCCCGCGACAGGAGGGCCGAAGCTGGCCCCGGTGCTGACGCTGGCGGCCGTGCAGCGCGAGCACATCATGCGGGTGCTCACGCTCACCCGGGGCCGCGTCTACGGCGCCAACGGGGCCGCGGCGCTGCTGGGGCTCAAGCCGTCCACGCTCCAGAGCCGGATGAAGAAGCTGGGCATCGCCCGGCTGGAGCAGTTCGTCGTCGACGAGGCGTGAGCCGGGCCGCGGTGGCTCACTCTCGTTCGAAGGCGGCGACCTCGTCGAGGATGCGCTGGCTGCGGCGGATGCTGTGGCCCGCGGCGCTGTCATCCAGCTTCTTGCCGAGCGCGGCCCGCTTCGGGTGACGCGTCCAGCGGTGGAATCCCCACGTCGCCAGCAGGCCCAGGATGCCGGACGCGAGCCCGCTCCAGACCATCACGGGGGCGCGCGCGTACAGGTCCACGCCCACCAGCGCCGCGAGCACCATCGCGGCGGGGACCCACAGCATCCACCAGGGCAGGCCGGCCGCCATGCCGCCGCGGATGTAGAGCCGCCGCAACGCCAGGACGTCCTTCTGGATGGTCAGCACCGGGCTTGAGTAGTCGATGCGGCGGAGCCGCCCGAGGGTGATGCCTCCCAGCAGGATGATGGCAATGCCGTAGGCGTGCAGGGTGATGCCAGCGGCCAGGACGTGGGGCACGCCCGCATGCTGCGACCAGCAGGCCACGCCGAGCAGGATGCAGGCGATGCCGAACAGAATCTGGAGGCTCTGTCCCACGGCCAGCGGGAGCAGGCTCTTGCGCGCGCCCGCGAGCTTCTGGTCGCGGAGCAGTTGTCGTCCGATGGCCTCGTTGCGCTCCAGTTGCCGTCCCAGGGTCTGCCAGGCCTGCTTCAACTCATCGAGCTCCATGATTGACTCCATGTCAGTCACTTTCCGAAAGCGCGACCTGGTCGCGGATGCGTTGCTTGAGACGATTGATTTTGGTGGTGACGTTGCTTTCGCTGATGCCGAGGACGTCAGCGATTTCGCGCGTGCTGCGCTCCTCGAGGTAGAGCAGGAGCAGGGCGCGATCGAGTGGCGCTTGCGCCGCGATGAGCCGGAGGAGGAACTGTTGCCGTGCCGCTGCCTCCGGGTCGGCTGCATTGCCGTCCGCGATGTCGTGCACGGAGTCGTCCAGTGGCACGGCGTGGCGTTGATGGTGGGTGTGGCTGCGAACGTGGGTGATCGCCACGTTCAGCGCGATGCGGTACATCCAGGTCGAGAATGGCCGCGCTGGATTGTAGGAAGGGAATGAACGCCACACCTGGGCGGCGATTTCTTGCGCCAGGTCCGCGCGGTCCTCGGCGCTCCAGGCGTAGCTGTTGGCCACCTTCAGCACGATGCCCCGGTGGCCCTGGAGCAGGGCCTCGAAGCGAGTGTGTTCGTCAGTGGCCATGGTGGTGGGGGAATCCCATCGAATGTGTCCGTTGCCAGCACGATTGCGCGTGTCGACGGAGTTATTCGCGCTGCGAAGGGATTCATCACAGCCGGGCGCTCAGAAATCGCCCGCGGCGCCAGGGGACCTGGCGCTCACACCACCTGCGTGTGACTGAAAGGGGGCTGGCGGCCTCCGCCTGCTAGCTGACGCGCGGCGCCGAGGGCGCCACCGGGTAGGTGCCCCGCTGGCCGAACGGCGGGTCGAACAGCGCCGGGTCCGACTGCCGCGAGCGGAAGAGGTCGACGATGTAGTTCATCCGCTGGTCCAGCTTGCTCCAGTCCTTCGCCCCGGAGCCCTTGAGGCTGTCCTGGCTCTTGTCGAGCTGGCTCAGCAGCGCGCGCAGCTCGGGGTTCTCGATGGAGCGCAGGTGCGGCGGGAAGAGCGTGGACTCCATGCCCGGAGGCGGGGGCAAATCGTTGCCCAGCTTCAGCGCGCCGCCCGGCACGGCCAGCTTCATCATGTGCTCGGTGGCGACGCGGCGGAACACGTTCGCCACGCCATCCACCACGGGGTTCAGCGCAGCGTCCACCAGGCCCGTCTTCAAGGCCGCCTTGCCCGCGAGGTTGGCGGGGAAGGGGAGCGCGTTGATTTGCGACTCGACGGTCTGCTTGAGGATGTCGCGGAAGGTGTCCTGCACCGGCGAGTTGAGCGCCTTGTCGACGTAGGGCTGCAGCTGCGTCTGCTCGTGCAGGCCCACCTGGTTGTTGGCCAGGAGCATCAGCTCGGCCTTCTTGTTCGGGTCCTTCTCGAACATGGCCTGGGCGTAGTGGCCGAAGGCCTCCTTCAGCAGCGGCTTGTCCGCGGGGAAGCCGCTCAGGTACTGCTCCACCTTGGCGGCGTCATGCTGGGTGTCGCCCTGGAAGGTCTCCACGAAGCGGGCGAACTCCTGGCCCACCTCCTCGAACACCAGCTTGTTGCCGTCGGCGATGGCCTTGCTGAGGTTCTGGAGCGCCTGATTGCCCGCCGCGGCGATGTCACCCAGCGGCAACGAGGGGAGGCCCAGCTTGCGCAGCACGTCGTCCACCTTGGACAGCGGCCCCATGACGTCGTCGGCGCCCTTGAGCGCGTCGGTGAAGAACTTGGGCATGTCCTCGCCACGGATGCTCACGCCGGCCTGCTTCGAGGCCCAGGTCCCGAAGGTGGACCAGTTGGCGTTCTCCGTGCCCAGCAGCTGACCCACGGCGTTGGACAGGTCCGAATAACCCTGGGTAATCGCGTGGTTGCGCGCCACCGGGTCCTGCATGGCGGCGATGTTCCGCACGTCCGCGGCGGTGGGGTAGCTGCCCGGCGCGACGCTCGGGCCGCGCGCCAGGGCCGCGGGGGCATTCAGCGCGACCGGCTGCTGCCGGGCGGGCGTGGACTCGAACTGGGACACCCCGGACATGCCGGGCCGGGTCACCTGGGCCTGGGGCTTGACCTCGTTGCGAGCGGGGCGGGGCGGCTCGCGGAGCTCGGTGGGACGGGCGGGGACACGGGTACCGATTCTGGGGGGTGTCATCTTCTCCAGTATCGGCTGAAACTGGGAAAAGTTGCGTCCCTGGGCGTCGCAGCCGTGCCGTCGAGCCTATGCGACGCGCCGACCGAACGGCGGGTCGAACAGGGCCGGGTCTGACTGACGCGAGCGGAAGAGGTCGATGATGTAGTTCATCCGCTGGTCCAGGCGGCTCCAGTCTTCCGCCCCGGTGCCCTCGAGGCTGTCCGGGCTCTTGTCGAACTGCGCCAGCAGCTTTCGCAGCTCGGGGTTTTCGATGGTGCGCAGGTGCGGCGGGAAGAGCGTGGACTCCATGCCCGGAGGCGGCGGCAAATCATTGCCCAGCTTCAGCGCGCTTCCGGGAACGACCAGCTTCATCATGTGCTCGGTGGCGAGGCGGCGGAACGCGCTGGCCGTGCGCTCCACCACGGGGCCGAGCGCGGCGTCCACCACGCCTGACTTCAGTGCCGCCTTGCCCGCGAGGTTGGCGGGGAAGGGGAGCGCGTTGATTTGCGCCTCGATGGTCTGTCGCAGGATGCCGTGGAAGGTCTCCTTCATGGGGGCGTTGAGCGCCTGCTCGATTTGCGGCTGGAGCCTTCGCTGCTCGTGCAGCCCCACCTTGTTATTGGCCAGGAGCATCAGCTCGGCTTTCTTCTTCGGGTCTGTCTCGAACATGGCCTGGGCGTAGTGGCCGAAGGCTTCCTCCAGCACCGGCTTGTCGGCGGGGAACTCGCTCAGGTACTGCGCGACTTTCGCCGTGTCGTACTGGGTGTCGCCCTGGAAGGCCGCCACGAAGCGGGAGAGCTCCTGGCCCACCTCCTCGAACACCCGCTTGTTGCCCTCGGAGATGGCCAGGCTGACGTTCTGGATGGCGTCATTGCCGGCTGAGCCGATGTCCGCCAGGGGAAGGGCGGGCAGGCCCAGCTTGCGCAGCAGGTCATCGACGTTGGAGAGCGGCCGTGTGACGCCGTCGAGCCCCTTGAGCACGTCCGTGAAGAACCTGGGCATGTCCTCGCCGCGGATGCTCACGCCGGCTTGCTTCGAGGCCCAGGTCGCGAAGGTGGACCAGTTGGCGTTCTCCGTGCCCAGGAGCTGACCCACGGCGTTGGACAGGTCGGAGTAGCTCTGCGTCACCGCCTGGTTGCGGACCACCAGGTCCCGCATGGCGCAGATGTGCCGCACGTCCTCGGGGGAAGGGTAGGTCCCCGGCTCGACGCGGGGGCCCTGGAGTGGGCTTGAACCGGTGGGCTCGGCGGTTGGGCCGCACGAGGGCGCCGGGGGCCTCAGCTCGTTGCGAGGAGGATGCGTGGGCTCCCCGGACT
>NZ_JAAIYB010000158.1 GCF_010894475.1 Myxococcus vastator
GGCGGGGGCGCCTGTATCACGGGCGCCGCCGGTGCCACTTCGGGTGGGCTCGGGGCCCGCGCCGGCTCGGCTGTCTTGACTGAGACGGAGCGCGATGTCTTTGTTTCACTCCGGGCCCGGGCCCGGGCTGGGGCGGCGCGCTTCTTTTTCGTGACGCGGCGTTTGGTGAGGCTCGATGCGCTCGGCTTCTGTGTGCGCCGGACCTGGGCGGGAGGCTCCACGGCGGTGTCCGTGGCTCCTGGCGGCGCCGCCGTGGCGAGTGCTGCCCCGAGGAGAATCAGTGCAGCGGACGGAATGGTGAAGGGCATCGTGAAGCCACGAAGGGGGAGGCGGGGGCCTGCCAGCGGAGACCGCGCGACGGACAGTGCGGTGTGTTGCACAGTCGTGTCGCCCGGAGCCTAGCGCACCGTTTGGCCTGACGCACTCATGGGGCTGCCCGCGTTGACATCACATGAGTCATCACGGCAGCATTGCACCCCCCTCACCCCCTGGAGTCCACTGCGATGGCGTCGGAAGACACGTTCCAGCAGGTGCATCACCCCGTGGATGCTTCCTCCGTGAGTGCCCAGCCGTCGGCGCCCTCCGCGGAGCTCGCCGCTCCCGAGAAGCTCGACGAGATTGAGGAGATCGACTTCCTCCTCGAAGAAATCGAAAGCAAGATCGCTCCGCTCGCCCTCGCGTGAGCCGGACCGACGTCCTCGTGCGTCATTACAACGAAGCGTTCTCCGCGTACTGGCACCCGGTCGCGTTCTCGCAGGAGCTGGGCGAGCGCCCACTCGCCGCGCGTCTGCTCGAAACAGACCTGGTGGTGTGGCGCACGGGCCAGGGCGTCGCGGCGTCACAGCGTTATTGTGCGCACCGCGGCGCGGACCTCCGTGACGGTCAGCCCACGGCGGACGGCATTCGTTGTGCCTTTCACGGCTGGACCTACGGCGCGGACGGACGTTGTGTGCGAGTTCCGTCGCAACCTGGCGTGGCCGTCCCTCCCCGCGCGGCGCTTGCGTCCTTTCGTGCCACGGAGCGTTACGGCCTGGTGTGGGTCTGTCTGGCCTCAGCGCCGGCCGCGCCGCTGCCCGAGTGGCCGGAGCTGGAGGACGGCAGCGCGGCCACGGTCGCGTTGCCCCTGCTCGACTGGGAGGTGTCCGCCGGGCGCATGGTGGAGGTCATCCTGGACGTGGCCCACTTGTCGTGGGTGCACGATGGCACCTTCGGCAATCCGGCCCAGGAGGAGGTTCCTCCCTACGACGTGGAGGCGCGTCCTGGCGGCGTGCGCGCGCAGATTGTCTATCCCGCGCTGTCGCCGTCCATCGGAGGGGCGCCGCCCCGGGTGGACCGCACCACGCTCACGTATGAGGTGACGTGGCCCTTCGCCGTGAAGCTGGTCTTCAAGCCCACGCTCTTCTACGTCCACACCGTCTACGCCGTCGCCTCGCCCGTGTCGGAAGAGAAGATGCGGTGCTTCTACTTCTGCTCGTACCATCCTCGGCTGCGCGCTCACTTTCCGGACATGTTCCTGAAGAGCGAGCTGGCCATCCTCGAACAGGACCGGCGAGTCCTCGAGGGCGTGCGGCCCCGGGCCCACCCCACGAGCTTCGCGGGTGAAATCTTCACCAGGGCGGACCGGCTCCCCGCCGAGTACCGCCGGGGCGTGATTGCCATCCGCCAGGGCCTCGCGCCCTCGGAGGGCGGCCCTCTTCCGGAATGAACGTGCCGGGCTCCGTGCCCGGGGAGGCAAGACACCGTGAGACTCCTCGTCCTGGCCCTGGCGCTGGGGTTGTGTGCCTGCAAGCCGCGCGCGGAAGCCCCCCCGGAGGCCAAGCCTCCCGCCGCGCCGCGGCAAGCCGCCGTGCCCACGCAGGCCGGGGCGCCCAGGAGCCCGGAGGCCCAGCGGCTGGAGCGAGGCCGCTACCTGGTGGAGCACGTGCTGGCGTGCGGCGCGTGTCACACGGAGCGGGACTGGACGCGCTACGGGGGACCCGTCAAGGGCGCTCCGCTGTCGGGCGCGTGCCAGGACGAGCAGTGGGGGCTGCCGGGACGCGTCTGCTCGCCCAACATCACCTCCGACCCCGAGCACGGCATCGGCAAGTGGACGGACGCGGAGCTGCTGCGGGCCCTGCGCGAAGGCTTTGGCCGTGACGGCCGCGTGCTGGTGCCGATGATGCCGTACCTCTTCTACCGCGAGCTGTCGGACGAGGACGCGAAGGCGGTCGTCGCGTGGCTCCGTCAGGTGCCGCCGTCGTCCAAGGTCGTGGCGCGCTCGAGCCTGCCCGAGGAGATGATGAACTCGCTGGATGGGCTCGCCTCGGCCCTGCCAGGGCCCGTGCCGCCTCCCGCGGAGGACCTGGTCTCCCGGGGCCGCTATCTCACGCAGGTGGCGCAGTGCGCCGCCTGTCACGCGGGCATGGATGAGGCGGGCACGCCCTTCGCTGGAGGGCGTCCCATGCCCACGCCCTACGCGCCGGAAGTGGCGTCGAACCTCACACCCCACGCGCAGGGGCTGCACACCCTGAGCGAAGAGGCGTTCATCGCCCGCTTCACGGCCTTCCGGGACCTGGCCCCGGCGCCCAGCGCCAAGGGGCAGGTCAACAAGCTCGTCATGCCCTGGGGCTTCTTCTCCGGGCTGTCCCAGGAGGACCTGCGGGCCATGTACCGCTACCTTCGGACGGTGCCCGCCGCGGCGCCCGCCCGTGCCGCCGAAACACCCTGACGCTTTTTGGTTCCTGCTCGGGATGCCCGCTAGACTGCAAGCCCCTGTTCCCCCGTGTCGTCGCTCCGCCCGCTCATGAAAAAGCCTCTCGCACTCCTCTTATGCCTGTCCTCCTGGGCGCTCGGCTCGGGCTGCAACCTGCTCGACATCTCTGACGCGGAGGGAACCCGTGGCCGTGGCGCGAGGGCCTTCGACCCGTACTCGAGCTCGGCCTCCGGTGCCATCTCCCTCAGCCTCCTGGCCTTCAATGGCTGCGCCATCCTCCCCAATGGCGAGCCGGTGGCGCGCGGAGACGTGAGCCTGCCGGAAGGCGCGTATCCGGACGCCTGCACGCGGCTGAATGACGGCGCCCCGCTGGGGCCGCCCATGCCGCCCTTCGCGCGCTTCAACGTCACGCCGGGCACCATCTACTTCCTGCGTGAAATCACGCTGGTGGACACCGTCTTCGGCCAGCACACCGAGTTCAACGACCGGCAGGCTCCCGCGACCTGGGCCCGCCGGCAGTCGCGGTTCAAGTCGCTCGACTGGAGCGGGCTGACCATTGGCCAGGAGACCTGGCGAGACCGGGGCAGCGGCAGCTTCCAGCGCGAGACGTACTTCGAGAACGCCGCGTGGATGATCTCCAACGACGACACCTTCCTGGTGGAAGTGCTGGACTCGGACGGCAACCCGCGCGCGTCGCAGACCTACCTGCGCCGGGACTTCCTCGCGGAGAACGCCACCACCGGCCGCACGCGCGTGAGCTGGACCGTGGACGGGCTGGCGCGGCCCCGCTTCCCGGATGATCCGGAGCCGCAGCCGCCCGGCGCCGACCCCATCTACCAGACGGTGGTGAAGGTCTCGGTGGCCAACGCCACCAACCCGTTCAAGTCCATCACCATGCCCGACCTCTCCGGGGACGGCGCCATTCGCGTCACCTGGAGCCTGATGCCCGACGCGCCCTTCTACTTCCCGGTGACCTTCGTCCCGGAGCAGGAGCGGCCCGCCACCTGCTTCCGGATGGGGCCGGACGGGCTCGCGACGGACGAGCAGGTGCCCTGCGGTTTCGGTCTGGAGCAGGCCGTGCGCATCCGAACGCCGCAGAACGGCCGCTACTACATGCCGGGTGAGACGGTGGACTTCATGGTGTCGCTGCGTGACGGCGACGGCAACGGCCTGCACTCGCGGGACCTGCTGCCCACCTACAACGAGTACGTGAATGGCGACTCCAACGGGCTCGCCTACTTCAACGACTTCATGATCTTCACCTACCGGGACACGAGCAGCTCGGAGTCCGGCTTCAAGGTGGTGGGGCCGCTGCAGGACCTCCGCGTGGCCAACGGCACCTACCAGCTGCCGTACTTCTCCTATCCCGGCACGAGCGAGCCGCGCTTCTTCGTGGAGCCCGGCCTGCCGTCCATCCTCCCCGGCTACGCGGACTCGCAGCCGCCCGCTCGCTACGCCGTCACCCTGCCGCAGGACGCGAAGGCTGGCACCTATGCCATCGTCCTCAAGGGCCACCGCAGCTACATGGGCGAGCGGCTCAACCGGCTGGACCCGTTCTTCTTCCAGGTGGGCCAGGAGCAGAAGACGACCTACCCGGAGCGCATCGGCAACTGCCAGGTGTGCCACAACGGGACGAACTCCCTGTCCAACGTCCACCACGGCATGGCCGTGGACCACGTGGAGCTCTGCAAGACGTGCCACTTCGAGCAGGCCGTGGGGCAGGTGTCGGACATCGTCCACCGCATCCATGCCTCCTCCCGCAAGTACTCGCAGAACCGCGCGGACTGCACCCTGTGCCACCTGACGCGTGAGAGCACGCTGCGGCCCAGTCTCATGTCCTGCAACGGCTGCCACGTGCAGTCGCACGGCACGGAGTACTACGACCTGTACTTCGCGGAGATGCACCAGACGCCGAATGCGTATGGCAACTGCGCCAACGCCTGCCACGCAGAGACGCCTCCCATGCAGCACATCCTTCCGCCTCAGTGAGAACGACCGCCATGAAGACCTCCCTGAGGGCTTTCGCAGTCACCTCCAGCCTTGCCCTGGCGTTCTCCGGTGGATGCTCGGGCAGCGACGGTCCGCCCCCGTCCACCACCGACGACGCCTACACGGACCTGCCGGAGGCGAAGACCACCGTGTCGGGCATCGCCTTCGACCCGGAGGCGTTCTTCTTCTCGTTGGCGACGTTCCCGGTGATGGACCCGGAGATGCCGCCTCCGCCGCCCTTCCTGTTCGAGAACATCCCCTACGTGTTCCGCTCCGCGCCGGTGGGCGCGCGGGTGAGCGTGGTGCGGAACGGGGAGTCGCTGGACTCCAGCGGGCCGGTGGCGCCCAACGGCCTCTGGCAGGTGCGCGGCGTGCCGTCGGGCAACGACACGGCGTACAAGCTGCGGGTGGAGCCGCCGCTGGAGGGCCTGGTGATGGGCGCGCCGGAGATGTTCCCCGCGCCCCCTTTCGAGCCCATCCCCGAGGCGACCTACTACCCCACGTCGACGCTGCGCCCCTTCACGGCGGGACCTTCGTCCTGCCTCGTGCAGGTGGCCGGCGTGGTGGGTGACGCGGGCGCGCTGGCCGCGGTGGCGACGCTGCGCACGGACATGGGCATCCCCACCACGCCCGCGGACCTCGTGGACCCTTCGCGGACGGGCGGTGTGGCGCTCATCTGGGTGTACGCGCCGAGCGAGGCGTTCGACCTGTTCAACATCCCCGCGGACAGCATCGCGGTGGAGACGTCGGCGGGCTCGCTCTACGCCATCGAGTGGGCGCCGCCGGGCTTCTTCCCGGGGCAGTCCCCCATGGGCTACTTCGCCACGCCCGCGGCGACGAGCTCGCTGGGCTACTTCGCCGTCGTCCTTCCGCCAGGCACCACGGAGCCGGTGACGGTGAGCTTCGTGGACGAAGGCACCAGCCCCCCGGAGGAACAGAACCCCTTCCTCATCCGGCCCTGGAACATCTCGCCGCTCACGCTGACGCCCGAACCCGGCGTGGGCTTCGCCCGAGTGCTCGCCGTTCCGTCCGTGACGCCGCCGTTCGACCCGGACGCGGAGCCGGTGCCCGAGCCGGACCTCGGCTGGATGTGCCGGTGACGGCCTAGCGCCAGGGCTCCACGGAGAGCTGCCGGAAGCGAATGGTGGGCTGCCCGAAGGACACGGGCAGCGGACCATGGTCCAGCTTCCGGCAGCCGCGCGTGGCGAAGAGGTTCTTCGTGTCCGCGCCCACCGCGTCGATGGCCGCCAGGGCCTCCAGTCCGTTGCCCCGGAGGATGCCGGGGCCCACGCGGCGCCCGGGCCGTCCGTTCCGAATCTCCCGCGCCTCCACGATGTAGAAGCTGAAGTCGCCCGACAGCAGGTCCATCTGCCGGGGCGTGAGGTGCTGCACCAGCAGCCCGTGCGGGACGTCCGCCATCAGCGCTTCCAGGTGGCCATGGTGCGCGTCCACGCGCGTGTGGGCCATGCGCGGCAGGGGCGGGTGCCGGTAGCTGACGCGCCGCCCATGTCCGTTGGGCGCGCGGCCCAGCGCGGTGGCGCTGCGAGCGTCCAAGAGGGGCGCGTCCACCCGGCCCTCGCGGAGGAGCGTCACCGGGAGCGCGGCGTGGCCTTCATCATCCCAGGCGAAGCCGAGCGCGCCGTGGCCGTCCGTCGGGTCGTCCGAGACGCTGAGGTGCGCGCCGGCCACCTGCTGCCCCAGCCGCCGCGCCAGGTAGGAGCCGCCGCGCGCGACGACGTCTCCCTCCAGGGGATGTCCGCACACCTCGTGGAAGAAGCAGCCGGAGGCGGCGCCCGGTGGGAAGACGATGGGCAGCACGTCGCGGGGGCAGGGCACCATGGGCGTCGTGTCCCGCAGCTCCCGCGCCATGCCCTCCACGAGCGTCTCCAGCGAGGGCATGGCGGTGCGCGCTCCATCGGCGTCCGGCCAGGCGGCGCAGCGCCACAGCTCGGCCAGGCCCGCGCCGGTGTCGTGGAAGGCCTTCACTTCGAGCAGGGCATGGCGCTGGCGGTCTTCTCTCAGGTGGGCGTCGCTGGCGGACAGCGTGCGCCGCTCCACCTCGCGCAGCAGCACGTCCAGGTGCTGGGCACCCGCGGCCCGCGCGGTCGCCTCCAGTTGGCGGACGAGCGACGACATGGCCTCCGTGTCGCTCGCGAGCCGGGGCTCGGCGTCCAGCATGTCGCGGGCCTGGCGCTCCAGCGCCTCCGGCATGAGGCCGCGCTTCCAGCGGGCGTCAGCCACCTGGGCCCATTGCCAGGTCATGCGGTCCGCGGTGGCCTGTCCCATGGACCAGCCCCGGTCGAGCACGGGGGAGACGACGCGGAGCCCGGAACGCTGGTGGAGGACCTCGGTGACTTCGCGCCGCTCCACGAACCAATCCAAGCGTGTGTCCTCCGGCCGGGCACCACGCGGGCTGGGCGTGGCTTCGGTGAACCCCACCATGAGACGGTGGGCACAGGCCCTGGAGCATACGCCAGACGGGGAGGCCGACCCATGCATGCGCCTGGATTGTGGGTTGAGACTCGCGGTGTCGCCGGACACGCACGGACCGGCGGCTGAGCCACCACCGCGGATTCCGCGCGACGACGCGGAGCGGCCCCACGCGAGGACGCAGCCCGGTATCCTCGCCAACAGTCCCAGTGAGTGTCGGCGGAGGCAGTGGATGCAGGGTGGTTCCGGTTCCGAGGAGGACAGCGGGGTGGCGGCATGCGCGGGCCTTCAGCCTCGTGACTTGCTGACGTCCGCCGGCGAAGCGCTGGAGGCCTTCAAGCGGCACCATGCCCCCGCGCAGGCCGAGTTGTTCCTCGCCGCGGAGCGCAGGCTGTCGCTCGAATACGACGCGGGAACGGGGCGCTCCATCATCAACCAGGGGGAGACCGTGGATGCCATGGCGCGCGTGAGCTGGGACGCGCGACAGGGCCTGCTGACCGCGACGGTAGGGGACGCGGGCGCGCTGTCGCTGCTCCTGGAGCGCACCGCACGGCAAGCCACTCCAGGACGCGCGAGTCCTCTGCCGGAGCTGCCGGTCCAGTCCGAACCTCAGCGTGTCTCGGGCCCTCCCACGCTTCAGCCGGAGCGCGCAGCGAGACAAGCCCCCCTCGGACGCGCGAGTCCTCTGCCGGCGCTGGCTGCCCGGTCCGACTCCCCGAGTGTCTCGGGCCCGCCCATGCTCCAGCCGGAGCGCGCCGCGCGCCGGATGAAACACTTCATCGACACCGCCGTGCCCCAGGGCAGCGTGGTGCAGGCCGCGCTGCTCACCCAGGTGTCCACGTGGCGCGCCCTGGTGCGCGCGAGCGGCGAGCGGCGTGCTCGCGCGGAGTGGCGCGAGGAGCTGTTCGTG
The DNA here is from genome assembly GCF_010894475.1 of Myxococcus vastator. Taxonomy (GTDB): domain Bacteria; phylum Myxococcota; class Myxococcia; order Myxococcales; family Myxococcaceae; genus Myxococcus; species Myxococcus vastator. The sequence goes on from NZ_JAAIYB010000158.1 coordinate 8,022, forward strand.
CGCTGTGAGACGCCGCGAGGCGCCGTGGTGGACGCGGTGGCGTTCCCCGAGGCGGCGGAGGACGACGCCGTCATCGCGCCGCTGCGCCACAGGCTCGCGGAGGCGGTTGAAGCCCTCACGGGCCCCGCGGAGCCGCTGGACCGCGGCCTCCCCCTGGTGCTGCGGCCAGCGGTGGCCGCGCCGCTCGCGGCGGGGCTCCTCTGGCTGCTACGGGGAGACGTGGCCGCCGCCACGCCCGCGCTGGCCCGGGCCGTGGGGCGCAAGGTGTTCCCCTCGGTCCTGGGCGTGGTGGATGACCCGAACCACCCCACGGCCACGCGGCGCGTCTCCATGGATGACGAAGGCCTCTCCACGGACTCGCTCTCCCTGGTCGAAGTGGGCGTGCTGCGGGGATTCCTTCACGCCTCGGACACCGCATCGCGGCTCGGCGCGCCGCCCAATGGGCGCGGCTTCCGCATCGCACTGTCGCCTCCCTCGCCCGAGGCCGTGAATCCCTTCCTCGTGCCCGGTGCGACCGCCGTGCTCCCCGCGGACTACACGGAGCTCGTCGCACGCGTGGAGACCTTCACCACCATGCCGCGTCCCGGCACCGTCACGCTGGTGGCGGGCGGCTGGGAGGTCCGCGACGGCCGTCGTGTGCGCCGCGTTGCTCCGGTGGAGCTGGAGCTGCCCGTGCTGGAGACGTTCCGCGCGCTGCGCGGCGTGGGGACGGACCTGACCTTCTTCCCCACCGCCGAGGGCTGTGGCACGCCGACGCTCGTCTTCCCGCCCCTGCTGTCGGGTGCCCGGGGAGGGCAGGCGGCCAGCTGAGGTCTACGTCCCTGGGGGCGGCGCGGGGCCCGGCAAGAGACGCCAGGCCGCCCGCCCTGCGAGCAGGACGCGCGCGGGCCCCTAATCCAGTGCATGCTGCGCGCACGACGCCGGGCCGCCGGTACGAGGCCCCGGGGCCCAGGGAGGCGGCGTCACGGGAGGACGCGGATGTCGGGTCAGTCGCTGGCGGCGAAGATGCTGGAAGGGGCGCGGGAGTGGGCGAAGCGACTGCCGAACGCGCTCTCCAACGACATGGCGGTGGACGTGAGCCGCAGGCGGGTGCGCCTGTCGCATGCGCGCGTGGAGACCGTGGTGCGCCAACTGCTGGCCCGGCTGAAGCACTTCGAGCTGAGGGAGTGGTCCGCGCGGGAGGACGTCTATGACGTCCGCTTCTCCGTGCACGGCTGGAAGCTGCGCGTGGAGACGGCGCTGGAGCGCGTGGAGCTGGCCTCCGGGCGCTACCGGCTGTGGTTGAAGACGCCGGGCGTGGTGGAACTGGAGGAGTCCCGCACGGCTTCGTCACTGATGATGGGCGTGCTGCGCGCGGGGGCGGGCCGGGCCGCGATGCGGGTGTTGGCGGAGCGGCTGCTGCCGCCCGGCATTCGCTGGGACGGCCAGGTGTTGCAGGTGGAAGGGCCGTTGCCCGAAGAGGGCGTGCTGCCTGCCCGGCTGTTCGACTCCGCCTCCCTGGCCATGACCGCCGAGCATCAGTCCGAGGGCCTGTGGCTGGCCGCCGAGGCCTGGCCCGGGCTCATGGACCTGCTCCAGGTGGTGTTTGGCACGGAACTTCCGCGCACGCCCCCCGGCGCCTAGCGGGTCAGGCCAGGAAGTCGGCCCCCGGCTGCTCCTCGTTCCGGGAGGGTGGGGGGCCAGTGGCGTCCAGGAGTGTGCCCTTCAGGGCGCTCCCCAGGGGACGCGAGCGCCCCCACATTGAGGGAACGTCCGGCGATGAAGGGGCGCCAGACGATTTTCGGGGCGTTGTACCACGAGTCAAGGGGCTGGAATTCTTCGGTTCTACGCCACGTTTCCTTCACGCGGCGAACAGCCGGTGGAAATTCGGGGCCTTCCACAATCGACATTGGCCCCTCGACAGGCTAGAGGCAGCCTGTCCCGCTCTATGGGACTGGCTGCGGACTCGCGCCGCTCGCAGAAAGAAGAAGAAACATGGCAACTGGCACCGTGAAATGGTTCAACGACGCGAAGGGCTTTGGCTTTATCGCCCAGGACGACGGTGGGGCCGACGTGTTCTGCCACCACACCGCTATCCAGACGGATGGCTTCCGTACCCTGGCCGAAGGCCAGAAGGTGGAGTTCGAGACCCGGAAGGGCCCCAAGGGCCTCCAGGCCGAGAACGTCCGCGTAGTTGGCTGAGAGCTCAGGCTCAGCACCATCAGCCCGGTCTCCTCACTGCGAGGCCGGGCTTTTGTTTTCAGCGAGGGAGGCTCAATGCAAGGAAGATCCACGAAGCGCCAGAAAGAGCAGGCGCGCAAGCAGCACCAGCAGGAGAAGAACGCGAAGCGCGAGGAGCGCAAGAAGGAGAAGACCGAGCGCGGGCCGCGCCAGCCGGGTGAGGTCGACCCCGATATCGCGGACATCATCCCCGGTCCCCAGCCGCCGCTGGAGATTTGAACCCAGTATCGTGCCGCCTGGGCTTGCCACGCAGTCAGTGGTGCCCAGGGCAACCTTCCGGGACGGCGCCAACGCCCCCGGGAGGACGCAGTATCCACTTCCCCCGCGTCAACGCAGCCAGCGCTCCTGAGCGGCCTTCACCGTCCGGCGGCGCGCAGCACCTCGGCGCGGGTGATGTGGTCCAGTCGGAAGTGTCGGCGCTCCTTCGTGGTGAGGTCCTCCCCGTCGATGCGCGTCTCGTGCCGGTTCATGATGACGGACATCACCCGCACGTCGCGGACCGTCTCCAGGAAGTTGCTGTCGACATAGGTGATGCGCAACGGCTGCTGCTCGAACCACGCTCGCTCCAGTGCTTCGCGGACAGGCTTCTTGCTCGGCAGTGACGGCACGCCGATGAACGCCAGCTCCCTCAGCCGGGTGAGCAGCTCGCGCTGCGCGGAGGTGGAGAGCGCCGCGCGCACCTTGTCCAGCGCCGACTCCAGCGTGCCCGCGAAGGGCATCAGCCGCATGTCGATGGCGAAGCGCCCCAGCGCGACGATGAGCGCCGCCTCGCGCGCGGTGAAGTTCACCGGCGGCAGGCTGTAGCTGCGGTCCAACGCGTAGCCACCGCCACGGCCGCGCTCGGCGGACACCGGCATCGACGAGGCGCGCAGCGAATCCAGGTCCCGGTAGATGGTTCGCACCGTGACGCCGAACCGCTCGGCGAGGACCTCCGCGGTGACCCCGGTACGGCGGCCCCGGAGGTATTCGGCGAGGGCGAAGAGACGCTCGGTGCGCTGCATGGGGAGGAAACCTGACATACCACTGTCACCCCTCTCCCTCAAGATGAGGGGATGTCCCTGGAGCAACGTGCCTTGCATCCCACGCCGCGAGCGGCTTGCATCGCGCGCGTTCGCGGCACATCCGCCCGGAGGGACTCCATGGAGGACGAGTGGCTCTGGGGGTGGGACGCCACGCCGGGCATCGTCTCCGTGTGGGCGGAGCCTGACGGCCGCGCCTTCGTCTGGCGCCGCATCCCGAAGACGGGGGCGCTCGTTCGCGAGGACGTGCGCTTCCGCCCGTGGCTGCTGCTCGCGTCCCTGGAGGACCTGGCGCACCTGGGGCCTCGGCTGCGCCCGGAGTCGGACGGCCCCGCGCGCTACCGGGTGACGTGGCAGGAGCTCGAAGGGCCCGGGGCGCTGCGCTACCTGGTCCGCGGCGATGACAGCCGCGCGCTCACCAGCGCGGTGCTGGAAGGCGCGTCACGCCGGCTGGGCCAGCCGGTGAGTCACTTGAAGGAGCTGGGCGCGAACACGGTGCTCGCGCTGCCGCCGGAGGAGCAGTACCTCACGATGTCGGGCCGCACGTACTTCCGCGACCTCGCCTTCGATGAGCTGCGCCGCATGCAGTTCGACCTGGAGACCACCGGGTTGGACCCGGCGCACCACCGCGTCTTCCTGGTGGCGCTGCGAGGCCCGGATGGGGCGACACAGACGCTGGAGGCCCAGGGGGATGACGACTCGGCGGAGGCGGACCTGCTCTACCACCTGGCGGAGCGCGTGCGCGCCTGGGACCCCGACGTCATCGAAAACCACAACCTGCACGGCTTCGACCTGCCGTTCCTCGCGCGGCGCGCCAGGCACCTGGGGGTGTCCCTGGCGCTGGGCCGAGCGGGGGCACCGGGCCTGCGGCACCGTCCGTCCGCCAGGGGCGCCGCGCTGGGACGGCCCGTGCCCGGCGCGCCTCCGGATGCGATGCGCCGCGCGCGCTACACCGTGCCCGGCCGTGAGCTCATCGACACGCTGGACGCGGTGCTGCGGCATGACTTCTCCACGAGGGACTTGCCGGGCCATGGCCTCAAGGCCGTCGCGAGGCACCTGGGCCTGGCGGGGCCCGAGCGCGAGCACATCCCCGGCGCCCGCGTGTACGACGTCTTCCGCACGGACCCGGCGCGCGTGCGGCGCTATGCGTGTGATGACGTGACGGAGGCGGGCGGCCTCGCGAGGCTGCTCGGGGGCGCGGCCTTCGCGCTCGCGCGCATGGCGCCCCGGCGCTACGAGCGGCTGGCGGACGCGGGGCCGGCCACCGGCGTGTTGGATCCGCTGCTCGTCCGGGCCTACCTCCGGGAGGGCGCGGCGCTGCCCGCGCACGAAGAAGGGGACGGCACGTCGCACAGCGGCGCGGCGCTCCACCTGTTCGCCTCGGGCGTGGCCCGGCGCATCGTGAAGGCGGACGTCGCCAGCCTGTATCCCTCCCTGATGCGCCAGTACCGGATTGGACCCAGGAGGGACAGGCTGGGCGTGCTGCTGGCGCTGGTGGACCGGCTGGTGGACCAGCGGCTGGGCGCGAAGGGCAGGGCGCGCGCGGCGCCGCCCGGCTCGCAGGAGCGCTTCACGAACGAGGCGCTGTCGGCGGCGATGAAAATCGTCGTCAACTCCGCCTACGGCTACCTGGGCGCGGTGGGCCTCACGCGCTTCTCGGACGTGCACGCGGCCAACGAGGTGACGCGCCAGGGCCGCGAGGTGCTCGGGCTGCTCTGCCGGGAGCTGGCTCGCCGAGGCGTCACGCTGCTGGAGGCGGACACGGACGGCGTGTACTTCGCTGTCCCGGAGGACTGGCGGGAGGCCGACGAGCGCCGGGTCGTCTCGGAGGTCGCCGCGCTGCTGCCGCCCCGCGTGCAGCTGGAGTTCGACGGGCGCTATGCCGCCATGCTGTCGCACGAACCGAAGAACTACGCGCTCCAGCCGTATGACGGCCCGCTGGTGCTCCGCGGCGTGGCCTTCCGCTCCAGCCGCGCGGAGCCCTTCGGAGAGGCCTTCCTTCGCCGCGCGCTGCGCTGTCTCCTGGCGCAAGACATCCCGGGCGTGCGTGAGGTGTATGTCGGGACGGTGATGGCCCTGCGCCGCCGGGAGCTGCCCACGCCGGAGGTCTGCGCGCACGTCCGCCTGACGAAGTCGGGCGCCCAGTACCTCGCCATCCGGGCCCGCCGGCGCGAGCTCCCCTACGAGGCCATGCTGGCCAGCGGCCGGAAGGAATGGCCCCTGGGTGAGCAGGTCCGCGTCTACCGCGCCGTGGGAGGCCGGGCGGGCCTGCTCCCCATTCCGGAGGCGGAGGACCCGGGCACGCGGCCCCTGTCGCGCGAGGAGGACCCGCGCGACTACGACGTGGAGTACTACGTGCGCCTGCTGCGGGAGACGTTCGCTGCGCGGCTGGTGCGCGCGCTGACGCCGGAGGACTTCCGGACGGTGTTCGACGACCCCGGCCAGCCCTCGCTCTTCGCGCCCTCGCTCGAGGACGCGAAGCCCATCCTCACGGTGCTGAAGGCGCCGGCGGACGCGCTGGACGCGGGGTAGCCGCGCTCAGGACATGCCGGCGTGCGTTTGCGCGGAGGGCTCGGCCGCGGGGAGCTGCTGCGGCGCCAGGGCGGTGCGCTGCAGCCAGCCCGCGAGCCCCAGGAGCACCAGGCCCGACGTGCGCAGCGTGCGGAGGAGCTCCGCGTTCTGCGCCGCGTCTCCAGGCAGCAGGGGCGCCAGCCACCCGCGGGCGTCGTAGAAGAGCCACATGGCGCCGGAGATGCCCATGGCCCACCACACCCAGGCCAGCCGCCCGCCGCGCAGCATGTACGCCACGCTCAGGATGGGGGCCACCAGCAGGATGGTCGTCATGTCGGCCAGCGTGGACGCCAGGCTGATGACGGCGGACATGGTGCTGATGGCGTCCGTGCCCAGGTGGCGGACCTCGGTGGCCAGCACGGGCACGCCCACGGCCAGCGCGGCCACGGCCGTCCCCACCCACAGCGCATTGGAGCGGAAGCTGGACGGCGGCTGGAGTCCGGACTGCCGGTACGTCATCGCCAGCAGGATGAGCGCGTACGTCGTGCTGACGTTCGCCAGCACGACGACGAGCATGCGCACGGGCAGCAGCGGTGACTGCGTGAAGGGCACGTCCGGCACCGCGTGGAGCCAGTAGCTGCGCAGCGCGGTGCTGACCAGCGACAGGAGGGCGCCCGCGGCCAGGCCGCCCCACACCTTGCGCAGGTAGTCGCCCTGGGCGAACGAGCGGGCCGCCGCCAGTGTCCCAAACACCGCCAGCGCGCCGCTGCCCCAGCCGGCGACGTCATGCACCAGCGGGAGCGCGCGCGGCGCGTCCAGCGCGGAGGCCGCCGCGAACGCGTGCGCCAGCTGGAGCACGAGCACCGCGCCGAACCAGGGCACGATGCTCCCGGCCGCGCGGCCCGTCGAATGAGTGCTCATCACAGCTTCTCCAAGGAGGCGGAAATCTCCGCCAGGATGACCTTCGCGTGCAGGGCGCCAATGAAGGTGTTCAGCATGGGCTTGAGGCCTTCGAGCAGCTGCGGAAGGTCTTCTCGCTTGAGCTGCTCGGGGGGCCGCTTGAGGGTCCGGAGGGCGGCGGTCTGGATGGCCATCTTCGCGGTGAACCCGCCGAGGAGCGGTTCCAGGTGTCGCACGAGCGTGTCGTGCCAGCCGGCGGGGGAGGTCTGGGAGGAAGAAGGGAGAATCGCGCCACCTCCTGGTGGAGACTTGAAGCGTAGGCAGATTCCAGCCCGCACACGAGGGGCACACCCTGTCTGGCCATGCGGAATACCTCTCGTTATGCGGGTTTTTCATTGAGAGCATGGAATTGAGCCGGGTGCGTCTGGGTTGCCGGGACCCTGAATCTTTGGCAATCGGGGAACGCACAGCGCCGTAGGGGCTCCGTCATTCGACGAGATGCCAGGTCATTCCAGGGGAGGTCCGATGAGGAAGGTATTCGGAGCGGTAGCACTGGCCGCGTTCACCGGCTGCGCGACCACGCAGGAAGCCCAGAAGCCGGAGGCCCCGCCCGCCGTCGAAGCGGCGAAGGTGGAAGCGCCCGCGGAGCCGCCGAAGCTCCAGGTCCCCGTGGACTATTACAAGCTCGACAACGGCTTGAAGGTGGTCCTCTCGCGCGACAGCTCGGCGCCCAAGGCCGTCGTCGCCGTCTATTACAACATCGGCTTTCGCATCGAGCCGAAGGACCGCACCGGGTTCGCGCACCTGTTCGAGCACATGATGTTCCAGGGCTCGACGAACCTCGGGAAGATGGAGTTCATCCGCCTCATCCAGAAGAACGGCGGCGTGCTCAACGGCTCCACGCGCTTCGACTTCACCAACTACTTCGAGGTCGTCCCCTCCAACACGCTGGAGCCCATCCTCTGGGCCGAGGCCGACCGCATGCGCGGGCTCGACGTGACGGAGGAGAACCTGAAGAACCAGCAGGGCGTGGTGATGAACGAGGTGAAGGTCAACGTCCTCAACCAGCCCTATGGCGGCTTCCCGTGGCTGGACATGCCGCAGGTGGCGAACAGCAACTGGTACAACGCCCACAACTTCTACGGCGACCTGAAGGACCTGGAGGCCGCGTCGCTGGAGGACGTGCGCGCGTTCTTCAAGACGTACTACGCCCCCAGCAACGCCGCGCTCGTCATCGTCGGTGACTTCGAGCCGGAGCAGGTGAAGGGCTGGATTCAGAAGTACTTCGGGCCGCTGCCCACCGTGGCGCAGCCGTCCAAGCCGGACATCTCCGAGCCCCGCCAGACGAAGGAGAAGCGCCACGACAAGCAGGACAAGCTGGCCCAGCGTCCGGCGCTCGCGGTGGGCTACCACATGCCCGACGTGGGCACGCCCGAGTACTACGCCATGGCGCTGGTGGACGAGGTCCTCCTGCGCGGCAACGACAGCGCGCTCTACCAGCAGCTCGTGCAGAAGAAGGGCCTGACGGGCGAGGTCTCCGGCGGGGTGAACCAGCTGGGCAACCACTGGAACTACAACGGCCCCATGCAGTGGACCGCGTACCTGTTCCATGACGCGGACACGACGACGGAGACCCTCCTCGCGGAGTTCGACGGCGTGGTGGCGCGGCTGCAGAGCGAGCCCATTGACTCGGCGACGCTGGAGCGGGCGCGGGTGAAGGCGCGCTCGCGGCTGTACGGGCAGCTGGAGGGCTTCCTCGGCTTCGGCCGCGCGGACCTGCTGGCGTCCTTCGCGCTCTTCTTCGACGACCCGGCGCGCATCAACCGGCTGGAGTCGGAGCTGATGAAGGTGACGCCGGAGCTCATCCAGAAGACGGCGAAGGAGTATCTGCGCCGTGAGAACCGCACCGTGCTGACGGTGACGCCCGCCGCGGCGACCGCCACCCAGACGCAGGCCCCCTGAGGACACGCCCCCATGACCACGCACTCAATTCGCACCCGCCTTGTCGCGCCCGCGCTGATGGTGCTCGGGATGCTGTCCGC
>NZ_JAAIYB010000159.1 GCF_010894475.1 Myxococcus vastator
CCCCTAACTACCCCTCCCTGCCCAGGCGCGCCACTTCATCGTCGGCCAGGCCGAAGGTGGCCTGGAGCATATCCAGGATTCGCTGCTCGGGATGGCTCGGGGCGCCCCCCGCGTGGGCAATCTTGGTGGCCAGCCGGAAGGCCTTCACCCGCTGGGTGTGCGTCGTCAGGCCGTGGGCCAGCACCTGGAGCCGCTGGGGCAGGCCCTCGGCGGCCAGGGCCGACACGGACTCGCTGACGAAGCTCTGGGCGCGCTCGGGGCTGACGTTCTCGAAGAGGGGGTCCGCCGCGAAGCTCTCCACCAGCGCCCGGGCCTCCGCCTCCTGGAGCTTCCCGTCCGCGGCGCTCACCAGCACCATGACCTCCGCGAACAGGCGCTCCAGCGGCTCGCCCAGCGCCTCCGCCAGGCTGCCGCCGTTCTCGATGACGTCGATGATTTGCGCCACCTCGTCCTCGGAGATGCCCAGCGCGGCCTGGAACGTCTTGAGCAGGCCCAGCTCGTCCCGCGTGGCGCGCTGGTCCGCCAGGGCCACCGCCGCCGCCAGCCCGAAGGCCAGCATCCGGTTCTTGTGGTCCGGCAGCCGGCGCCGCAGCGACGCGAGCACGTCCTCCAGGTTCCGGGCCTCCGACAGCCGCGCGGCGCTGGTCTCCACCAGGGCGTTGAGCTCGTCCGGGCGGGTGCCCTCGAACTCCGGGCGCTCCAGCACGCGGCTGAGGAGCGTCTGCATCTCCCGCTGCGAGACGCGCCCGTCGGCCATCGCGGCCAGCAGCATCGCCTCCACCAGTGCGCCGTTGCGGTCGTTCCGCGCCTTCACTGCCTGCTCTCGAGCCATGGGCTGGCGCTCCCTTGCGTGTCCTTCGGTTCGGTCGTCGTAGCCCCTTCCTCGCTGGCGTGCAGCGGGTCGGGGTTGAGCGTCTTGTCCAGCAGGTGACTCGGCCGCACGTTCGCCATGGCGTTGAGGACGCTTTGGCGGACGTTGGGAATCTCCTTGCCCAGCTCCTCCATCAGCCGCTGCATCCGCTTGCGCTGGAGGTTCTCCTGCGTGCCGCACAAATCGCACGGGATGATGGGGAAGGCCATCAACTCCGCGAACTTCGCGATGTCCTTCTCCGGCGCGTAGCACAGCGGGCGGATGACCACGTTGCGCCCGTCATCGCTGCGCAAGAGCGGCGGCATCGCCTTGATGGAGCCGGCGAAGAAGAGGTTGAGCAGCAGCGTGTGGATGAGGTCGTCGCGGTGGTGGCCCAGGGCAATCTTGGTGCACCCCAGCTCCACCGCCGCCGTGTAGAGGATGCCGCGCCGCATGCGCGAGCACACCGAGCACTGCGTCTTCCCCGGAGGCGTCTTCTCCAGGACGATGCTGTAGGTGTCCTCCTTCAACAGCTTGTACGGGTAGCCCTCACGCTGGAAGTACGCCTCCAGCTTGTCCGCTGGGAAGCCGGGGTGGCCCTGGTCCAGGTTCACCGCCAGCAACTCGAACTTCACGGGCGCGCGGCGCTGGAGCTCCCGCAGGAGGTGCAGCATCGTGTAGGAGTCCTTGCCTCCGGACACGCCCACCATGATGCGGTCCCCGTCCTCAATGAGGCGGTGGTCCGCGATGGCTCGGCCCATGTGGCCAAGCAAACTCTTTTCCAGGCGCTGGACGTCGTTCATCGGCGCGGCCATCCTAGCGGCGGCCCGGGAAAAAACACCTCAATCCCAAGGCCCGGTCCGCTAGCCTGCCCCCCGCGATGCCGACCTACCCGCAAGGTGCCGTTGACGTAGTAGATGCCTCTGGAGAAGAGCAAGCGACCCGCACGCTGGAAGCCGCGCGCGAAATCGCCGTGGACCTGGAGGCGGACTCCATGCACGCCTTCCGCGCCCGGCTGTGCTTCCTCCAGCTCGCCACCGACGACCAGGTCTTCCTGTTGGACACGCTCCAGCCAGGCGTGGTGCCGGGCATGCTCGCCCCGCTGATGGCCGACCCGGCGCGCACCAAGTTCTTCCACGCCGCCCAGGGCGACCTCCAGTTCCTCGCCGAGGTGGGCGTCCGGGTGCAGGGCCTCTTCGACACCCACCGGGCGGCCACCCTGCTGGGGTGGCCCAAGGTAGGCCTGGCCGACCTCGCCCGGGAACGGCTGGGCGTGGAGCTGCCGAAGGAGCACCAGCAGTCGGACTTCTCCATCCGCCCCCTGCCCCCGGGCATGCGGGAGTACATCGCCAACGACGTGCGCTACCTGTGTGAGCTGGGCCGCCAGGTGCGCGACGCCTGCCGCGAGGCCGACATCCTGGAGGAGGTCCTCCTGGACTGCGACCGCCTGTGCGACGAGGCCGTGGCGCGCCCCGACGTGGGCGCGGACTTCAAGCCCAAGCTGCCCCGCGCCGGGCTGAACCCCACGCAGCTGACGCTGGCCCACGCCATTGCCCAGGCCCTGCACCGCAAGCGGCTGGAGTGGGCGGAGCAGGACAACGTCCCCATGGGACGGATGCTCTCCAACATGGCGCTGGGTGACATCGCGGTGAAGCTGCCCACCAACCCCAAGGAGCTGGCGCGCATGGCCGGCGTGCGGGGCTCCTTCATCCGCACGCACGGGGAGGAGCTCCTGGCCGTGGTGCGCGACCTGCTGGAGAAGTCGCGCCGGGGCGAGCTGGCGCCGGAGCGCGAGCCCAAGGGCCCCAAGGACGCCAACAAGCGCAAGCGCGAGGAGGCCCTCAAGGCCTTCCGCGTCGAGAAGGCCACCGAGCGAAAGGTGACGCCCAGCGTGGTGCTGACCAATCCGCTGATGGACGCGCTGGCCTCGCAGCCCCCGAAGGACGTGGAGGCGCTGGCGCACGTGCCCTACTTCGGGGAGAAGCGGGCGCGGCTGTACGGCCCCTCGCTCGTGGAACTGCTGGCCGCCTTCCCCGTCCTCAACGCCTGACATGACGTCGAGGCCGCGACGTGCTCGCGGCCCTGACGCCCGTCATGGAGAATGTCCGCCCGCGCGCCCCCTTCGTGCCGCGGCTGGAGATGCTCCCGGTGCGGTGCCGACCCTTCATCCTTCCGCTGCTCGTCCTCTGCCTCGGCGCCTGTGCGGGCTCGCGGCCTCCGCCCGCCCCCACGCCGTCCGCCGCTGTTCGCCCTGTCGCGCGGGCCGTGACACCCGAGGAGCAGGCCCCCGTCCTCACCCCACCGGGCCTGCGGCTGTCCCCGGCCGTGCGGCCCGTGCGGCAGACGGTGACGCTGGAGCTGGACCCGCGGCGGGAGCTGTTCAGCGGGACGACGGACATCGAAATCGAGCTGCCCCAGGCCACGCACGAGGTGTGGCTGCACGGCGAGGAGCTCTCCGTGAAGGACGCGGCCTTCATCGTGGCCGGCGCGCGGGTGAGGACCTCCACGCTGCCCATCGGCGACACGCTCGTCTTCCTCCCGCGTGAGGCGGTGGGCCCTGGCACCGTCACCCTGCGAGTGGCGTACACGGGCCGGGCGCGTGCCCGGGAGAGCTCGGGCGTCTACCGCGAGTTGGACGCGGGGCGCTGGTACGCGATGACGCAGTTCCAGCCGCTGGCGGCGCGGCGCGCCTTCCCCTGCTTCGACGAGCCCGCGTTCAAGATTCCCTGGCGGCTCACCCTGCGCGTGCGCGAGGAGGACGGCGCCTTCGCCAACTCACCGGTAGAGGCGGAGACGCAGGGGCCGGATGGCTGGAAGACGGTGCGCTTCCAGACGACGCCCCCGCTGCCCTCCTACCTGGTCGCCTTCGCGGTGGGGCCCTTCCAGGCCGTGGACGCGGGCGTCGCGGGCCAGCGCCGCGTGCCGGTGCGGATGCTGGTGCCGCGGGGCCGCGCCGCGGAGACGGCCTGGGCCGCGCGGGCCACGCCCCCGCTGCTGGAGCAGTTGGAGACGTGGTTCGGCACGCCCTACCCCTACGCGAAGCTGGACGTGCTGGCCCTGCCCGGCACGCAGGGGGGCGCCATGGAGCACCCGGGCCTCATCACCTTCAGCGCTCCGCTCATGCTGGGCCCCGTGGAGGGGGACTCCCTGTGGCGCCAGCGCTACTTCGCGCTGACGCAGGCGCACGAGCTGGCCCACCAGTGGTTCGGCAACCTCGTCACGCCCGCGTGGTGGGATGACTTGTGGCTCAACGAGTCCTTCGCGGACTGGCTCGCCTACAAAGTCGTCACGCAGTGGAAGCCCGAATGGCGTGGTGACGTGCGCCGCGTGGAGGCGCGAGGCGATGCCCTGGTGGAGGACCGGCTCGTCAGCGCGCGCAGTGTCCGGCAGCCCATCGCAGTGCCGGGCGACGTCCACTCCGCCTTCGACGGCATCACCTACAACAAGGGCGCCGCGGTGCTGGCCATGTTCGAGTCCTGGGTGGGCCCCGACGCCTTCCAGCAAGGCGTGCGGCACTACCTGGACACCCACGCGAGGGGCACCGCCACCACCTCGGACTTCTTCGGAGCCCTCACCCAGGCCACCGGCAAGGACGTGGCGCCCGCCTTCTCCTCCTTCCTGGACCAGCCGGGCGCGCCGCGCGTCGCGATGACGCTGGAGTGCCCCAGGGAGGGGCCACCCCGGCTGGCTTTGGAGCAGCGGCGCTATCTCCCCCTGGGCTCGCCGGGCGGACGCGGCGAGGCGCAGGCGTGGCGGGTGCCGGTGTGCGTGCGCTATGCCGCCGGGGGCACGGAGGGTCGCGCCTGCACGGTGCTCTCGGAGCCCACGGGCACGCTGCCGCTGGAGGACGCGAAGGTCTGCCCGGCCTGGGTCCACCCCAACGCGGAAGGCCGCGGCTACTACCACGCGCTGCTGCGCGGTGACGCGCTGGAGCGGCTGACGCGGCAGAGAGGCAAGGGCCTCAGCGTCGCCGAGCGCCGGGTCCTGCTGGATGACGCCGAGGCCCTGGTGGCCAGTGGCGACCTGGACGTGGCCCAGGCCCTGACGCTGGCCACCCGCCTGCTGCGCGCGGACGACCCGGACCTCGTCATGGGCGCGGCGGCCCTGGTCGCCAGCGTGCGGGATGACTTCGTCCCGCGGTCCGCGTGGCCGAACCGGGCGCGCTTCGTTCGCGGCCTCTTTGGCGGCCAGGCGCGCCAGTTGGGCTTCGTGCCGCGCCCGGGCGAAAGCGACGACGTGCGCATGCTGCGGCCCCGGCTGGTGTGGATGGTGGCCCAGTCCGGCGAGGACGCCCTCCTGCGGACCGAGGCCCGGAAGCTGGCGCTGCGGTGGCTGGAGGACCGGGGCTCACTGCCCATGGACGCGGCCCAGGGCGTGCTGGGCACCGCCGCGGCCTCGGGGGACGCGGCCTTGCACCAGCGCATGCTCGAAGCCCTGCGCACCACCACGGAGCGCCGTGAGCGGGACCTGCTCTTCGCCGCCCTGGGGGGCTTCCAGGATGGCGCGCTCGCCAGCGCCAGCCGGGCCCTGCTGCTGGCGCCGGACGTGGACACGCGGGAGGCCCTGCCCATCCTCTTCCGGCAGCTCGAAGCGCCGTCCACCCGCGCGGGCGCGTTCGACTTCCTGCGCGAGCACTTCGAGACGCTCCGGGAGCGGCTGCCTCGGGACATCGCGCCCTGGCTGCTGGGCACCGGCGGCTTCTTCTGCGACGCCGAACACCGCGCGCGGTTCGCGGCCTTCTTCGCGCCCTACGCGCCCACCTTCGAAGGGGGTGAGCGCGCCCTGGCGCAGGCGCTGGAGCGCGTGGACTTGTGCATCGCCCAGCGCGAGGCCCTGCGCCCCGGCCTGGAGCGCTTCCTGCGCCGCTACTGACATCAGCGCTTGCGCGCGAGCATCAGCCTGTTCGAACTCCACAAGGCGTCGCGCGGTGCAGGCGGGCACGCTCATCAAGCGCGCTTCGCACGCAGCATGCGTTCAAGCTGCGGAACAGCCGAGAACGTATAGGAGCGCCCCATCTTTTTCTTCTGCAGATAGCCGGCCGACTCCAGCGAGAGCAGGTCCTGACGCGCTGTCTGATAGACAACTCGATGCTGACGACGGTAGCTCTCGATGGTGTATCTCGTCCCAGGGTGACGCAACACGTACTCGAGAAGCGCCAACTGACGATGGTTGATGTTCTCACCATCCCGCAGTATCAGCTCGACCTCACGCAACTCCTTACTCTTGAGCTCTAGATATTCATAGAGTTGTTGCGTAGCCTGAATGATGGCTTCCACCTGATGAAGCAGGAAGTAGGTGAGGTCTCCCCTGTCTGTCTCAACATGAAGGAAGGCCTCGCCATACCGCCTGGGTGCGCGCTGAATGATGCGGGAGATGGAAAGAAACTCCGCGAGCCAGTACCGCTGACGGATCATGCTCCAGTAAAAGAGCGCACGTGCGGTGCGGCCATTTCCATCTACAAATGGATGGTCATACGCGAGCATGAAGTGCAGCACGATGGCTCGAACCACCGGGTGAATGAAGGCATCGCCCGCGTCTTCGTTCGCGAAGGCGCAGAGCGCCTTGATTCGCGCGGGAAGCTCCCCCGCCTTCGGCGGAATGTGAAGCGTCTGGCCGCTGCTACGGTCCTGCACGGTGATGGTTTCGTCTGAGCGCCGCAGCCGCCCCGCATCGCCAGGTTCGTTCAGGGTATCCCGGGTGATGAGTTCATGGAGTTCGAGCAGAAACGCCTCGGTGAGTGGCTCGCGCGCTTTTTCGCGAAGCACCTCCATCGCATGGAAGTTGTTGTAGATCATCCGCTCGTCCTTCGTTCGCGGCGGCCTCCCCTGCATGAGCATGTCCTTCGCGACCTGGCGAGTCGTCGAAGCACCTTCGAGCTGGCTCGACGTAATCGCCTCTTCCATGAGCGAGCGAACGATGTAGCGGTCGCGCACCTCCCGGTTGGCCAACTGCGGGTCAGCAACCTCCAACCGCCCGCCCATTTCACGGTCGATTCGGTGCAGCGCGAGCATGAGGCTATCGGTTCGCGCGAAATGAAACCCGCGGCCTGTATCATCCTTGAAGGGAACCTCCGTTCTGAGGACGCTCCGAGCCATGCTGATGCCTGCCCACCACTCCTCGGACGTCAGTCCGTCAGGAGGCGGCCGCCGCCGCAGCTCGTCCCAGTGCAGGTACCTTCCACCGACTTCGGACTTCACGCTGTGGGCGAGGAAATGATCGAAGCGCTTTCGATCCCCGCTCCAGACGGTCCGCAGTGCAGCCATCAGCTCTGGCGGCGTTGAAGGAAGGCGCATGAGGACCTCTCCAGCGGGGCAAGGATCCTGAACTACTACAGAACTACTAATTCAGGAAGAATTAGTAGTTCACTGTGGGCATGGGCTCGTCCGGCTGGCCGGGGGGCGCTTGCTCGCCACAACACACCCGTGACGTCAGCGCTTGCGCGCGAGCATCATCCCGTCCCGCACCGTCAGCAGGACGTGCTCCACGCGAGGGTCCGCCGTCACCTTCGCGTTGAAGTCGACCATCGCATGGTCATTGAGGGCCTCCGGTTGGAGCACCCGGCCCGACCACAGGACGTTGTCCGCGATGAGGAGCCCGCCCGGCCGCAGCAGTGGCAACACCGCGTCCCAGTAGGCGGCGTAGCTCGGCTTGTCCGCGTCGATGAACGCCAGGTCGAACGGCCCCTGGAGGTGCCGATTTCCAACACCCGCCGCGCCCCCGTCAACGCGACCAGCATGCGCAGGAAGGTGCCTTCCACGGCCCCGACCTGCATGTGGGGAGAGGACATCCGCGCGTACGTGACAGCACGGAGCTCATCGAAGAGGGGCGCGGGTGCCGTGGTGTGCGCGTCCGCGTACGCCTCGACTTCGGGAGGAACGAGGGTGAGCTTGGGCATGTTCCATCGATTAGCACGTACCGCGGGGCACCCCACTTCAGGTTGCCGTCAGACGGCTCGTGCATACCTTTGTCGTCGCTTTGGATGAAGGAGGTCTCGATGCTGGCAGCCAGAATCGGTGGTGCGCACGCGGATGTGTCCCGGTGCATCGCCGCGAGCCTCCAGTGTCAGGTTTCCTGCGAAGCGGGCATGGCCCGCCGGGTAGCGCGTGGGGAGCCGCTGTCCGGTGAGGTGGTACGCCTGCTTCGCCAGTGTGCCGAGCTGTGCGAACTCAATGCGCGTGCACTCCAGAAGGAGAGCCGGCTGGCCCGCCGCACCGCGAGCCTGTGCTTCGACCTGGCCAACCTGGTGGCCCGGGCCGCGTGGCTGGACGCGGAGGACCGGGACTCGTACACGCTCGCGCGGGACGCGCTGCACCTGGCCCGCGCGTGCAGGCCCCTGCTCTTCGCCTGAGTCAGAAGCGCAGGTGCGGGCTGAGCACCAGCGTGGGGCCCGCGCCTGTACAGACGTTGTCTGCGGGCTTCGTGTTGATGTCGCAGCGCTGGTAGTAGCCCGCCAGGGTGACGCCCAGGGAGCCATGAATGCGGACGTCCATTCCAGCACCCGCGGCAAGCGCGAGATGCGTGTTGGTGTACAGGCGGGAAACATAGGCATCTGAATCAATCTTGGTGGAGGTGCTTCGCCCCACGCGAAGCGCCACCCAGGGCGACACACGCCGCGTCCGCAGGAAGCGGTAGCGCGCCTCTCCGGCAAGGCCCCGGAATGCGCCCCGCGGATACTGTCGGAGTTCGCGCTGCCCGGGATCCCCATTGTCCAGGTCCGCCGCGAGGGACGTCTTGAAGATGCGGCCCCACTGCAGCGTCAGACCGACCTCCAAATCGAGCGGGGTCACCACGAACAACTGCGCGCTCAGGAGGCCACCGCGACTGGCAGCGTTTTTGCCGGCGAAGAGGCCTCCGCCGCCGGAGAGCAGAACGCCCCACTCCGGCGGCGACGGTGCCTCCGACTTCGCAATAGCAGGCATCAGCAGGCTGAGCACCAGGACAGACGTCATCAGGCGGGCAGGCATCAATGACTTCCTCACGAGCGCACGCGCCGGCCCGGGTGCTGTCGTGAAGATAGCGGTCGGCGCAGCCAAATGGCAGACGATTTGGCGGTCCCCTGGGCGTCCGCCCTCCGGTTGCTCGAAATTCGAGGACCGTTCCCGCGCTGCCGCGGGTGCGGTCAAGCGGCCTGCTGGACAGGAATCCCAGACAGCAGCTCGTTGAGGGCGTCCACCTGTTGTTGCTCATGGCCCGGCTGGGCCTGGACGATGCCGATGGCGCGCTGGAGGACATGCCGCGCCGCCTCGGGAGCGTCACGAACGACGGGGCGCGGGAGGAGAGTCGCTCCTCCCGCGCCCCGGTATCACGAACCAGCGTTCACGCTGACGCCGGGACTACAGGTCCAGCAGACGCGCCTGGAATCCATTGCTCCCCGTCGAGGTGAGCAGCACCAACTGGCCGTTGTGCACGAAGACCCGCTGGGCCGTTCCCGGGTAGTACGCGGCCGAGAGGATGTCGAACTGGCGGCTGAGCACCCGCAGCTGCGTCCTGTCTCCCACGGTGTCGATGAGGTAGAGGCGCTCACCGTGGAAGGCGATGTCCACGAACGACAGGCCAATGCTGGTGCGGTACGTCAGGTCCGCCGTGTTGAAGAGGAGGCCACTCCCCGTCACGACCGCGGAGCCATCCGGCCACAGCCGCAGCGGCGCCCTCAGGTTGTAGGCACCATGGTAGGGCGAGTCGATTTCAGCGCCCAGCGTCCCCGCCTCCATGTCCACCTGAACCCGGTTCAGGTCCTGCGGCGAGATGCCGCTGTCGGCGAAGTAGATGGTGTTGTTCGCCTCCGAGAACAGCAGGCTCACCGCGCTGTTCCTCCAATCCACCGCCGCGACCCGAGCGCCCGTGGACCGCTGATAGAGCGCATGCGTCCCCCAGGCCCCGGAGCCATCAATGGTAAACAGGTAGCGGTCCGCGACCACCATGCGCGACACCGACGCAGGCGCCGCGGCGAAGAAGCGGGCCGTGCCCCCCTCCGTCGAAGTGAAGGCGTCGATGCGCCCTCCCATGTAGGCCAGGTATGCGGTCTGGCCGTCCGGAGCGACCGCCATCGAGGTTGCATCACCCGTCCCGACGTGAGCGGACAGGAAGCTCCGGGTCGTCAGGTCGAGGCGACGGATGCGATCCGCGTCGCCGTCCAGGAAGTGGATGACGCCATCACCCGTCAGCGTCGCGTCCTGGTAGGTGAAGGCGAACGCGGCCCCGCCCAGCACGACGCCCGCATCCGGGTCCACCCCGCCATCACTGCCGCCATCCGGCGAGGGCTCCCCCGTCTCCAGTTGCCCCGAGATGTCGATGCCACCCGTGGTGGCGCCCGGGCAGTTGACCGGGTTGCGCTGCAGCACGAGGCTCGCCGAAACCACCTCGCCGGCCACGACGTCGACCACAGCGCTGCCCGCGTACACCTCCAGCATGGACGCGTTGTACGCAATCACACGCACTTCCCGACCGGTTCCCGCGGGCACCTCGGACACCTGTCCCCGGATGGCTGTGCCGTCGACCAGGAGTGGAACGGGCCCGATGACCGGAAGGTCCTGCGCGGAAACGGTGGCCTCCGCGGTCGTGACGCCGCAGGCATCCCCCGCCAGGGAGATTTCCATTCGGACGGATTCGGTTTCACCTGCGTTCCCGGACGGTCCCTCGCTGTTGCACGCCGCCACCAGCGCGCCGACCGCCCACATCAGCCCAACTCGACTCAGGATTCTCATGAATGTTCCCCCTCCGCGCGGGTCCGATACGACAAGTGCGGTTGCCGCGCAATGCATTGCAAACATGGACTCGAAACACCCGTGCCCACGGCCACGCAATGACGGCAGACCTCGCAAAGCCTGACAGGCCCACTGAGTTCGCGATGACCGTCGATGCGCCGGACGCAATAAGGTATTCCACGCATCAGCGATGGGTCACGGCGACCTCAGGCACGCCTTCATGCATGTCTATACATGCGTTTTGGAGACACGCCCCCCGCACGCCAGGCCCCGCGAAGCCGCCGGCAATGATTCGCACCGCGAACCTCTACTCCCACTCCTTCGCGATATCCGCCTGCGTCGGCGCAGCAGGTTTGCCTTGCGCCTCGGCCACCACAGAACGGACGGCCGAGGCACGAGGTGGCATCAATGCCACCTCCAGACGGACACACGCTCTCTCAAGCGCTCAAAGCGAGACACCGTAGAGCGCGCCGTACTTCTCCTTCAGGTACGCCAGGAAGTCCGTGTCCGTGAGGCCCTGCCCCGTCACCTGCTTCACGCGCTCCTCCGCGGAGAGGCGGAAGCCGTGCTGGTGCACGTGCGTGCGCAGCCAGTCACGCAGCGGCAGCAGCTCGCCCCGGCCCAGGTGGTCCTCCAGCTCCGGCAGGTCGCGCTTCGCGGCGCGATAGAGCGACGCCGCGTACAGGTTCCCCAGCGAGTACGTGGGGAAGTAGCCCAGCTCACCCCAGGCCCAGTGGATGTCCTGGAGCACGCCTTGCGTGTCGTCCGGCGGGGTGAGGCCCAGGTACTTCTCCATGCGCGCGTTCCACGCGGCGGGCAGGTCCTCCACCGGCAGTTCGTCGCGCACCAGCAACAGCTCCAGCTCGTAGCGCAGCGCGATGTGGAGGTTGTACGTCACCTCGTCCGACTCGATGCGGATGAGCGACGGCCCCACCGCGTTCACCGCGCCGTGGAAGGTCTCCACGTCGGTGCCGGACAGGGCTTCCGGGAAGGCTGCGCGCAGCACGGGGAGGTAGTGCCGCCAGAAAGGCAGGCTTCGGCCCACCATGTTCTCCCACAGGCGTGACTGCGACTCGTGCAGCCCCATGGAAGGCGCGGCGGCCAGGGGCGTGCGGTGGAGCTCCGGCGCGAAGCCCTGCTCATACAAACCATGGCCGGCTTCATGGATGGTGCTGAAGATGGACGGGAACGGCGTGGCCGTGTCCACGTGCGTGGTGAGCCGCACGTCCAACGGGTGCGTGCCCCCGGTGAACGGGTGGATGCTCAGGTCCTGCCGGCCCGCGTCCAGGTCGAACCCGATGTCCTTCAACAGCCGCAGGGTGAAGGCCCACTGCGCGTCCTTGTCGTAGTGACGGCCCAGCAGGAAGGGCGCCACCGGCCGGCGCACCGCGGTGAGCTTGCCCACCATGGGGATGAGGTGCTCGCGCAGCGCGGACAGCACCGGCGTCAGGCGCGCCACGCGCATGCCCGGCTCATGGCCTTCCAGCAGCGCGTCATAGCGCTCTCCGTCATGGCCATACGCATCCGCCTGCTCCCGGCGCAGCGACAGCAGGCGCTGGAGCGCGGGCTGGAAGACGCTGAAGCGCCTCGCCTGCCGGGCTTCCCGCCAGGCGGGGATGGCATCGCTGATGGCCCCCGCGAGCGCCCGCACCAAAGGCGCCGGGACGCGCACCTCCCGCTCCCGCTCCCGCGTCAGCACCGTCACCATGGCCCGGGCATCGTCGGACAGGTCCGCCCGCGAGGCCGCCTGGGCCAGGGCCTCCCCCAGCCGGGGGTCCACCAAACGCTCATGATGCAGCCCCTGCAGGGTGGAGAGCTGATGGGAGCGCGCGGGGCCGGCCTTGGTGGGCAGGTACGTCTCCATGTCCCAGGTGGCCAGGCCGATGAGGCCCTGAAGGTCGCGAAGCTCCTGCATCCGGGTCAGCAGCCAGGTATCCATGCCCGGATTCATAGCCCGCTTCGCGGCGCACTATCGCGAAAGACGCAGTCGGGGGTATGAGGGCTGCGCGATGGCCAACGTCATTCAGTTCTTCATGTCCCCCGAGGACGAAGTCGCCTTCTTCCGCTTCCTGGAGCGCTTCGTCCTGGAGGTGTACCCCCGCCGCGTCCCCCAGGATTGGGAGACCTTCCGCGCGAACATGGAGAACCTGGAGCGCATCCCCCAGGAGGACCTCTATATGGTGGCCTCGGAGCTGGGTCCGGCCATCGTCGACAAGGTGAAGCGGGGCCCGGACAAGGGCTACTGGCGCATCGACGAGGTGCGCTCGCCCGTCATCTTCATGGAGCGCTGCCGCCCCAACGAAGAGGGCGAGCTGCTCAGCGGGAAGATGTGGGCGGAGCTGGACATCACCGCGCAGACGGGCCGGAAGAACGCGGCGCCCGACAAGTTCCGGCGCATGTTCCTGGAGGTCGAGGAGTACATCAAGAAGACGTGCCGCAGGAGCGAGCCCAAGGGCTTCTACGTGGGCCCCAAGACGGCGCGGCTCTGCAAGGAAGGGCTCGTGCTGCGCGACTCCGCCTTCCGCGGCGGCACGGTGGCGCCCTACAAGTAGCCGCGGCGCCTCAGCGCAGCGCCACGGGCAGGGTGAAGAAGAAGGTGCTCCCCTGCCCTTCCCGGCTCTCCACGTCGAGCGTCCCGCCGTGCGCGGCCACCAGGCTCCAGGCGATGCTCAGCCCCAGCCCCGTGCCGCGTCCCGGTGAATGGCTGGCCCGCCAGAAGCGCTCGAAGAGGTGCGGCGCGTCCTCCGCGGGGATGCCGGGCCCGGAGTCCTTCACGAAGACGCACACCCGCTCCCCCTCCACCAGGCCGGCCCGCACTTCGATGGCGCCGCCGGGGGGCGTGAACTTGATGGCGTTGCTCACCAGGTTGGCCAGCACCTGCAGGATGCGCTCGCGGTCGGCGAGCACCGGCGGCAACCCCGGCGCCAGCGCCACCGTCAGGCGTTGCCCCTTCTCCAGCGCGAGCGGCCGGAGCACCTCCAGCGACTGCGCCAGCAAGGCGTCCACCGGCAAGGGCTGGAGCAACAGCGGAATGGGCATCCCGCGCAGGCGCGCCCGGTCCAGCAGGTTGCCGATGAGGCTGCTCATCTGCTGCTCGGCGAGGACGATGTTCTCCAGGTAGCGGCGCCGCCGGTGCTCCTTCTCCGGCGCCGTGCCCGCATTCAGAATCATCTCCGCGTTCATCCGCACCGCGAGCAGCGGCGTCTTGATGTCATGGGAGACGACGGTGAGCAGCTCGTCACGCCAGCGCACGGCCTCCTGGGCCTGAAGGAACAGCGCCTCCGCGCGCTCACGCAGGCGCACCTCGCGGCGCAGCACATGCTCCCTGGCCAAGGCCACGGCCAGCAGGTTCGCCACCGCGTCCAGCAGCGACAGCCCGTCCTCCCCGAGTTCCACCGACTCCACGTGGAGCACGCCCAGGACGCCGTCCTTCGCCACCAGGGGCAGGGTGACGGTCCCCGGAGCCTGGGCCGGTCCCGCTTCGAACACGCCTCCGCTGGCGTCACACCCTTGCGGCGCGACGCGCTCCAGGCCCACGAGGTACGCGTACGCGGCGGCGGCATGCGCCACGGCCTGGGACGGAGGGGACTCCGCGCCCGCGGACGGACGCCACGCCATCAGCCAGGGCCGCTCCGGAACGGGCACTCCGGACGCGTCCACCCCCTCCAGCAGGAGCGCGGCGCGGACCGGCAGCCATCGGGAGAGGCGGTCCACCAGCGCGGGAAAGCTGGCCGCGACGCCATCGGAAGCGCAGAGCAGTTGCCCCACCTCGTGGAGCTGCGCCAGATGGCGGCGGGCCTGCCCTCGCATTCGCCAGGCGCGACGGGGCCGCCGGCGGGAGGCCGGGACGTGCGGGGGGGGCGGAGGCATCCCCCGCTGGGCGCCTCGGCGCCTTCATCGGGGGCGCTCCACGGCCAGCAGCGCCTCAAGGAGCGCGGCGGAGAGGACCTCGCCTGTCAGCGCCCCGAGGACGCGCAGCCACTCCTCGACCAGGACCACCAGCGACTCCTCCAGCCGCTCCGGTTCGAGCTCCGCCACGACCGGATGCAGCCCCTCGAAGCGAAGGCCCTCCGACGTGACGGCGAGCGCCGACAGGTGAGGATGGGCCTGGGCCACCCGCTGGAGCACCCGCTCCAGGATGACCACCAGGGTGACCTCACCCAGGGCCAGACGGCCACGGCGCCACAGCGCCTGGCAGCCTCGCTCGAACAAGTCCAGCAGCGCGGGAGAGGATGGGCGCGGCACCTGGCGCTGGCGCCAGGCACGCACGGCTTCACGAGGGAGGGGGTGCCGCTCAGACATGCAGTGGGCCGGCCGCGGTGCGACGCGGAGAGCCCCCCTCGCTTAATGAAGCCCCTCGCGAAAGTCCACTCGCGGAGGGGCTGGGACGGCCCGGCTCAGGTGCCCGGCGTCGTCAGGACCGTGGCCTGCCGGAGCTGCGGGGCCTCGGAGACGAACTTCAGCTCCGGGTGCTTGTCCTCGGCGTGCTGGAGCGCCCAGTCATCCCGGAAGAGCACCAGGGGCAAGCCGTCCCGGTCCTGCACCGTCTGCCGGTTGCCTTCCCAGTCGAACGCCTTCGGGTCGAAGTTGGCGCCCACCACCCAGCGCGCATGACTGAAGGGCAGCCGGTCGAGGGCAATCTTCGCGCCGTACTCGTGCTCCAGGCGGTACTGGAGGACCTCGAACTGGAGCGCGCCCACCACGCCGACGATGGGGTCCTTCATGCCCATCTGGAGCTGCTGGAAGATTTGCACCGTGCCCTCCTCGGAGAGCTGCTCCAGGCCCTTCTCCATCTGCTTGCGGCGGAGCGGATCCTTGCTGCGGACGACGGCGAAGAACTCCGGGCTGAAGCGCGGCACGCCCTCGAACTCCACGCCGGTGCCCTCCGCCAGCGTGTCGCCGATGCGGTACTGCCCCGGGTCGAACAGGCCGATGACGTCCCCAGGCCACGCGTCCTCGATGGAGGTGCGCTCGGCGGCCATGAACTGGCTCGGCTTGGCCAGCCGGACTTCCTTGCCCAGGCGCGAGTGGAAGGCGCTCATGCCCTTCACGTACCGGCCGCTCACCACGCGCATGAACGCGATGCGGTCGCGGTGCGCGGGGTCCATGTTCGCCTGAATCTTGAAGACGAAGCCGGCGAACTTCGGGTGGGTGGGCTCGCGCGGCCCCTGCGTCGTCGCGCGCGACGTGGGCGCGGGGGCCAGGTCCAGGAAGGCATCCAGGAACGGGCGCACGCCGAAGTTGGTCATCGCGCTGCCGAAGAACATGGGCGTCAGCTGCCCCGTGTCGCTCTTCTCGCGGGTGAACTCGTCGCCGCCGATGTCCAGCAGCTCGATTTCCTCATGCAGCTTCGCCAGCTCCGCCTCGGTGAGGACCGTCTTGATTTCATCCGAGTCGATGGAGACCGAGCGCTCGCCCACCTCGGACTCGCCGTGGGAGCCCTCGGCGGAGAAGACGTGGACGACGCGGGCCTGCCGGTCATAGACGCCGCGGAAGTCCGGGCCCATGCCAATGGGCCAGTTCATCGGGTAGGAGCGGATGCCGAGCACCTGCTCCAGCTCGTTCATCAAGTCCAGCGGCTCGCGGCCGTAGCGGTCCAGCTTGTTGACGAAGGTGAAGATGGGGATGTTCCGCAGGCGGCAGACCTTGAAGAGCTTCTTGGTCTGCGGCTCCACGCCCTTGGCGGCGTCGATGAGCATCACCGCCGCGTCCGCCGCGGCCAGGGTGCGGTAGGTGTCCTCGGAGAAGTCCTGGTGGCCCGGCGTGTCCAGCAGGTTCACCGCGTGGTCGCGGTAGGAGAACTGGAGGACGGAGGAGGTGACGGAGATGCCGCGCTCCTTCTCCAGCTCCATCCAGTCGGACGTGGCGTGCCGCCGGGCCCGCTTGGCCTTCACGCTGCCGGCAAGGTGGATGGCGCCACCGTAGAGCAGCAGCTTCTCGGTGAGGGTCGTCTTGCCCGCGTCGGGGTGGGAGATGATCGCGAAGGTGCGCCGCCGGGCGACCTCCCTTTGGAGCTCGTTCGTCATGACCCGGGGCCAACTATCACGGGCGGTGTTTCCTTGCAGCTTGCAAGCGGCGCTTGCCGCCCGGCCGGGGCCCCATGCGAGGCTGCCGACCCCCACCTACCCTTGGACT
>NZ_JAAIYB010000015.1 GCF_010894475.1 Myxococcus vastator
AGACGGGGCAGGGGGCTGCCCGGTTCCGGACGCGGGTGCTGCCGGGGCGAGGTGCTGGCGCCGGGCGGCCTGGAGCATGGCCGCCCGGCGTTCAGCGTTCAGTCTGAGGTGGAGGTGCGATCAATCCCCACCTCGGTGAAGCGTCTCAGCAGCCCAGGTTGGCGCCAGGGCTCACGCCCAGCATGCCGGTGAAGCGCAGATAGTTGTCGATGCGGCTCTGCACCTGGCCCGGGTTGCCACCGTTGCACTCCAGTGCGCCATTGATCGTGCGGATGGTCTCACCGAAGCCGCGGCCGTCGACCATGGCGCGGTGCGCGGACATGGTGCCGGCGCCGGCCTGCGTGGTCCAGAACCAGAACGCGGAGCGCCACGCGGCGTTGGGGTCCTGGGCCAGCAGGTCCGGGTTGGTGTGGAGCGGCAGCCCCAGCGCGGTGCCGGCGGCGCAGTAGTTGCCGTTCCAGGACAGCTGGATGGGCCCACGTCCGTAGTACCTCTTGCCCGCGACGCAGTTGCAGCCCGGCGGGCCCCATGAGCCGCAGTAGTCACCGCGATTGATCTCCTCGACGTACACGTAGTTCCCCGTCTCATGGGCCGTGTTGGCGAAGAAGGCCGCCACCTCGCGCTTGCGCGTCTCCAGCGAGCCCGTGTTGGCGAAGGCCGGGAAGGTGTTCGCGGCGGCGATGAGGCTGCTGTACGTGTAGAAGGGGTTCCGGTTCGGGAACATGGCGTTGAACGTGGACTCGCTCAGGATGGCCGCCAGGCCCGTGCCGGGGTTGCCTCCGCCTCCGTCGATGCGGTCGAACGTCCAGCGCTGGTTCGTGCGCTGCTCGTAGGGGTACTGCACCAGCTCCGTGCCGTTGGCCGTGTTGCCCCAGTACACGTCAATGGCCATGTCCGTGTGGCGCGCGCGGATGCTGAACTCGCTGCCCACCTCCTTCACGAAGCGGAACTGCTGGTTCGCGCCGCCGCCATAGCTCCACTGGTGGACCAGCGCGTTCGCCGCGGTGCTCACCTCCTTGATGTCGAGCGCCTTGTTGCTGTTCACGTTGATGATGCTGAAGTAGCCCCCGGACGTGGGCGTGACGCGGAAGCGCTGCGCGTTGGTGCCGTTGCAATCCCATTGCTGCACCTTGGCGCCGTCCGCCGTGCTCGACGAGGCGACGTCGATACACTTGTTCGTCATCACCGAACGGATGACGTAGGTGCCTTCGGTGACGGTGTCGACGATGGCGGCGCCTTCCACCTGGCCCACCGGTTCGAGGGCGGCGGGCGCTGGCTCGGCGCCACCACAGCCTCCCAGGGCGCTCAGGCCCCCACAGATTCCCAACAGGGCCAGACTGCGTGACACGAACTTGCCGGACATGCTTGTGCTCCTTGCGGTCGAGGGTTGCTCGGGCGCTCCACGCCTGGGGCGGGCGGAGGCCTTGGCTCCGGGGGACCGGAGCCGCAAGGACTGTACGGCAAGCAGTAAAGCATGAATAACTGGACAAAGACGCCGGGCGCGAAGCGTTGAGCAGCGGACGCGCCGCGGCGGCTCAGGCTTGCGGCTGCGCGGCCGGGCCGGGGGTCGGCAGCAGCGCGTCCGGGAGCTCGTCCTCCACGCCACGCACGCGCGGAGAGGACCCGGTCAGCAGGACACTGCCCGCCAGCATGATGCCCAGGACGACGTAGAGCAGGGCGATGCCGCGGCCCGGTCCGGTGCCTAACACCTGGCCGAAGGTGCTGGCCAGGGCGCCGTCTTGCGCCATCCAGGGGTCGAAGAGCCTGTCCGTCAACGGGCCCGCGAGCAGCGCCGCGATGGGCGGGGCAATCAAGGCGAGCATCCGGCGCGTGGAGAACACACGCCCCTGGATGGCGGGAGGCACCTTGCTCTGCCAGATGGCCTGCGAGCAGCCCATGGCCACCGGGGCGGTGAACATGAACACGAAGGCGGCGCACGCGACGACGAACACGCTGGCGGGGAGCGCCGCCGCCAGCAGGGCCAGGCCCGCGACGAGCTCCGCGCCCAGCACGCCGAAGATGCGCCGCTTCGGGCCTCCCCAGACGCCCATGGTGATTCCGCCCGCCACCATGCCGACGCCGGAGCAGGACACCACCAGGCCCAGCGTCGCCGGGTCCGTGAAGCTCAGCACCAACGGGGTGATGAGCACCGTCACCAGCACGGAGACCAGGTTGACGGCGGAGCTGAAGGCCAGCAGGCCCAGCAGGCCAGGGCGCTCACGGATGAAGCGCCAGCCCAGCGCGATGTCCGTCCACAGTGACTTCCTGGGCTCAATCTGCCCGGGCTCGGGCTGGGGAATGCGCACGCTCAGCAGCGTGGCCAACGCGAAGAGGAAGGTCGCCAGGTCGATGAGCAGCACGCCTTGCAAGCCAATGCTCACCACCAGCACGCCCGCCAGCGCGGGGCCCAGGAGCTGGCCGGCGCTCATGGCCAGCTCCACCATGCCGTTGGCCCGGCCCAGGTTCTGCTTGGAGACCAGCAGGGGCGTGGTCGTGGAGAAGGCCAGGACGCGGAAGGTGCTGAAGGCGGCGCTCAAGGCCAGCGGCGGATAGAAGTGCCAGTTCTGAAGGGCCCACAGCCCGGCGCGATCCGCCGCGACCAGGCACCACATCAACCCAATGGCCGTCATCGCGCCCAGGTCCGCCAGCAACATCACCCGCTGGCGGTTGCGGCGGTCCACCATGGAGCCCGCGACGGGGGCGAGCAGCACCATCGGGAGGAACCCGAAGAACGACGCCAGCGAGTACTCCGTGACGGAGTCGCTGTTCTGGTAGACGAAGACGCCCACCGAGAACTGGGTGAGCCCCGTCCCCAGTGACGAGACGAGCTGACCCAACCAGATGAGACTGAAGACCCGGGCAGGGTGTGTGACGACGTTCCTGCTTGAGAATGCCATGCCGTCAGCGGGCCTTCCGCGGACGTGCGCCGCTCGGTGTCAGATGCATCGCTAGAGTCTTCGTGAGCACGGCCAGGACGTCCCTCCGGATACCGCGTTCTTTTTATCAGGAACCGCCATTACTGTAAGAATCGTTCTTATCGTTTATATGGACAAGCAGGCAACGGCGGTGGCACAAGCTGCGCTGTATCGAGGGGGCGGGCTCAAGCGTGGTGCGAGCGTGCTTCCTCTTCCGGGCGAAGCGGCATGCTGTCTCGGGGAGCCTTGGCCGGAAGCTGTCTACCGGGGGGTTCTCCGTGCGCAGTCGGGTGTCGTGGCCGTGTGTCAGCCCGGGCCGTGTCCAGCGCAGGAGAAGACATGACCGAGCACATCGAGCCGCGAGCTCACCGTTTCCCCACCCTGGTGGACGTGTTGTGTCAACGCGCCGAGTCTCAAGGCGACGCGCTGTTGTATCGCTTCCTGGAGACAGGAGACGTGGACGGCCCGGTGGAGGAGTGGACCTACCGGCGGCTGGATTCGCGGGCGCGGTCGCTGGGGGCCCGGCTGCGTGCCCTGGGCGCGCAGGGGGAGCGGGCGCTGCTGCTCTACCCCCCAGGCCTGGAGTTCGTCGCGGGCTTCATGGGCTGTCTGTATGGCGGCGTCATCGCCGTGCCCTGCTACCCGCCGGACCCCACGCGGTTGGATCGCACGCTGCCCCGTCTTCGCGCCATCGCCCGGGACTGTGGCGCGCGCTACGTGCTCACGACGAGCACCATCCTGGAGATGGCGGAGTTCCTCACGCCGCAGGCGCCAGAGCTGGGGGAGCTGCAGTGG
This sequence comes from Myxococcus vastator, assembly GCF_010894475.1. Classification (GTDB taxonomy): domain Bacteria; phylum Myxococcota; class Myxococcia; order Myxococcales; family Myxococcaceae; genus Myxococcus; species Myxococcus vastator. The sequence goes on from NZ_JAAIYB010000015.1 coordinate 3,711, forward strand.
ATTGCCAGTGACGCGGTGCCGGAGGCCGAGGCCACGGACTGGAAGCGCCCGGACCTGACGTCCGAGTCGCTGGCCTTCTTGCAATACACGTCGGGGTCCACGGGCAACCCGAAGGGCGTCAAGGTCAGCCACGCCAACATCCTCCACAACGAGTCGTTGATTACACGCGGCTTCGGGTTGCAGGAGGAGCGCTCGGTGGGCGTGGGCTGGTTGCCCATGTTCCATGACATGGGGCTCATCGGAAAGGTGTTGCAGCCGCTCTACCTGGGCTTCCCGTGCGTGCTGATGTCTCCCATCGCGTTCCTTCAGCGGCCCCTGCGCTGGCTGGAGGCCGTCTCCCACTTCAAGGGGACGTGCAGCGGTGGACCCAACTTCGCGTATGACCTGTGCGCGCGAAAGGCCCGCGCCGAAGACGTGGCCCGCCTGGACTTGAGCCACTGGGACCTGGCCTTCAACGGCGCGGAGCCCGTGCGGCGCGAGACGATGGAGCGCTTCGCGGAGACGTTCGCGCCCGCCGGCTTCCGGCGTGAGGCCTTCTATCCCTGCTACGGCCTGGCCGAGGCGACGCTCATCGTCAGCGGCGGCGTGAAGGGGACGCCCTGCGTGCAGGAGCGCTACGACGCCCGCTCGCTGGAGCTGGGACTCGCGAAGCCGTCGTCCGACGCGGCGGAGGGCGCCACGGCGCGCACGCTGGTGTCTTCCGGTCAGGGCGCGCAGGGCCTGCGGCTCCTCGTCGTGGACCCGGAGACGCGGGTGCCCCGGGCCGCGCACGAGGTGGGCGAGGTCTGGGTGGCCGGCCCCAGCGTGGCGGGTGGGTATTGGGATCGCCCGGAGGAGACGGCGCATGCCTTCGGCGCGCGGCTCGCCAGCGGCGAGGGGCCCTTCCTCCGCACCGGTGACCTGGCCTTCCTGTCGCCGGAGGGCGAGCTCTTCATCACCGGACGCCTCAAGGACCTGCTCATCATCCGGGGCCGGAACCTGTATCCCCAGGACCTGGAGATGACCGCGGAGCGCGCGCACCGCGCGGTGCGTCCCGGCTGCAGCGCCGCCTTCTCCGTGGAAGTGGAGGGCGAGGAGCGGCTGGTGGTGGTCTCCGAGGTGGACGTGCGCGAGGGCTTCGACGGCGCGGCGGTGGTGGGCGCCCTGCGCCGCGCGCTCGCGGACGAGCACCAGGTGCGTGCGCAGACGGTGGTGCTGCTCCAGGCCCGGAGCATTCCGAAGACGTCGAGCGGGAAGATTCAGCGCCGCGCCTGCCGTGAGGGCTTCCTGGCGGGCACGCTGGAGGTGGTGGAGGTGTCGGGCGAGGAGGCCGCTCCGGCGCCGGAGACCGCGTCTTCCGCGCCGACCGCGCCCCTGCGCGAGCGCCTGACCCTGGCGGCCGAGGAATCCCGTCCGGCGCTGCTGGTGGACTTCCTCCGCGTGGAGGCCGCGCGGGTGCTGCGCACGGCGCCCGCGTCCCTGGCGCCGGACACGTCGCTGGCCAGCCTGGGGCTCGACTCGCTGATGGCGCTGGAGCTGCACGGCCGGCTGGAAGAGGAGCTCGGTGTGTCGCTGCCCGTGGCCTTCCTCTGGCAGCACCCGACGCTGGGGGCCGCCGCCGCGCACCTGGTGGACGCGTGGAAGGGCTCCGCCGCGCCCGCCACGCCGCCGCTGAAGGCCGGCTCGCTGGAGGGAGAGTTGCCGCTGTCTCCCGGCCAGCAGCGCCTGTGGTTCCTGGATCGGCTGGTGCCGCAGAGCGCGCTGTACAACGTCCACTTCCAGCTCCGGCTCTCCGGCGCGCTGGACGTGCCCGCGCTGGAGCGTGCGCTGCAAGGGCTCCTGTCGCGTCACGCGGTGCTTCGCGCGGCCTTCCCGGAAGTGGAGGGCCAGCCGCGCCAGCTCCTGCCGCCCCTGCGTCCGCTGGACGTGGCCCGCGAGGACCTGCGGGCGCTGGCTCCCTCCGAGCGCGAGGCGCGGCTGAAGCAACTGGCCCGGGCCCAGGGTGAGGCGCCCTTCAATCTGTCGGAGGGGCTGCTGGTGCGCGCGGCGCTGGTGGCGCTGGAGGACCAGGAGCACGTGCTCCTGATGACCCAGCACCACATCGTCACGGATGGCTGGTCCATTGGCGTGCTGGCCCGGGAGCTGGCCGCGCTGTACCGCGCGGAGGTGGCCGGCGCCGCCGCGTCGCTGGGCGCGCCCGCCTTGCAGTACGTGGACTATGCGCGCTGGCAGCGCGGGCTGGACGGGGCGCTGGACGGGCAGCGCGCCTACTGGGCGCGGAAGCTCGCGAACCTGCCGCGCCTGGAGCTGCCCACGGACTTCCCGCGTCCCCGGGAGCCGGGCTTCCGCGGCGCGCTCCACCGCTTCGCGCTGCCGGCCGAGCTGGTGGATTCGCTCAAGGCGGTGGGCCGGAGCGAGGGCTGTACCTTCTTCGTCACGCTCGCGGCGGCCTGGGCGGCGCTGCTGCACCGCTACAGCGGCCAGGACGACTTCGGCCTGGGCACCATCTTCGCGCAGCGGGACCGGGCCGAGCTGCGTGACGTGGTGGGGTTCTTCGCCAGCACGCTGGTGCTCCGCGCGGACGTGTCCGGCGCGCCTCGCTTCCGGGAGCTCCTGGGCCGCATGCGGCACACGTTCCACGAGGCCCTGGCCCACGCGGACCTGCCCTTCGAGGAAGTGGTGGGCGCGTCGCGCGCGGTCCGCGGCGGCGACAACCCGCTGTTCCAGGCGAACCTGGTGCTGGAGAGCCTGCCGGCGGTGGACATGGACGTGCCGGGCATGCAGTGGCGTCCGGTGCTGCCCGTGCCGGACGGCGCCGTGGAGGGCACGGCGAAGTTCGACCTGCAGCTCGCCGTCGTGGAGACGCCGCGGGGGCTGGAGGGCGCGCTGGAGTACCGCTCGGACCTCTTCTCGGCCGAGACGATGGCGCGGCTCGCGGGCCACCTGGAGGCGTTGCTGCGCGGCATCGTCGCTGCTCCGGACGCGCGCGTGGAGGACCTGCCGCTGCTCGACGAGGCGGAGCGCCGCTCGCTGCTGGAGACCTGGAACGACTTCACGGCGCCGCTCTCCCAGGCGCCGTCGCACTGCATCCACGCGCAGTTCCGCGAGCAGGCCGCCCGCACGCCCGACGCGGTGGCGGTGGCCGCGGAGGATGGGACGCTCACCTACGCGGAGCTGGCGGGCCGCGCGTCCGCGCTGGCCTTGCACCTGAGAGGCCTGGGCGTGGGCCCCGAGGTGCGCGTGGGCCTGTGCGCCGAGCGCTCGGCGGAGATGGTGGTGGGGATGCTCGGCATCCTCGAGGCCGGTGGTGCCTACGTGCCCCTGGACCCGGACTATCCCCGGGAGCGGCTCACCTACATGCTGGAGGACTCGGGCGCGCGCGTGCTCGTCACGCAGTCCCACCTGGCGGGGACGCTGCCCGTGGGCGGCCTGCACACCGTGCTGCTGGATGCGGCGGATTCCTCCGCGGCGGCGCCCGCGTCACCGCTGGCCGTGGAGACCACGCCCGGCAACGCGGCGTATGTCATCTACACCTCGGGCTCCACGGGCCGGCCCAAGGGCGTGGTGGTGCCGCACGGGGGCGTGGCCAACTTCTTCGCGGCCATGGACGCGCGCGTGGGGCACTCGCCCGCGGGTGCCTGGCTGGCCGTCACCAGCATCTCCTTCGACATCTCCGTCCTGGAGTTGCTGTGGACGCTCACGCGCGGCTTCAAGGTGGTGGTGCAAGGGGAGGGGGCCTCGCTCAAGGCGCCCGCGCGCGCCGCGGGGGCCCGGAAGCGCCCCATGGACTTCAGCCTGTTCTACTTCGCGGATGACGCGGAGGCGTCGCGCGGGGAGAGCAGCTACCGGCTGCTGCTGGAGGGCGCGAAGTTCGCGGACACCCACGGCTTCGCGGCGGTATGGACGCCGGAGCGCCACTTCCACGCCTTCGGCGGCCTGTACCCCAATCCCTCCGTGGCGGGCGCGGCCGTCGCCACCGTCACGAAGCGCGTGGCCATCCGCGCGGGCAGCGTGGTGCTGCCGCTCCACCATCCGGTGCGCGTGGCGGAGGAGTGGTCCCTGGTGGACAACCTGTCCGGCGGGCGCGTGGGCATCTCCGTCGCCTCTGGCTGGCACGCCAATGACTTCGTCTTCGCGCCGGAGAAGTACGAGAAGCGCCGCGAGCTGATGATGGAGGGCCTCGACACCGTGCGCCGGCTGTGGCGCGGGGAGACGGTGCGCTTCCCGGGCGGCGGCGGCGCCCAGGTGGACGTGAAGCTGCGCCCCCGGCCCGTGCAGGCGGAGCTGCCCGTGTGGCTCACCGCCGCGGGCAACCCGGAGACGTTCATCACCGCGGGCCGGCTGGGGTGCAACGTCCTCACGCACCTGCTGGGGCAGACGTGGGAGGACCTGGAGAAGAAGCTGTCCCTCTACCGTCAGGCCTGGCGAGACGCGGGCCACGCGGGCGAGGGCCACGTCACCCTCATGCTGCACACCTTCATCGGCGAGGACATGGTGACGGTGCGCCAGGTGGTGGAGCAGCCCTTCCGCAACTACCTCAAGAGCTCGGCCGACCTGATGCGGGGCCTGGGGAGCACGCTGGGCATCGACATGGATTCGGCCACGGAGGCGGACCTGGACCGGCTCGCCGGCCACGCCTTCGACCGCTACTTCGAGACGAGCGGCCTGTTCGGCACGCCGCGTTCGGTGCGCGAGCGCATCGGGCAGCTCCAGGCCCTGGGCGTGGACGAGGTGGGCTGCCTCATCGACTTCGGCATCCCCGCCGACACGGTGCTGGCCAGCCTGCCGCTGCTGGACGAGGTGCGGCAGCGCTGCGTGCGGGACAGCCGCCGCGCGGGCACGGCGAAGACGCTTCCCGAGCAGCTCCGCGAGCACGGCGTGACGCACCTGCAGTGCACGCCGTCCCTGGCGCGCGCGCTGCTGACCGAGCCCGAGTCCGTCGAGGCGCTGGGCGGCCTGCGCCGGCTGATGGTGGGCGGCGAGGCCCTGCCGGGCGCGCTGGCCGCGTCCCTGCGCAAGGCGCTGCCGGAGTCCGCCGAGCTGCTCAACATGTACGGCCCCACGGAGACGACCATCTGGTCCTCCACGGCGCGCGTGGCCATGGAGGAGACAGCGGCGGTCGTCTCCATCGGCACGCCGCTGCTGCGCACGAGCCTGTACGTCCTCGACGCCCGGCTTCAGCCAGCGCCGGTGGGCGTGGCGGGTGAGCTGTACATCGGCGGCGCGGGCGTGGTGCGCGGCTACCTGGGCCGGCCCGAGCTGACGGCGGAGCGCTTCATTCCGGATGCCTGGGCCCGTGAGCCCGGGGCCCGGCTGTACCGCACGGGTGACCGCGCGCGGTGGCGGCCCGACGGCACCATGGAGTTCCTCGGGCGCGTGGACCACCAGCTCAAGGTGCGTGGCTTCCGCATCGAGGCGGGGGAAATCGAGGCGGCGCTCACCGCCCAGCCCTCGGTGCGCGAGGCGGTGGTGGTGGCGCGCGAGGACGTGCCCGGCGACGTGCGGCTCGTGGCCTACGTGGTGCCCGCGCAGGGCGCGGCGGTGGACGCGTCCGCGCTGCGCGACGCCCTGGCGCAGCGGCTGCCGGAGCACATGGTCCCCTCGCTCGTCATGGAGCTGCCGGCGCTCCCGCTGACGCCCAATGGCAAGGTGGACCGCAAGGCCCTGCCCGCGCCCAGCGTGGCGCGCTCCGCGAAGGCGGCCTTCGTGGCGCCGCAGGGGCAGCTGGAGGAGCAGATTGCCCAGGTGTGGCGCAGCGTCCTCCGCGTGGAGGCGGTGGGCGTGCACGACAACTTCTTCGACCTGGGCGGCCACTCGCTGCTGATGGTGCAGGTGCACGCACAGCTCAAGTCGGTGCTGGGACAGGACCTGCCCCTGCTGAAGCTGCTGGAGCACCCCACCATCAGCACCCTGGCGCGCTTCGCCCGGCAGGAGCCCGCGGCGGCGCAGTCCCAGGTGGAGGCGGCGCAAGACAGGGCCCGGCGGCAGCTGGAGAGCCTCAAGCGTCAGCGTCAGCGCGGCAGGAAGTAGCGCGGGGCGTAGAAGCGGCGGCGCGACGAGCCCGTGAGAATCACGAGGTTCGTCGTCGCCGCGCCCGGCCTACTGCACTTCGCGCGTCAGCCTGGAGTCCCACGGGCACCAGTGCCCCCCCGGAAGGAACGCACCGCCCGCCTCGTCGAGGTGGTCTTCCACATACGTCATGTTGGCGTCGCAGACTTCGATGGCCATCGAGAAGAAGCGGATGGTGCTGGGGTCCAGGTGGAAGGAGAACTTCGGGTTGTACTCCGCGGCCCGCTTGATGATTCGCCCGTGCACGTGGACTTCGTTCTGCTCCTCGCCTGAGAGAATCCGCCGCGCGTGTGCAATCGTCTTCTCGTCGGCCAGCTCGATGATGAACTCGAGGTTGGGCTGGCTGTGCTGCGTGAAGGCGAAGCGTACCGTGTTTGCCATTGAATTCCTCCTTGGGAACAGGGGCCCATTTAGGAGGTTGTCCTCGCGCGTTTGAATGACCTACCGGGAGGGTAGGTGTGTCTTGAACGCGGCATCGTCGTGCGCCAGGGCCTTCCGGATGGCGAGCTCCACGGGGCAGGCGTCTGCCTCCGCGCGGTCGAGCTGAAACGGAGCCGCGGGGAGGAGCGGCGGCTGCGCCATGAAGCGCGGCCGGGCTCCGCGGTGCGGCTGCGCGGCGTGGACCAGGAAGGGGTGGCAGAGGTACACCGTGCCGGGCTCACCCGTGGCGTGCGCGAGCTGGCGGTGCGCCGAAACGTCCAGCTTCCCGGCGAGCTCCATGAAGCTCATTCCCGTCTCTCCCTCGGGGGCGAGCACGCGGGCGATGTCCTGGTGCGAGCCCACGCGGAGGCGAGTGGGGGCGTCGTCCTCACCCACGTCGGAGAAGAGGAAGAGCATCAGCAAGGCACGGCCACGTGAGGCCACGTTCACCCGCCAGGAGAAGAACGAGCTCGGGTCGTCCCCTGGGAAGCTGGCATCGACATGCCAGCCGTCGTCTCCGGGCGCGTCCGGGCTGGGAAAGCGCACGGGGAACGTGCCCAGGCTGCCTCGGGGGAGCCAGCGTCCGGGCCCCACCAGCTGGTCGAACGCGCCTCGCAGCCGGGGGGTGTTCACCGCGCGCCGGAAGGGCTCCTGCGAATAGTCCCCGAGCCGGATGACGGGCTGCTTCCAGGTGGCCGGATTGTCCGGCGCGCAGCCCGTGTCTCGCCAGAGCAGCGCGCTGCAGGTGGCCGCCAGCTCGCGGGGAAACGCCTGGTCCAGCCGGACGAATCCACTTTCGATGAACTGCTCCACTTCGCCTGGGGAAAGTTCCATTCGGGTTGCCTCCTCGCGGTCCGGGGCCGCGGACGTCCGGCGCTGAATTCCCTGACATTGCGCCCCTGCGGGGCCGGCCGCACGTGGGGACATGCTTGGATGGTTGGTGATTCCCTCACTTCGCCGGAGCCACGCCATGCAATGGAGAGTCTTGCCCCTCGTCCTCGCCCTGTCCCTGGGGGCCTGTTCGGGGCCGTCGGATCCCGAACCCGAGGCCCCGCGGCCGTTGAAGGTCGTCCTCTTCCCCTACATTCCAGACTCGGCGGGGGATGGCTTCGCCAGCCTGAAGCAGCGACTCGAGGCGGACTTCGAGCGAGCGCATTCGGACATCGACGTGGACATCGTGTTCGACGCGAACCTGGACCTCTATGACCTGGATGAAGGAGGCACCCTGAACCAGCTCCTCGGGCAGGGAGCAGGGGCCGCGCAGGTGGTGGAGATCGACACGCTCATCATGGGGGACCTCGTGTCGAAGGGCTGGGTGCAGCCCGTTGCCCTGGAGGCGGGGGCCGCGCATCCGGCGGCGGAAGAAGCCGTCTCCATCGCGGGCCAGAGCTACGGCGTGCCGACCTACCTGTGCAGCTACGTCGTCTACGCGAACAGCCCCCACCTGTCGTCGGCCACGGATGGCGATTCCCTGGTCCAGATTCTCACGGACGTGGCACCGGGGCTGCGCCCGCTGGCGGCCAACTACAGCGGAAGCTGGACGCTGCCCTCGTCCTACCTGGACGCCTGGGCTGACACGAATCCCACGGGCGTGTTGTCCCAGGCGCTGTCACTGCCGCTGGACGCGTCCGCGCTGGATTCGTTCGAGGACGTGGTGAAGAGCTGTGAGCTGGAGGCGGGCGTCAACCCCTGCCTCGACGGCACCTTTGCGGACAATGCAAAGGCGGAAGAGGCGTTCGCCGCCGGGCAGGCCAACGGCTTCATGGGCTACACGGAGCGGCTGTTCTTCGTCCGGAAGGCCAACCCGGGCATGGCGCTGCCGGAGGTCATCTCCGTGCCGCTGGGCACGGGCTCCGAGCCCGCGGTGTTCGTGGACGCGCTGGTGCTCAATGCGCAGTGCACGGGGACGTGTGCCGAGGACGCCCGCGCCTTCACCGACTTCATGAAGGACCCGGCCGTGCGCAGCCTCATCGCCTTCAGCGAGGACGCACCGCAGGGCACGACGCCGCGCTATCTGCTGCAGGCCTCTCGGGCCTTCTATGAACAGGAGCCCGCGCGCGGGGACCCGATGTATCAGAAGTATGCGCGGTTCCTGAGTGGGGCGCGGCCCTATCCCAACCAGGGCTTCCCGCAGAACCGGAAGGCGCTCCAGGCCGCGCTGGTGGACGCGCTGAAGTAGAAATACAGACGCGGTTTGACGGCGCGGAGGCTTTCGCACCTGGGGCCTGGGCGGCGAAGGAAGGGGCAGGCCGGCGTGATGCCGGACCTGCGCCACGCCGAAGGGGGCCCCATGCCGTCCATGACCTGCCGTGTTGTCACGACCCAGCGAGAGCTGGACGACGCGCTCCGCGTCCGTTGGGCTGTCTTCGGAGGTGAGCTGGAGTTGATTCCAGGGAAGGCCCCGCCCACCCGACGGGAGGTGAACGGCTTCGACACGCTGCGGACCACCACGCACCTGGTCGTCTATGTGGAGCAGGAGCCGGTGGCGACCGTGCGGATATTGCTACCGAACGCCGAGGTGGCGTCCGTGACGGGCGGCGTGCTGGGCGTTGAGATGGAGCAGCGGCTGGACTTGTCGGGCCTCGGCGGGCCGGGACGGGTGGTCGCCGAGGCCTCGCGCTTTTGCGTGCGTCGGCCGTGGCGGCACTCCGAGGCCGTGGTGCTGCTTCAAGCGGCCTTCTACGCGGAGAGCCGTCGGCGGGGCGTTACAGACTGGCTTGCCGCGGCGAACCTGGAGACGGATTCAGAGGAAGATGCGCGCCTCATCCAGAAGGCCTTTGCCCACCACGGTTGGCTGAGCCCGCACTGGCGGATGCGGACACCCGGAGCATCGGTGACACCCGTCGTGTCGAACATGCCCTTCTACTCAGCCGAGGAAAAGGCGCGTGCCCGGGAGGGGCGATGGGAGACGTTGCGACTGCCCCGGTCGCCCGTGCTCGTGGCCCGGCGAATGGGCGCACGGTTCATCTCCGAGCCTCTTTATGACGCGGGCTTTCGGCGGTTCACGCTCCCGCTCATCGCTGCATTGGACAACATTCCCACCAGGACATTGGCGCGGTTCGCCGCGCTGATGCCCGAGGGGAGCACGTACCACTCGGGAGGTAGAGACATCTCCCCTTGACCAGACCATTCTTCCGCATCAGCAGAGATGTCGAAGAGTGAGGATGGCCGTGGACGGGCAGGTCGTGATTCCTGATGTGAGGCCGAACGCAGGTCGCCGTGGGCAGGCCCACGGTTTCGTGCGGCTTGCCTCAGACCGGCTTCAGGAGTTGGGCGATCTGGTGCATGAAGTCGGCGCGGGAGTCACACCTCAATCGCCCATAGATGTCCCGCACGTGCACCTTTGCCGTATTGGGCTTCATCCGGAGCGCTTCGGCGATCTGGTCTGTGTTCATGTTGTTGGCCATGGCTTCGGCGACTGCAGCCTGCCGCTCGGTCAGTTGCCGGGCCAACTGGATGGGAAGCGAGATGGACTTGGGGAACTCGTTCAAGAAGAGCCCCCACTGGCGTGGACCTTCGTGCGGCGGCAATTCGATGAACGTGACGTGCAGCGACTGGTCGTTCTGGTGGAATTCCACTGTGTCGCTGCCGTCCCGCTCGAGGAGGTCCATCCGGACCAGGGCCTTCAGCCGGTCCACGAAGGAGCGAGGGAGCCCAGCGCGAGTTCTTGGGGCATGTGCGAACCACGCATCGAGGATTTCGCTGGCTCGCCGCGAGCGATGCACCTCGGAAGCCGCGGCATTCAAGATGATGAACTCGAAGCCCTGGCGTTGCCCCAACGCTTCCAGGAGACGGTATCCAGTCAAGGCGCTGTCAAGGATGCGGGAGTTGCGAATCGCGGCTTTGAAATGGCGCGAGAGGAGCTGCATGGCCCCTTGTTCCTTCCTGGAAAAGGGGCGGCACTTGTCCCGGTACGCCGTAATTCCGCAGAACACACCCGCGTCGATGTTCAGCAGCACCGCCATGACCTGCTCCAAGTTCACGCCAATCTCACGGCTTTGTTGATAGAGGAGGCTGTGCTCCAGCGCTCTTCGGGAGAGCATCTCCTCGTCCCGAAGGACCGTATCAGGCTGGCGCACCACCGACTGGAGGACGAAGTCATTGGCCTTCAGCGATTCATACTGGGCCAGCAGTTCGTTTGGCGCCCCTGCCTCTTCAATCCACTGGTACTCCACTGGCCGCCCTGGCGTGACGATGCACATTGCCCAGTAGTCCGCGGGGATGAGGCGGGCGAGCGGAGCCTGCGCCTGGCTCAGCATGTCCGGCAGGTGCTTCGATTCGTGGAGTGCGAGAGCGACATCGTGGGTGAGCAGGAACTCACGCGAATTGAGGCGAATTGACGCGACCATTTATCACTCCGGCCAGTAGCTGCACCGATGGACAGCATAGAAGTTCAGGTCCTGAATAGGCATCCTGGCACTGTCTGTCAGTACCACCGGGGAGGTAGACGCCACCCCCTTGTGCCCGAGCTGACCTGTCGCTAGTCGAAGGCGCGTACGGCCAGCTCCTGCGCCATCTTCACGAGGGGGCGGGGCGGCCCTCCACGTCGGATCCATGAAGCCAGTACTACTCCCCTGGAGGTATGTGCGGCTCCGCGAAACCTCCGTACCGTCCTTTGAATGGTCAGGATCCTTCATTCAGCGGATTGGCAGATGGGGCTCCGAGCCCGTCATGTGGCTCATGTCGCGGAGGACGTGCGGAAGGCGCGACTGGAGGCCGCGAGCAACGTCATCAGCGCGGCCAACCGGTCAAAGGTGGACGCCGTCGTCCTGGCGGGTGACATCTTCGAGCACAACGTCGTCGAGGATCGTGTCGTCCATGCGGTCATCAAGGTGCTCGCGGGCTCTCGCGCGCCCGTGTACATCCTGCCCGGCAACCACGATGCGCTGACGCCCGATGCCGTCTTCCGCCGGGCCTCCTGGAAGCAGCGCCCGGAGCACATCACCGTGCTGGAGGGGAACGCGGCGGTGCCCATCCCGAACACCGATGCCGTGTTGCTCCCCGCGCCACTCCGCCAGAAGAAGGGCATGAAGGACCCCACCGCCGGATGGGAGGGGGCGTCCAGCCTGGATGTGATTCGAATCGGCGTGGCGCATGGCTCCCTGCGCATCGAAGGCAAGCACGCCGCGGATGACTTTCCCATCGCACTGGACGCGGCGGCCCGCGCTGGCCTCGACTACCTGGCCTTGGGGCACTGGCATGGGCAGTACATCCATGACGGTCGTACGGCCTACTCGGGAGCTCATGAGACGACGAAGTTTGGTGAGGCGGGGTCGGGGCAGGCGCTGCTGGTGGAACTCTCGTCGCGGGGCGCCGAGCCCCGGCTGGAGCCGATTGCAACAGGGGCGCTGACCTGGAGGACGGTGGCGCTGGACCTGAGCCAGGGCCACGCGCCGGAGGTGGCTGGGGCCCGGGAGCTCGTGGCGCAACTGGCACGCCCCGAAAGGGCGCTGCTGCGCATCCTCACCACGGGACTTTCCTCCGAGGACGCCTCATCCGGGTTGGAGGCGTTCCGGGATGAGCTTCAGGGGAGAGGGCTCCTCCATGTCGTCATCGAGCGTGAGGATGTCCCACGCGCCAAGGCAGAGGGGCGCCTCGCGGACATCGCGGGTTCGAGCAGCCTGGTCTCCTCGTTGCTGGAGGGGCTGAGCAGACCGGCCGCGCCTGGGCCAGGTGTCACGCCGGAGCCCGTCAGGCTCGCGGCCAGAGAGTTGCTGTCAGCGCTGGTGATGGAGGTGTGGAAATGATTCTGCGCAGGCTTTGCGTCCAGCACTTCCGCTGCTTCCGGAGCCCCGTGGAGCTGCAAGGGCTGGGAACGGGCATCCATGTCATCCACGCGCCCAATGAGACGGGCAAGTCGAGCCTCATCCTGGCCGTCGCAAGGGCGCTGTTCGACCGCCACTCAACGAAGGACCGGGAGATGCACCTGCTTCGTCCCTGGCAGACGAAGCTCTCTCCGCGGGTGACGCTGGAGTTCGAGACGGGAGGAAAGCGCTACCGGCTGGAGAAGGCGTTCCTGGATGGCGCCAGCAGCGTCCTGGATGAGTGGACGGGGAGCCGGTTCGAGCGGCTCGCTGACTCGCAGGAGGCGGATGCGTTGGTCCGAGGCTTCCTCGTCTCCAGCGTGCCCGGAAACGGCGTGACGAAGGTGGGCAACTGGGGCCTGGCCCGGCTGCTCTGGCTGAATCAGTCGGCAGCGCGGTACGACCTACCCGGCCTCGATACACCGCTCAAGGCCCGCCTCCTGGAGACGGTTGGCGTCGCCGCCCTGAGCAACGAGGAACAGTCCCTCCTGCATGCGATGGAGAGGGCCTACCGCCGGTTCTTCACGCCCAAGGCGGGAAAGCGCGTCGCCGGAAGCGACCTCGAACGTGAGGGGGCTCGCGTGCGGGAGTTGCGCGAGGAGGCGGCTCGGCTGACCCAGCGGCTGGCGGAGATCGAGCAGCTCGCCAGCGAGAGCATGGACCTGGGCCAGAAGCAGTGCTTGCTGGCCGAGGAACGGAGCGCCCATGAGCAGCAGCTCGCCAGCTTGCACGAGCGCATCGCGGAGGAGGAGAAGCTGGAGCAGCAGGCGGCGCTCCGGGAGAAGGACGTCGAGCGTCAGCGAAAGGAGTGGCAGGCGCTGGACCAGAAGCAGCGAGCGCTTCTCGCGCTCCAGCAGAAGATAGCCCAGCAGGAGGGGCTGCGGGCTCGCAACGAGCCGGCCTTGAAGGAGGCCCAGGGGCGTGTCCGGCGCGCCGAGGACGGGGCTCGGGAAGCACGCGAGCGACACAAGGCGCAGCAGGGGGAAGTGGAGCTGGCGGAGCAGCGCGTGGAGCGAGGACGCCTCCTCGAGGATGCGCGCGCCTCCCTGGAGGCGCAGCGGAAGTTGGACGCGCTCGTCAAGCAGGGGACGCGGGTGGAGACCGGGGTGGAGAATGCCCGGCGCAAGGCCGCGGCGCTGAAGGCGCTTCCAGACACAGAGGTGAAGCGCGCCGAGGAGGTGGAGCGCAAGCTGACGCAGGCCCTGGACAGGCTGGCCGCACAGGGCGTGGAGGTCTCCTTTACGGCCGAGAGCCCGCAGCGCATCGAGTGGGAGGCCCAGGGGCACACCACCCCGCACAAGCTCACCAGGGAGGGCCAGAAGGTCTTTAAGGGGGTGCGCGCGGGTTCACTGCGCATCATGGGCGTGGGCGAAGTCCGCGTGCGCACCGCGGCCGAGGAGATTGGCAAGCTCGAAGCGGAGGTCGAGAAGCACAGGAAGGACCTGGCGCGCCGCCTCCATGAGCACGGCGTCGATGATGTGGTGGGCCTGCGCGCGGCGTGGCAGTCCCAGCAGGCCGTGCTTCAGGAGCTGTCGAAGTACGAGGAAGCACGGAGCCAGTTCCTGGAGGACCACAAAGTCGAGAGCGTCGAGGTGCTCAGGGAACAGCAGCGTGAGCAGGCACGGAAGACCGGGACGCTGAGCGCCCAGCTCAACCTTTCGCGGGAGGAGCTTCAGACCCACCCGTTTCCCGAGCTGAAGGCGCTGACGGAGGAGCTCAAGGCCCGCAGGCAGGAGGTGAAGGTTCGGGACAAGGCGCGGGAGGAGGCGGAGGGGGCGCTCCGGACGACAGAGCAGCACCTGAAGGTCGTCACGCAGGGGCGCAACTCCGCGCAGGCCGCGGCCCAGGCGCTGGGCTTGGAGCTGAAGACCCAGCTCAACACCCTGGGCTTGTCGCTCGAAGAGTTGGGCGCGGAGGTCGCGCGGGCGGAGGCGGAGCTGCTCCGCTTGGAGAACATGGTCAAGGGGCTCCGAGCGCAACTCCCCGGCCCGGAGGCGCGCGCCACGTTCGCGCGGAAGAGGCTGCAGGACACGTTGGAGCGGATTGGCGGCGAGGAGAAGAAGAACCAGGAGGAGCGCATCCGGGCGCAGGCCTTGCTGGAGCAGGCCGCGGCGGACGGACTGTACTCACGGCACTGCGAGGCGGAGGAGAAGCTGGCGCTGGCGGAGGCCTCGTACCAGCGACTGGAGACACGGGCCCAGGCAGCGGAGCGCCTCCGCGCCATGTCCCAGGCCTGGCAGGACCAGGTGAACCAGACGTTCGTGGCGCCCATCGAGGAGGAGCTCCACGCTCGCCTAGCGTATATCCGTGGAGGAGGGCGGCCCGAGCGACTGCATTTGGACGCGGAGTTCAGCGAGGCACGGCTGCAGACGGCGGAGGGGCCCTGGCCGCTGGAGGGCTTCTCGTGGGGGATGCGCGAACAGACCCTGTTCGCTCTGCGGCTGGCGCTCGGGGAGCTGCTGGCCAGGAAAGGGCCGCGACCGGAGCCACAGCTCGTCGTCCTCGACGACGCCCTGGTGAACACAGACGCGGCCCGGCATCAGCGCGCGCTGGAGGTCATCGAAAGCGCGGGGGACTCGTTGCAGATCCTCATCCTCACGGCCTTCCCGGAGCGCTACCGGACCCTCCGGGGCGTGAAGGAGTTCGACCTGAAGGCCCTGGCCTCGGTCACCGCGACGGTGCGGTAGGGGGCAAGCCATTGGGCTGAAGAGCGGATGCCTCCTTGCGCATGGCCTGGATGGATTGCCTCGCAAATGGACTCTTCGGGTCGCTGACAAAGACGACGAACCCCGTCCTCATGACCAGCGCCCCTGGGAGTTCCCAGTATGCGCCGAGCTTCGTTCTCACCGCTGGAGGCCCGAGGTGCCGCTCCAGGTGCGCCTCCATCTGCTTGCCCCAGCGCAGAAGTTGCTCGTAGGGACCCATGAGAGGCTGGAACGCGATGCTCTCGAGTCCTTGACCGGTCTGCAGGAAAGCCACCTTGAGCAGCGGAACGCTGGCGAGGGTCAACGGCGGGTTCCGCCACTCCCGGGACTCGGGGTGCACAATCTCCGTTGGACAGGGTTCGGGATGGTAGGGCTCTAGCGCGTGAGGGGAGTGCCGCTCCAGCGACGCCGCGGATGCCCCCCAGGATGGGAGCTCCATTCCCAGAGCGGTCTCAAGCGGTGACGTCACGGGTGCAGCGGTGAGTAACGCCAGCAGCACTGGGGCGAGGGTCATGGTGCTCCTCCGAACGGGTGAGCGCCCTCCTGCACGCCGGGTGCCGACGCGCAGGGCCCGCGCTCCGAGAGTACCACTGCCACCGGCCTACGTGCGGCGCTGTCGTTCTGGCCGACGGACCTACGCCACTAGCGGCGCTTTGTGTCACGGGGGCCGCCAACGGAGCCCGGGGGACGGAGCTCGGAGGGGGGCTCGCGGCCCAGCTTCCGGTACTCATGTGCGAGCGCCTCCAGGATGTCCGCAGGGTGGATGGCGCGGCCCGCCTCCCGCGCGATGAGCGCGGCCGTCAGCACCACGTTGCGAATCTGCCCTCCTGCCAGGTCCGCCGTCGCAGCCAGTCGGCTCAATTCCCTGGCGGGGAGCTCGTGCGCCGTGCCCAGGTGCGTGCTCCAGAGCGCGCGCCGCTCGGCGGGGCCGGGCAGGGTGAAGTCGATGATGGCATCGAGGCGGCGCGTGAACGCTGAATCGAACCGGCTCTTGCTGTTGCTGGTCAGGAGGGCCACGCCGTCGAACGCCTCGATTCGCTGGAGCAGGTAGTTCGTCTGTGCGTTGGCGAACCGGTCGTTCGAGTCCTTCACGTCGGTGCGCTTGGCGAAGAGCGAGTCCGCCTCATCGAAGAGCAGCACCAGGTCGGCATGCTCGGCCCGCGCGAAGAGCTGCGAGAGGTTCTTCTCCGTCTCGCCGATGTACTTGCTCGTCACCGACGCCAGGTCGACGCGGTAGAGCGGCAGTCCCAGCTTCGTGGCCAGCCAGCCCGCGGCGAGCGTCTTGCCCGTGCCCGACGCGCCCATGAAGAGCGCCCGGACCCCCGCGCGGTAGCGCACCGTCGCGGAGGGGCCCAGGCCGTCCACCAGGTCGTCCCGCGCGCGGCACCGCGCCAGGAGCAGCTCCAGCTCTCGTTTCACCTGGGGCACCAGGACGATGGCGTCGTCGTGGATGGCGTCCATCAACGGCTCCGCGAGCGTGCTCATGCCCTCGGACTCCGCCACCCACGCCGCCGCGAGCACGTCTTCGAGCTCGGGCGCCTGCCGCCCGTCCAGCTCCGCCTTCTGCCGTGCCAGCCGGCCCAACTGGGCAATCCGTCCCGCGCCCTGGCGGTGCCGCCGGGCCAGCTCCTCCGCGAGCGCCGGTGCGCCCAGTGAGGACTCCCACAGCGCCCGCCGCTCCTCGCTGGGAGGCCGTGGAACGGACCAGCGCAACACCGCGCGGTCCGCCGCGTCGAGCGTGCCCTCCGGCCCGGTGAGGGCCAGCACGGGGCCGCTGTAGTACGGCAGGTTGGGAAGGGCCTTCCGCTCGCCGGGCCCGAGCTCGTGGACATGGATGGGGAGCAGTCCTCGCTGAATCAGGAAGGGCCCCAAGCCCGGCTGCGGCTCCGCTCCGAGGAAGAGGGGCGCGCGCCCGAGCGACGTTGCGACCGCCGCCGCCACGGTGCGGGTCTCAGAGAGGGACGTGCCGCGCAGCACGAGCGTCGACCGAGGCTTGTCCGCGAGAAAGCGCGCATACCGGTGCACGCCGTCCATGATGGAGGGAGGCAGCGGGACTTCCAGGTGGTGGGCCGCGCCGAGCGTTGCCCCAGGCCAGGTGACGTCGTGGCCGGACAGCGCCAGGAAGAGCGGCAGCGGCATGGCCAGCGTTTGTTCGCACAGTGGCAGCTCCTCCCGGAGGCGCGTCAACAGCCCGCTGCCCAGGGCCGCTCCGGCGGTGAGAAGGAGCAGGGCCTCCTGTCCCACGGAAGCGGCCGGCGCCAGCGCGCTGGACACCAGTCCCAGCGTGGGCCGGGAGGCCCCCACGGGCGCTTGAAGGTACGCGACGGCCCGGCCCACCATCGGGTCCTGCTCGACGGCGGCGACCAGGACCACTGCGAGGAGCTCCACCAGCGAGAGCCCGAGCGCTTCGCCGAGCATCACGAGTCCAGCATCCTCGGAGCCCGGACGTGTGAGCCGCTCCCGCGCCCGAGTGACCCAGTCCCGTCCTGTTGCGTCCAGGTGCTGTCGCAGGAAGCGCAGCTCGATGGCCTCTCCATCCCCTGAGTCCTCTTGTGTGAGGGCCAGCGCCGCGAGGACCGTGGTGCGAAGGGGCAGGGAGGACGTCGTCATGCTCCGGTCTCGTCGTATTGGTAGTGGTACTGGATGACGCGGGCGAGCCAGGGAACCCAGCCCGGGTTGACGTCGAGCCCCGCGCGGCGGATGCGGATATCCACCTGCGAGGCCGCGAAGACGATGTCCAGATGCGTGCGGGTCGTGACGAGGCGGCCGGGACGGAGGACGAGCGCTCTGAGTCCCAGGTGTGCCAGCCGTCGCGTGACGCGGCCCACCGCGAGGAGGGTCGCGCGCAGCAAGAGCGTGGCGTCATCCCAGGGGAGTGGATGCGCCAGGGGCGTCGGGAGGCCTCGGTCGAAGGGTGGGGGCAGCGCTCCCCCGTGAGACGTCGAGGCGAGCGGCACCCGGGTTCGTGCATCGAAGGCGACGCGGCGTCCCGTGGGTTCGCGGAGGAGACGGAGCGGTCCTCGCGCGCCGATGCCTGCCTGGAAGCGCACGGGGAGGACGAAGGGGCTGGGCTCGGGCAACGGCGCCGCGGCCTCCTGGAGCACGCGGAGCAATGGGTCCGTCGAGGGAACACCCAGGCGCTCGGCGACGTGCCGGAGGAAGCGCTCCGGGACTCCAAGGTCGGCGAGGGCGGGGTGGCCCGCCAGGAACTCCCCGAGGCCCAGTGCGTTCAGCATGGGCACGAGGAAGAGCAGTCCCCCAGCGACCGTGGGGAGCGCCTCCTCCGTCGCGTGGAACAGGGGCGTGTCCTGAGGCGTGGTTCCGGTGTCTCTGGGCGTCGTCTCTCCTGTGTCCGCGAGCGTGGGGCGTGCCGCCTGCCGCGGAGCCGCTGTCACACTCGCGAGGGACGCGGAGGTGCCGTCCATGGGCCTCGTTACTTTGGCTGAAGAACGCGCGTCGGAGAGCGCCCGAGGAGATTGTGGCGACGACGCGGCGATGCCCGGAACCACGCCCGTGTCGGCGGGGACCGTGGGCGCGTCCGGCTTCGGAGGGGCTTGTGGTTGGGGCGGTTCCCGTGGCGTGGGCAGGTGTGCCGCGGGGGAAGCCTGGATCGCCTCCAGCACCCGCCATGCCCGTGATGGAAGCTGGGGCGCGGCCACCCGGGAGGGCATGCGCGTGCAGAGCGCCACCGCGGCCAGCCACAAGGCACGGGCGTCGCCGGAGCCCCAGGCGCGTGTCCAGTGCGCGAGCGTGCTCCGGAGCGGTTCGGGGACCTGCTCCGCCGCGCCCACGTCGTCCAGGGGCAGCCTCGGCGCCGGGCGGGACGGGAGGTGTCCCCACCAGGCTCGGACAAGCGCGGGTCCATCCTGCCATCGCAGCGCGCCCAACAAGGGGGCCAGTGCGCCGAGCGCGTGCAGCTCGGAGACGAGCGTCACCGCGGCGGCCTGGCCAGGCCCCGTCCGCAAGGCGCTGGCGAGCGCGAGGCGGAGCGCGTCGTCCCGGGACGTCCCGGTGAGCAGGCCAGGGACAGCCAACCGCCAGAACCAGGCGTCCAGGGGCAGTCCCCGGGCAAGCCGGGTGGCCAGCAGCACGAAGGGCTCCAGCTCATCCCGGAAGTAGACCGCCTGCGCGGCGGCGGCGGACCGTGACTCCGCATGCACCGCCAGCAGCGCCACCTCACGCACGCGTTGCTCCACGACGAGCGAGAGCGTGGCCGGGCTGCGGTCCGCGTGAATCGTTCCGAGCGGCAGCCGGCGGATGAGCAGCACCTGGCCTCCGGGTGCATCCGGAAGGGAGGCGGTGCGCAGTGCGTCCTCCAGGAGGACCGCCCCTCTCTGGACGAGCGCGTGGCTGGCCGCCGCGAGCTTCACCTGGCGCACTCGCCGTTCCGAGGTCACCGGAGCAGTGTCCGCCGCGGCGTCGGGAGCAGGCCGCCTCGCTGCTCGGGCTCGGAGAACTTCGCTACCGTCTTTTCCGCGAGGTTCACGCTGGCCGCGCTCGTGGAGAAGACGCGCGCGCGGGCCGTGCCGGTGCCCAGGTCCTCCACCACGGCCTGGACCGTGTGAACGCCGGAGGCGAGCAGCACATGGGTGCCCACGCGGATGCGCGAAGGGTCCACTTGCAGGTCCAGCACCGTTCCCACCCTGGCGGGGGCTGGCTTCGGCAGGTGCCCGGCGACGATTTCTCCCACGGGCGCGTGGCTCGCGAGCAGCAGCGCCGAGCGCACCAGGTCGTTCATCAGCGTCACGGCCTCGGTGCGTGACGGGTTCATCTGCGCGAAGAGCCAGTCCACCAACTCCTGAAGCTGGCGCCGGCTCGTGACCTCCAGCGTGTTCCACTGGGGCAGCCGGGCCAGGTCCCTCAGGTCCCACGGCGCGTCATACTCGCTGAGCATCGACGCCCACTCCATCCGGACGCGTGGAGGCACCTCCCCGAAGAGGAAGTAGAGGTACGTGGCCACCTTGGCGATGTTCTCCATCTCCCGGGCCGCGGCCTGCGCGACGTCCGGCCGCCCGTGCGCGGTGTCCATCAGGTCGCCGAACGAGGTGATGGGCAACGCCAGCGTCACCAGCTCCGCCCAGCCGCGATGGACGAGGCTGGCCAGCTCCAGCGTCGCGGTGACGACCCGGGCCTGGGAGACAATCTGGCTCTGCGCGGTGAAGACACGACTCACACCTTCACCCGAGCGACTGGGCGCGCGGGCTATCTGCGGGAGGGCGGGCGGCACGCGCGCCGTGGCGCGCCGCCGGGCCCCTTCCAATGTCCGGTGGACGAGGTCCAGCCGGTCCAGGCGCTGGAACAGCAGTGGCCCTTGCGCGAACCAGTCCAGCGGGGCGTCGCGCAGGAGCTGGATGAGCGCCCAGAGCTCCGGAGGCGCGGCGCGTGTCTCCGCGAGCGCCGCGGGCAGCTCCGACTCGTAGAGGCCGGTGTCCAACGCGCGGACGGGCGTGGCTCGGTCCAGGACCTGCTCCCGGGGCCGGTGGTAGACGAGGAAGCGGACGTGCTCGCGCAGCACCAGGGTGCGTCGTTCGTTGATGCGCTGCAGCCGGGCCTGCTCCTCGGCCAGGAGCGCGCGCGCCACCATGACGTCCTGGCGCGACTCGGAGACCTCCGTTCCAATCACCGTCAGGCGCTCGCCGCCCCGCGCTTCGTGGGCCTGGAGCACGCTCACCAGGCGCCCGCCTTCCTCCAGGGCCTCCCGGTATTGCATGACGCGGTCCTCGAGGTTTCGCAGCACGGCCAGCACGTCCTCGAGCTGGGCCACGGACATGGAGAAGTAGGTGGCCTCTTCCGCTCGCGTGGGCACCTTGGGCGCCACGTAATCGGTGAACACCTGGCTCCAATCCTCCGCGGTCAGGGCCCGCAGCTCGCTCAACGGAACGCCGATGCGCGGCTCCGGGGGGGGCGGAGGCTCTCCGTCCACCGGTGGCACGCGCGACCTCCGCCACGGGGGGACCTTCACGTTGGGGACCTGCACGGACTCGAGGTTGAACTCCATGCCGGAGAGCAGCGTGAACAGCTTGCCGAGCACCTCGCGCTTGATGGCCATCGCCGAGTGAAGCGTGCCGATGACGGGCGACACCTTGAGGAGCCGGTCCCGCAGGTTGGTGGGGTCCAGGTAGCGGACCGTGGACCAGCTCACCTTGCGCTTCGCGCTCAAGACGCCGATGAACTTCTCCACGTCCGTCAACGTGGCGACGCGCGTCTCGGCCTGCGCGACGTCGGTCAGCACGGGAGACGCCGTCATTACAGCGGACGCGGTGCTGCCCAGCATGAGCTGGCGGACGCGGTGGATTTCCGACTGGACCTGCAGGAAGGCCGCGTCCACGGCCTCGTCGACGCGCTGGATCCGGTTGGACAGGTCGCGCATCAGCCCACGCAGGCCCAGGGTTCGCTGGGCGGTGTGGAGGGGCGAGCGCACCGGCCGATGCCACAGGAGGTTCTCACGCGCCCTGACAACCACATCCAGATGGTCACCGCGGCGGATGGCCGCGGGCGCGGAGCGCGCCACCTCGGTGCCCAGCGTCTTCCAGGGCGTCCAGGTGGTGCCGTCGAACCGGGCGTACAGGATGCGGCCGTTGACCGCGCGGGACAGGACATCCAGCACGCCCTTGCCCGGCGCGGACAGCGCGGCGGTGAGCGAATGGCCGCCGCCCAGGTCCTTCCACTCGCTCCACACCAGGCCATTGAAGCGCCGGTGCAGCAGGGAGCTGCCCGAGAGCGCGACCAGGTCCACGGTGCCGTCATCCGGTGAGGCGCAGGCCTTGAACCAGCGGACCTCCCGTCCCAGCGAGTGGTTCGTCCAGACCTCCGCGCCGTGCGTGGGGTCCGGGGAGACGGTGACCTGCTGGAGGTTGCGCTGGGCGTCCAGGAGGAAGGCCATGAGCTGGCCCCGTGACACCACCGCCGAGATGGGCTCGCCCTTGAACGCCAGCGGCGTCTCAAAGGGTTTCGGACGGATGACGCGTGAGGCGGTGACGGTCATCCACCAGAGTGAGACGACCTGCCCTCGGAGGGCCTGGTAGAAGACGTCCGTGCGGCCCTCCGAGGGAGACACCGCGGCGGCGTCTCCCATGACGCCGCTCGCCAGCACGCGAGGGCTGCTCCAGGGCTGATTGCTGACGCGGGTGTCCAGGGAGGTGTTGTGCAGGTTGCCCTGCTCATCCCGGAAGTAGACGTCCAGCCGCCCGCGCGGCCACATCGCCGCGACGGGCACCGAGCGTGATTGGACCCTGCCCTGAATCACGGGCGTCACCTTGCTCCACGCCCGGCCGTCGAAGGTCCGGTAGCCCAGCGTCCAGAACGGTCCCCGGAACAACACATGCGCCCGCTCCTCGGTGGAGATGACCAGGGGCGCTGAGGTGAGCTGTCCCGCGAACTCCAGCCGGGGCGTCGGGTCTCCCTGGGGATGCGGCAGCAAGTCGGAGCGCGCATCGACGGCCACCTCCCAGGACGGCTCGAAGTGGTTCTGAAGGTAGGCCTCGGCCGAGGGCACCGTCTCGCCCGACGTCCCGTAGTCCTCTTCGGTGGGGTTCGTCGGGTCGGCGGCGGGGATGTAGCGCGCCTCGTCCGGGTCGGCCTCCGGGTCCACCAGGGGATGGTGTTTGCCGGTGGCGCCGTACAGGCTGTCCTTGAGGGTGCTCATCCGGGCGCGCACGACGAGGCGCCGCTTCAGCCATCCGCCCAGGCGCTGAAGGCCTTCTTCGATGGCGGCGAGGAAGGCGGGGTCCAGCGGTGCGTCATGCAGCAGCCCCGGCTCATAGACGGCGCCAGGCACGGGGACGAGGATGCGAACGCGCTCCTCGCGGGTGATGTCCAGCGGCTCCAGAGCGGCGCTGGCCATCGCCACCGTGTCGAGCTGCTCCAGGGGAATGGGGACCGCCTCCAGCTCGAACCGGTCGGGGAAGAAGCGCCGCGTCCACGCGCGGTAGTCCACGGCGTCCGGTGGCAGCACGCCCACGGGCGGCAGGCGGCGGAAATAGAGGATGGCCTTGTCCTGGGCGAGCCGCTCCGCGGGGAGCTCCGCCAGGTGGTCGTTGAACTGGAGGATGCGCGCCTGCCACAGCACGGGCGAGCCACGGGACTTCAGCAACGGCGTGCGCGCGCGCGGCAGTCCACCCGCTCGCGCCACCGCGTGCCGGTCCACGAACACCGCCTCGGGACCGTCCGGCCCCTGCCCGAAGCCCAGCAGCCCCAGTGGGACGCCCGCGTGCTCCCAGGGGGCGAGCACTCCACTCCGGCGACGGCGCTCCCGCTCGAAGAGGCTGTACACCAGCCGGCTGCGCCAGCGCAGGGAGTCGTCCTGCGGCATGTCCCAGCCCTGGGGCCAGCCCCAGAGCACCAGCGCCGCGCCCTCCGTGCGCACCGCGTCTTCAAAGGCCTGGGACTCCGGGTCCACCTCGCAGGCGTCGGTCTGCGAGGCCGGTGGCGGCAGCACGGACGTGGTGGGGACCAGCACCAGCACCGCGGCCTTGGGAAACAGCAGCGGGTCCACGGGGGGCTCCTCGTTGGCCAGCGCCTCCAGGGAGAACGTGGAAGGGTCCCGGTGTCCTGGGAAGAGGGGAAGCGCTCCCAGCGGGGCGCGGAGCTGCCGGCGGACGATGACGTCCTCACCTGTCACGGCAATGCCGTTGCCGGGCCGGACATGGATGAACGTCTGTGAGCCCTCCCGCTCCAGATGGACCTCCAGCCCGGCGACGATGCCCGGCGTGAGGTGCTGGCCCAGCAGCGCGAGCCTCCCCGCGCGATGCTCCTGTTCCAGCGCGAGCGCGTCCGCCGACACGGCGCGTCCCGTGAAGAAGTGGGCCCTCCTCCGCCACTCGGCGTCCACGCCGAAGGGCGCCATGCGTGGCTCCACGCGGAGCACGTGTTCGTTGGCCAGCGGATCCGCAATCGGCTTGGTAATCATCTCTCAGCCCCGCAGCGTGAGGAACGCCTCGTCGAGCGACACGCCTTCATCCAGCAGCTTCTTCAACTCCGTCACGAACGTGGCGTAGGACGCGGCGGTGAGCGTCATCACGTAGGCCCCGATGTCGGGCATCCGGTAGGACGCGGCCAGCGTGGCCAGCGGCACGTCCAGGAGGCTGGGCTCCGCCTCCAGCCGCACCAGGCCCTGCTTGACGGTGGCGGGGAACCGGTTGAGCGCGGCCATGTACTCCTTGTGCTGGATGCGCTCCAGCCGCAGCGTGGCGGAGGCTAGGCCCGCGAACTGCCACCGCGTGGTCCCGTGGGCGAGCGTGTTGAGCAGGGGCACGAGCTGGCCAATGGCCATGGCGGTGCCGCGCTGGGGCAGGGCGGAGAACTCGTCATAGAGCTCCGCCTGCCGGAGCTTCTTCACGAGCTCCTCGAAGTGTTGCTCGCCGTCGTGGTCCTCCGGCTCGGGCAGCGGCTGGCCCGCCGCGGAGTGGTGGTGCGGCAGGCTGCGCCGGCAGGCATACCAGAGGGTCCGCGAGCCGGAGAGCAGCTCGCTCCACGCCGCGTCCACCAGGTCTGTCACGGGCGCCTCGGGCACGGGCTGCACCTGCCAGCGCCGCGTGAGGTCCAGCAGGGCATGCGCGGGCAGCCGCCGCGCCACCTGTCCCACTGCCGCCGCCCGCAGCTTGAGCGGCGCGGCGCGCAGCACCTCGCGCAGGCCCTCCAGCCGCTGCGCCATGCCATGGCGCGCCACGGGCACCATCACCAGGACGGACACCGACTCCAGGGCTTCGCCCGTCCGCGTGAGGTCGATGGGGGGCAGTTGCAGGGACTCGTCGAGGATGGCGCCGAGCTCGTCCTCGGCCACCACCGTCAGCTCGACGTCCACTTCGGGCGGGAAGTAGAACTCCGTGAGGCTGCCCGCCTCGATGGCCGCCGCGGGCAGGGTCCCCGCGGCGGGCAGCGTGAAGAAGTGCTCGCTCGCGAGGAACCGCTCGCTCTGGCCCGCCGCGCGACGCGCCTGGAGCACCTCCTTCAGGTGCTGCTGATACTGAAGCGCGTGGGCTTCCCGCAGCTCGCGTGGGGCCACGCCGAAGCCCACCACGCCGCGCTGTTCGGCGCCTACCTCCCGTCGCACCAGGAAGGTGTCCAGCCAGCGAAGGGTGCCTCGGTCCAGCGCCAGCATCGCCAGCGGCAGCGCGTCCACGGGGAGGTTCCGCATCCCCGCCCCGGCGAAGACTTCATGGGCCGCGCGCCCGCGGCGCGTCTCGAAGTTGCCGCCGCCCACCGGGTCTGGGTAGGGGATGAGCGTCAGCGCCACCGCCTCGATGATGTCGCCGTCCTGCGTGGTCCGCGCGGCGCCCAGCGACGTGGGGTACGAGGCCACCGGGTTCGCCGTGTACTCCACGGGGCGCAGCACCAGCACGTACAACCCAGAGCGGCTCCGCGCCAGCTCGCGCGGCACGGGGGCGAGCCCGAAGGCCGCGTCCAGCCGCTGAATCTCCGGGATGTCGTCCAGGCGGATGCCCGTCAAGTCACGGGGTACGACGACCAGTTCGCCGCCGGGTGTCAGGCCATGGCCCAGGCGGACGGTGAGCGTCGTCCGGTCCTGGCTGGGCGTGACGCTCAGGCCGTGCATCACCCCGGTGCCATTGGCCCGGGAGAGGTCGGCCTGCCGCGTGAGGAAGTAGTGCTGCTCCCGCGTGAGGTCCTTCGCGGTGAGGAAGCGCCCGTCGAAGAAGAAGGAGCGCACGCGCCGGTCGTCGTGCACCATGGCCCGGGCGGTCTCCAGCGCTTGTGCCGTCTCCCAGGTGAGCTTCTCCCGGGCGGGTCCACTGGTTGGGTTGAACACGGTTATCCCCCTTCGAGAGAGTCGGGCCTAGAAGACGCCCATCCACCGGGCGAGCGCGGCGGTAGAGAGGCTGAAGGGCCTCAAATCGTTGTCGACGTAGACAGCCCCCTGCCGCGTGGGCCGCACCTCCGTGCCGCGCACGTCCTCCACGTCCGTTGCGCCAATGACGACGCGGGCGAGGAAGACCCACGCGGGATCCCTCATCTTCAAGTCAGGCTGGGTCGGGTCCGTCAGCAGCGAGGCCGGGATGAAGGTGTCGCTCCACAGCTTCGCCAGCTCCTGTTCACGGCTGCCTCGCCAGGCGCTGAAGATGGCCTGCCGGAGCTTGAGGCGCCGCTGCACCGGGTCTGGCTCGTCCACGGGGTCCGGGAAGGGGCTCTTGGGGGCCTCCGGAGGGGGATACGCCGTGGAGCGCGGCACCAGCCGCAGCTCGTAGCCGTCGCGAATCCGCGAGGCGACCACGGCGTCCATGGCGTCGAAGGGCCCCGCCGCGAAGGCAGGCGTCTTGCCGCGCTCGCACTGGTGGAAACGCAGGAACAGGTCCGCCACCACCCCCGTGGGCGGAAAGCCCGCGGCATCGGGGCTCAGCCGGTACTCGGCGGGCGTGAAGACGCCGAAGTCGGCCAGCTCCAGCGGCTCCTGCCAGTACCAGCGGTCCAGCTTGAGACACGCGTCCGTGGGCACTTCCACCAGCCGGCCGAACGGGTCCAACGCGAGCCCGGCGGACACCCGGAGCTCCTCATGCTCCGGCTCGGTGCCCTCGTGATGACTGACATGGAGCCCGGCCACCGTCCCGACGCCGTGGAGGTACGCCAGGGCCCGGGTGAGCCGGCCTCGGTGATAGGTCTGTTCGGCGGTGAAGTCTCCCGCGTCCAGGAGCACGCCGGCGGCGTAGTGGAGCCGGTCTCGCGTCTCCGCGTCGAGCAAGGCGTCATTCGGGGGCGACATGGTCATCAACCTCCTTCCAATCGGGGGTCCAGGCTCGACGGGCGCTCAATGACGTCCGCGAGCCCCAGCACGCTGTGGCCCACTCGCACCGAGGTGGGCGCGGGAGCGGGCCCGACGTAGGTGTCCACGCCCACCAGCGACGCGACTCCGACGAGCAGCGGGCGGCTCGCGGTGATGACGGACACCCACACGTGCGCGGGGGCCTCCTGCTCCGCCACCTTCCGGATGAGGCCCAAGGTCCGCGTGTCCGTGCCCTGGTGCACCAGCACCGTGAGCCGGTGTGCCAGTCGCTCCAGGAAATGCTCCACCGCCTCCGCCTCCGCCGGGGACCGCAGCGTTTCGTCCCCGAAGACGGCCAGGAACTCCTCGCGCGTCTCATCCCCGAGGAAGAGCGTGTCGCCCACGTAGGAGTTCCCGCTCCGAGCCAGGCCCGGCAGCAACGGGTCCTCCGCGTCCGCGAGGTCCGCGCCCAGGATGGTGGCCAGCGTGCGCCGGAGCCGGAAGTCCTCCACCACCACCACCGCGCCTCGGTTCACCGCGCCGTCCGTCACCAAATCCAGCGCCAGGCGCAGGCCATCCACGCAGCCGCGCCGCCGGGCGAGCGCGGGCGCGGCTCGAAGCATCGCGCGCCGCTGGCGCTCGCCCACGACGGGGTCGAAGGAGAGGCCGACCCAGCTCGCGAGCCACTCCAGCGAATCACCCGGGACGTGCCCGGGGTCGGTGAGCACGTGCGCATGGGCGATGCGGTCCTCGATGGGCGTCAGCACGCCCTCGACGATGCCGAGGAAGCGCTCCAGGAAGTCCGCGGGAGTCGCTCGGCCGGCGGTGTCCGCGTCCTCGCCGAAGCGCTCCTCGCGATAGAGGGACGGCAGGTAGTTGTCCACGTAGGAGAAGCGCGATGCATACGCGCGCAGCGCTCCCACTTCGGGCGTCCGGCGTCCGTCGCCGAACAGCTCCACCCGCACCCACAGGTACCGTCCGGAGAGCGCGCGCACCTTCGTGTGGGCGCGCTGGATGAGGACGGTGAACAGGCCACTCTCGCCCGGGGCCGGCGGCGCGGGCAGCATCCCCGGTTGGAACGGCACCTCCGACGGCAGCGGGACCCAGCTCCCGTGCGGGACGTCTGGATGGACAGGGGCCTCCGGGATGAGGCCCAGGCGATGCTCATGCCAGTGTGGCGAGGCGCTGGGCGGCGCCAGGGGCTCGTCGGTGGCGGCGAGCCAGACGCGCACGCCGGTGCGGGGAGGCAGCAGCGCCTCCACGTACAGGCGGTGCCACACCGTGCGCCCGTCGCCCGAGTCAAAGGGCCGGTTCGGCGGATTGGCGGCGCGGCCCCGCTCGGCGCACCGGGGCAGCGACAGGGCTTGAAGTGGCACGGGCGCCAGGTCGGCCAGCCCCGGAGTGACGGCGTGGTGCGGAGGCCGCGCACCCTGAAGGAAGGGCCCACCGTCATGGCCGGGCAGTGGGAAGTAGTCTCCCTGGGGAATCGCCTCTGACGCACCAGCCGGGAGCGCGTAGGCCACCGCCTCCACCTTGCCGTCGTTGAGCAGCGACAGCACCGCGGCGCGGCCGTCCGGGAGGATGGCGAGGCTGAAGGGCCGCAGCACACCCGGGAGCGCGACGGGCGTGGAGAAGCGGCCCGTGTAGAAGCGCAGCCGCGCATACGCCTCGTCCGGGGGCACACCCGCGAGCGCCGGGTCCATGACCCAGCTCAGCACCGCCAGCCGCCCCTCGGCGTCACATGCGAGCGCCACCGGCGCTTCGCCGGGCCACGCGAGCGTCTCCAGCATCCGGGTCCGAGGCGGGTCCGGATTCTCTTCCGTGGGACGGAACACACCGGCGCCGGAGGGAATGGACAGGAGGTCCGGGAGCGGCTGCCCGTCCACCCGGCCGAGCACGGCGGGAGGTGCGTTGGGCGCGAAGGAAGGCGGACCGCTCAGGACGTAGGCGCCACCGCGCGGGTCCGCGGCGATGCGGTGCGCGGCGATTCCCTCGGCCGGGAACACCACGGCGGACCACACCTTGCGCAGGTGGAGCGCCACCACGCGCTGGGCCACCGCGAGGTAGAGGACGCCGCCAGCTCCAGGCGACAGGTCCGTCACCGCGCCGGCCAACCCGACCTGCGCGGGCTCGAAGCGCAGGGTGGTGCCAGCGCCTCCGCCCGCCGCGCGCACCTGCCCGGCCACGTCATCCCACCAGGCCCACGTGCCGAAGGCGTCCACCGCGCCCGGTACGCGAGCGAGCCTGGGCTCGAGCACCGCGAGGTCGAGCACTTCATCGAAGGTGCGGGTCTCTCCCAGACTCCCCAGCCGGAGCGTCCTGCGCTTCGCGTCGTAGAGGCACACCTCACCCGCGGAGACCGAGCTCTCCGTGGCCCAGTCCTGCACGTCCGCCAGCATGTAGAACCGGAGGCGGTTGGCGTCCATCAGCAGACCTCGGGGACCATGGGCACCGCCACGCCCGCCTGCGAGGAGTCCATGCCGCCGCTTCCCTCATCGCCGATGCCGTGGAGCATCGTCGGCACCTCCCCGTCGGCGTTCACCGCCACCTTGAGCAGCTCCGGGAGCTGCCAGTCCGCGATGGACAGCTCCACCGGCGTCGTCGCGGTGCTGCCCTTGAGCTGGAGCCAGCTCGGGTTGACGGGGCCCTCGGCCTGACGGGCGGACGGAGCAGGGGGCTCCACCGTGAAGCGCGCCACGTCGGCCGTGGCTCCGGCGCGACGCGCATCTCTCAGCACGCGCGTCACCGTTCCCCAGGCGAAGAGACTCACCCCCGCGATGCTGGCCACCCCGGGGACCTGCGCCACCGCCACATAGAGCTCCCGGTCCTGGACGTCCCGGCCCAGCGGCCAGCCCTCACCGGTGGGGCCTCCCGCCGGCAGCGGGAAGATGAAGCGGCGCACGGCCTGCCGCACCGCCTGCACCACCGTCTCCCTGCCAAAGCCCTCGCGCACGGTGATGCCCACGCCGAGCCCCAGGGGGACGTACTCGCAGCCAATCACGTAGAGCTCGGTGGTGAGCGGCCGGCGCGCATCCAGGTAGGCGTGGACGGCTTCCAGCAGCGGCCGGTCCGCCCGCGGGTAGGGCGGCTCGAGCCGCGTGGCCGTGGGCAACACCATGACGGAGACGACACCGGGGACACCGTCTCGCCGTCGCCTCGGCTCGAAGCGGGGCAGCACCTCCACCCGGCCCAGCGGCACGCCCGGGGTGCTCGCCGCGAGCCGCCGGTAGTCCTCCTCCGTCACGGCCCGGTCCACGTGGCGCAGCAGCGCGGGGATGCGGCGCTCGGCCTCCGCCAGCGTCTCCGTGTCCCGGCCCCCCAGCGTGGGCTCCGGCTGCCGCACCCGCAGCCCCGGTGCGGGGCTTCCATCGACCCGGAAGGCGCTGAGGTCCTTCAGGCTGCCAGGTGGGAGATTGCCCGCGGCGCCGCCGCCGCTGCGCATCCGGGCCACCAGCACCTGGGCACCCGCGGGAGGCAGACGTCCACGCACGCCGTCTCCAAACCGGGCGGTGCCCGCCTCGGAGTCCAGGGCGTAGACGGGCTCGTCGCGCCGGGCCAGCGCCAGGTCTTCGATGAGCCGCCACTCGCGGTAGCCCGCCCCTGGCTCTTCGATGAAGAGCTGGAAGGTTGCTCGCTCCACGGAGCCGGAGGGCAGGCGAAACTCCTGCTCCGCGGTGCCGTCGCTCTGTCCAATCAGGCGTCCGCCTGTTGTTTCGCGCTGGTCCACTTCGACCGCGTTGATGTCCACCCAGCCCAGCGCGAAGCGCTCCGGCTTTCCGCTGGGACGCAGGCGCAGCCAGCTCACCAGTCTCGCCGCCACCCTCGGGTCGTCCAGGCGGGGGGGCCGGTCGCCCAGGCCGGCGCGCGTGTCCGCCCTCACGTCGTTGACCGGCGCGCCCAGGTCGGACGGCAACAGCAGCCGCGCGACGCCCCGGTGGGACAGCTCCTGCGTCGAGTCCGCTATGACGGTGAGCCGGTGGTAGACCGGCGACCCGTCCGCGGCGGGCGTGCCCGTCACCTCCCAGACGTGCGGCAGCCGGCCGCGCGCCCCGAGCAGCTCGGACAGGGCGGGCACCTCCATGACGGGGGAGATGCCCATGCTCAGGACGCGCGGCCCCTGTCCGTTCCCCTTCGTCAAGTCATCGCGCAGGGCCACCACGTGTTCCGCTTTGGGGGCGAGCAGCGCGAGCCACAGGCTCCCGTCCACCGTCTCCGTCACCAGGTCCAGCCCGCGCGGGTCAGCGGCGCCGAGCGGGAACACGGGTGTCGTCGCGTAGAAGCCGTGCTGGGCCTTGGGGTCCAGGCCATAGACCTGCGCGAGCCGGGGCAGCATCGACGCGTGCTGCTGACGCTCGGTCTCCGTGAGCGGGCGCTTGCGGTACGCCTCCGCGGTGAGGTGCACCACGGTCAGCTCCTCCAGCGTTTCGAAGGGCACGGGCTTGCGCAGCGAGGCGAAGGCTCGCAGCGACACGGACGACTGGAGCACCTCGGTGTCGAAGTGCACGCTCACCACGCCCGTGGCGGCCTCGGCGGGACGCAGGCTCGCGCCCAGCAGCCGGAGGAAGGCCAGTCGCTGGCGCTCGGGGATGAGGTTGGCGCGGTAGAGGATGGAGTCCGCCAGCCAGGCGAAGAGCTCCAGCAGGGTGCGCCCCGGGTCGCCCACGCGGGCATGGGTCCACTCCGGGGTATGGCCCGGGATTCGGGAGAGCAGCTCTTCGACGAGGTCCGGAAAGCTCCTGTCGTCGAGTCGGGGAGGAATGATGGGCATCTAGCCTCCGAGGTCCATGGCGAGCCCGAGCTGCTGCACGTCACCCGTGCGGCGCAGGCGGTAGACGATTTCCACGCGGACCTGGGCGGGCAGGTCCGCCACCTCCAGCACGTCCACGCGGATGAGCTCCAGGCGCGGCTCCCACTCGGTGAGCGCGCGCTGCACCAGCTCCTGGATGCGCCGGCGGGTGGACACGGTGTTGGGCTGCCCCATCATCCGCTCCAGCCCGGCGCCGAAGCCCTGCCGCATGAGCTGCTCGCCGGGGCGCGTGCGGAGGATGACCTCGATGGACTGACGCACGCTGGCTTCCAGCGTCGGAAACGCCAGCTCGCCGCGCTCGTCCGGCATGAGCCGCAGCGGGAAGCCCACGGGAGGGCGTCTGTCGGGAGGCTTCGGGAGCATGGCGCGGTCAGTCCTCGAACCGCTCGCGCAGCGAGGCGGGAATGGGGATGCAGATCTTGATGAGGGCAATCCAGAAGAAGACGATGTTCAGCAGCGACAGGAAGAGGTTGAGGACGATGAAGGCGCAGAGGGTGATGATGGGAATGTTGAACCCACACAGCCACCCGATGCCCTGACCCGCCGCGGGCGGACTGGCTGAGCCTTCAAGGAAGTCCTTCGGCGAGTTCTTGTTCAGCAGCTCGTTCAGCCCCGGCGGCACCTGGAAGGTGACGTTGGGCTTGAAGGCGCTCAGGTCCTTGAGCGACGGGAGGGTGATGAGGACGGGCGGCAGCTTTCCGCGCTCATGCCAGGCGGCGATGGTGAAGGGGGCGCTCTCCTCGCTCCAGACGATGGCGGGTGGGCAGCCCTCCTCGCGGTGGACCCGGATGAAGGCCCGGGCCACGTAGCGCGAGCCACGCCGCTCGAAGCGCCGCTCGGGAGGGATGAGGTCCCGCATCCGTGGCTCGGTGGCGGCCTTCGCCGCCTGGAGGATCCGGGCGGCATCCGCGGTATTGGGATGGGTCCACGCGCGGGGCAACACCACCGTGCCCGTCTTCCCCTGGACGAGGACCTCCGCCAGCCCGGCGAGCGTCGTGCCCGCGGGCCGCAGCTGGCCGTTGCCATTGTCAAGCTGCACGCGGTTCATCGCCGTCATGAGCGCGGGCGTTTGGAATGCGTCGAACACCGCGACCAGTCCGCGCAGGAAGTCGATGAACAGGGAGAGCTTGTCGTGCGTCGCCTGCGGCAGTCCGCGCTGGGCCACGTCCTGGTAGGTGACCGACAGGCCTTCGAGCCCTGTCCAATCCACCGCCTTTCCCGCGGCGAAGTAGGGGGACAGCAAGCTCCGCACCTGCGCGTCGTCGAAGGCGGGCCCTGGGCTGGATGCGCGCTCCGGTGCTTCGCCGCTCGCCACCTGGAGCAGTCCGTACAGCACGGTGCGCTTCGCCGCGGCGCACGCGTCGGGCGGTGCGATGAAGAGCGAGGTCACGCTCTCCTGGTCCCGGCTGGTGGCCCGCATGAGGCGCAGCAGCTCGCGCCGGACGTCCGCGGGGCCGGGGCCCGCGGGCCCGTCGCGCCGTCCAGGGTCGGGGTCGCGCTCCTGCTCCTCACCTTCGAGCGCCACCCAGCCGGCGATCTTGCCGTCCCGTCGCACCCAGGCCTCGCGCGTGTTGCCCGCGCCCACACGGCGGATGACGAGCCCCGCGCTCTCGATTCGGGTCGCCTCGACCCGAGGCTCACCGAACACGTCGCAGCAGGCCTCCAGCAGCGCCACGTTGAACACGCCGTGAACGGGCTGGAGCAGCTTGAGCCCCTGGGGGGTGCGCGTCCCATCGGAGATGAGGGTGCCCGCCAGCGCCTTGCGGCCTTCCTCGGACCTGAGCTCGCCGAAGAGGGCTTGAACGAACTCCTGGTCCTGCCGCTCGATGAACGCGGGGGCGCCGCGCTGGGCCGCCAGCGGGGCGCCGGTGGCTCCGTCGAAGACGAGCCCGCGCAGCTTGACGGGGTGGCTCACCATACGTTGCCCGCCCCTGGCGTGTACGTCACGCCCATCACCGAGTTGGTCTGCAGCACGTCGCACTTCACGACGCCCGTGAAGGATGACATCGCCGCGTTGACCGTGACCTGACCGGCGCTGACCTCCACCTCACTGGCGGAGACGGACACCTTGGTCGCGGCCCGGACGGTGACGCCCTGCGAGGCGAGCGTGACGGTGTTGCCTGCTGCTTCCAGCGTGAGCTCGCCCCCGCTGGACTGGTTCAGCGTGGCGCTCACGCCGCCGGGGACTTCCAGGGTGATTTGCGCGGCGCCCTCGCTCGCTTCGACGATGGCGATGCGGCTGCCGTTCCGGGCCTTGATGACGTAGCGGTCCACGCGCGTCCCACCGGGTGTCTCCGGCGGACGGGCGCTCCCGTTCCACAGCCCCCCCACGACGAGCGGCTGGCGCGGGTCGCCGCCGGCGAAGACCACGGCCACCTCGTCATCCTTGTCCGGGAGGAAGAGCGCGCCCCAGCCACTGCCGGAGAACGGCACGGCGACCCGCGCCCACAAGGCCACGTCCGCATCGGCCAGGCCCTCCGGCGCGGTGAGCAGGCGGACTTGCACGCGCGCCAGGTGCTCGGGGTCCTCCACGGAGACGACCTTCGCCAGATAGGTGCCGAGCATGGCGCCAGGCAGGCGGCGCTCCTGTGCGTGTGCGGTGTCGGTCATGGCGCTCCCAGGAAGGCGCACTCGGCCTCGAAGTCCGTCTCGTAGCCGTGGAGGGTGTCGAAGCGGTGGCTGGCACGGACCACGTAGTAGGTGTTGTCGAAGCGGGCGCTCATGCCGCTGAGCCTCACGTGGGTCCCCACGCGGAGCGCGGGGTTGCCCTCCGCGGTGGCGTCGACGCGGACGAAGCGCCGGGCGCGCGCATCGAAGGCGGCCCGGGCGATGGCGGTGGCCTCGTCGCTGGTGGACACGGGCAGCGAGCCGAGGTGCTCTGTCCGAGCGCCCAGCGTCTGCTGGAGCAGCTCCGCGCCGGTTCGCCCCTCGCCCGGGCCGGGACGCGAGCCGGAGCTCTGGCCGGAGACCGCGGCCCCCTGGAGGGCGTTCCACCCGGTGCAAGTGACCTCGGTGGCCTGATGCGCCAGGTCCGCCGTGACGCGCACCCGGCGCAGCTCCGCGTAGAGGTTCAGCTCCAGGGTGCCCCGGCGCACCGCGCTCCGTGGCGAGACATGGAGCGCGTCACCCGTCACCTGCAGGTCCGCATCCCGCGTGGCCAGCAGCCGCCGCGCGAAGGCCAGGTCGCTTTCGTTCCACTGGACCTGGAGACCCAGGGACGCTTGAAGGCCCGTGATGACGGGCGTCAGGCCCAGGTCCCGGGCGAGCTTCTCCGCCAGCTCGGCCAGCGAGAGGTCGCCGTGGACCAGCGTGCGCCGCGCGAGTCTTGCCTTCTGCAGGGCATCCTCGGCGAGCACGACGAACTCCGGCGCGGAGTCTTGCGAGAACACGGCTTCGATTCCGGTGATGACGCCGCGAAAAATCTCCTGTGGGGCGCTCTCGGGACCGGTGTAGATGCCGATGGGTGCCCCGAGCCTGAGCAGTTGCTCGTCCTCGAAGACCTGCTCGGCCTCGGTGTCGGCGTAGCGTGCGACGGCCTCGAAGCGCAGCTCGAGCGAGCACAGGCCGCCTTCGGCTTCGTCGACGCGCATGCTGCTGACCAGCCCGGTGACGCGTGCGTCGGCCTTGCCGAAGATGCGCACCGTGGGGCGGTGATGTTCTGGCTGGGACGTGGCGTCAGTCATGGGGAACGGGGAGCGGACTCAGTCGGCGAAGAGCCGGGCCTTGCGTTGTGTGAGGAGCCGGAGGGCGCGGGCGAGGGCTGTCGGATCCACGGGAGGCGGCGTGAGCGCCGGCTCCGCGGTCGGGCGCTGGCCCGCGTTGGACGTGGAGCCCGAGACGACGGACCCCTGGACCTCGTCGAAGACAATGGACATGGCTCAATCTCCCTCGAAGCGGAGGCGGCCCCGGGAGGGCAGGGTCGCGCCGAAGCGGGGCGTGGGGACCCGGGCGCGTCCTCCGAGCTCGAAGAGGCCGTCTCCGGTGGTTTCGTAGGTGGAGGTGTCCACGTGCCCGGTGGCGCGCACGGTCTCCAGTCGGACGGAGGTGCGTGGAGGACCGGCACGCAGTCCCGCGAACGCGCCTGCCGTGGCGGAGAGGCCCGCGGAGGACTGCGCGCCAGACCAGGCATTCGCGGTCCAGCCCGAGGCGGATGCCCCCGTGGTCGCGGGGAAGTTGGCTCCAGCGGAGAAGGACGCCCCCGCGGAGAAGATCGGGCTCGATGCGGACGCACCCACGCCGAACGCGGCTGAGCCTCCCGCCATGGCCCCCGCGTTGAACGAGGCGCTGCCTCCAAACGAGGCGCCTGCTGAAAAGGCGCTACCGGCGGAAACGCCCGCACCCGCTGAGAAGGCTCCGCCGGCTGAGAAGCCACCGCCAACGCCCAGCCCCGCACCCGCGCCGATTCCACCCTCCAGGCCCGCGCTCAGGGCTCCGCCTGTCGCGAACGCGGTGGGCGGGGCCAGCGGGACGGACGGGTCGACGGTCATCACGTCCTGGCTGGGGAAGCGCGGATTGTCTTCACCGTTCTGCTCCGCGACGGCGCGCGAGATGGGCTGGTCTCGCGCAGCGGCCATCTGCCGCGAGCTCTCGCCTTCGGCGCCCCGGGAGAAGACGCGTTGCTGCCGCGTCATGCCCACCGAGACGGTGGAGCGCAGGGGGATGCCATCCGATGCGAAGAAGTCGATGGTCTCCCGATAGGTGTCCACCAGACCGGTGAACTCGAAGGCGCCCCACTGGAAGGTGACGTCCGGAGGAATCTGGCTCTTGGTGCCCATGAACTGGGCAATGCGTATCGTGTGGTCGCAGACGTTGGCGCCCGTGTCGGTGGTGTCGAAGACCAGCTCCATGGTGAGCTTCGCGCTGCTCTCCGAGACGAACTGCTGGTTCTGCTGGCCCTGGGCGTCCTGGAGCTTGTTGGTGACGGTGTACTGGAGCGAGCTCGGGTTGAAGTGCACCCGCACCTCTTCGCCGTTGCTCTCGTTGATGAAGCTCGCGCTCGCGGGAGTCGTGTCTGGCATGGCGCGCTAGTCCTCGAGGGAGAGTCCTTCGTGAACGAGGTGCAGCTCTTCGATGCCGACGTCCGTCGCGCGGGCGTTGAAGTCGGCCGCCTTGAACTTCACCGGCATGGCGCGCTCCAGCTTGTAGGTGAGCACCGTCTGCGTCCCACCGTCCTCGGACGGGGCCTTGAGGCGGATTCGCACGGTGCACCGGTACCCGTAGTCGCCGCCCGTCACCCGCATGAACCAGCGAGCCAGCCGCTCGCCCGATGAGAGGCCTCGCTTGAGCACCACGGTGCCAAAGCTCACCGGCCCGGCGCGCTGCACGGCGCCCAGGTTGTGTCCGCCCACGCGAATGGCCTTGGGCTCCATGGTGGCCTCCAGCCCCGTGCACTCGGAGAAGGCCCCGTCCACGGGGGCCTCTTCCGGGCCACCGCCCGACAGCGGCTCGGGCTGGAAGGTGAGCTCGAAGCGGAAGGTGTGCAGGGGCCAGAGGTCTCCGCTCATGCGGCTTCCTCCTGCTGGAGCGACACGTCACCCTCCAACGCGGAGAGGAGGACCTGCACCCGTTCGATTGCCGCCGCGGGAGCCAACTCCACCAGCGCGATGAGCCGCCCGTTGTCGAGGTCGTCCTGCGTCATGGTCGTCCGGTCACACCGCACGGAGAACGCCTCGCGTGGCGTCGTTCCTCGCAGCGCGCCCTCCGCGAAGAACCGGCCGAGCACGGACTCCATCCGGTAGCGCAGCGCCAACCAGGTGTCCTCGTTGGAGGGTGAGAACGTCAGGTCCGCGCCGAGCTGCCTCGCCGCTCGCAGCACCGAGGAGATGAGCCGGCTCACCGGCGCCTGGCGGTGGCTGACCCGCTGGCTGGACGTCACGTCGGACAACACCTGCATCCCGCGGGGCGTGGGTCCCAGCAACGTGACGCGCTCGCCCAGTGCGCGCAGCGGCGAGGCCGGCTCGCGCGGTTCCTGGTCCAGGCGTGTTGGGATGGGGAAGACCTCCCGTACCTCCGCGAGCCCCAGTCCCAGGGCGCTTCGGAATGTGCCGCGAAGCAGCGCGCTGCGTGCCAGCACCCCCGTCAGCGTCCCGTCCGGGGCCGCCAGCCGCTCCGGAAGGCCCTCCGAGGACGCGGTCCGCAGCCACGGATAGGCGAGCTGGATGAACGCGCTCTGGAACGGGGTGAGTACGCCGCTGGCATGGAGGAACGCGCCCAGGTCCTGCGTCGCGGCGCGCTTGCCCGCGGGCGTATCGAAGACCAGGCTTGTCGAGGGCAGCGGCAGCGACGCGACCAGGTGCGTCTCCCGCAGGCGCCTGTCGCGGAGGAGCTCGGCCAACACGGCGAGGAAGGCCGCCCAGTCCAGGTAGGCGGTGAGTCCGCAGCGAGGCGCCGCGCGCTCCGGCGTCTTCCACTCGGACCCGGTGGCCGCGCCAGGCGTGGCGCACTCCACGAACCCCGGGGCACCCGCGGGTGGCAGGCGGGGGA
>NZ_JAAIYB010000160.1 GCF_010894475.1 Myxococcus vastator
GTGGTGGAGGTGCTGCGCGAGCTGCATCGGACGCTCGGCGCGGTGCATGCGTCGGGCGTGGTGGTGGGGGACTTCAACGACCTCAACGTGCTCGTGGCGGGGGCGTCGGAGGCGTACCTCATCGACGCGGACAGCTTCCAGTTCGGCGGGTTCCTCTGTCCGGTGTTCACGGAGCGCTTCCTCGACCCGCTGCGGCTCGGGAGCACGGTCACGCAAGGGCTGACTCCCAGCCGGCCCGCGTCCATTGAGAGTGATGGGTATGCCTATGCCGTCGCGGTGATGCAGTCGCTGCTGTGCGTGGGACCTCACGGCGGCGTCTACAAGCCCAGGAGCGCGGCGGCGCGGACGACCTCCGCGGGCCGGGTGCTCCAGCGCATCACCGTGTTCCATCCGGAAGTGCAGTACCCGAAGCCCGCGCTGCCGCTGGCGACCTTGCCGGACGACGTGCTGCACCACCTGCACCGCGTCTTCGTGGAGGACCTTCGCGGCGAATTTCCGCAGCCGCTGCTGGAGGGGCTGCGCTTCACCGCCTGCGCGTCGTGCGGCGTGGAGCACGCGCGCGCGGCCTGTCCGACGTGTCAACCTCACGCCACCGCGGTCGCCACGCCAGTGACGTCGGTCCGGGGCCAGGTGACGGCGACGCGGTTGTTCTCCACGCGAGGCGTGCTGGTACACGCGAGCAACGAGGCGGGCGTCCTTCGCTGGCTCTACCACGCGGAGGGCGCGTACCGGCGCGAGGACGGACGCGTCGTGTTGCGCGGGGCGCTGGACCCGTCGCTGCGCTGGGCCTTGCAAGGGGACGTGACGCTGGTGGGCCGGGGCGGTGAGGTGGCGGTGCTGGCGCCCGGCCGGCCCCCGGACCGCATGGGCGTGGATGCGCCGGAGGGCCATTCCGCCTTCGCCACCAACGCGCGGCACCGGTACTGGGCCGTGGGCGGCGGGCTGTGGCGGGACGGCGCGTATGGACCGGAGCAGGTGGGCGCGGTGCTCGAAGGACAGACGCGGCTCTTCGTGGGGCCACGCTTCGGGTTGGGCTTCCATCGCGCGGGCGGCCTGCGCGGCGCCTTCGTCTTCGACGCGGAGCGCCTGGGCTTGAAGGATGGCCTGTCGCTGCCCTGGCCCACGGGAAAGCTCGTGGACGTGGACTGTGTCTTCGATGGGCCCTCCGCGTGGCTGTCTCTGGTGGAGGAGGCCGGTGGGCGCACGCTGCATCACTGCGTGGTGGTGGGCCACGACGGCGCCGTGCGTGCGAGCGCGGTGGCGGAGGCCGGTGACGGCTCGTGGCTGGGCAACGCGCCGCGTGGACGGTGCGCTGCGGGCGACGCGCTGTTCTGCGCCACCGATACGGGGCTCACCCGTGTGGAGCTCCGTCAGGGCCGCCTGGAGGCGGTGCGCGAGTTCCCGGATGCCGAGCCCTTCGTGGACGCGGGCTGCTCGCTCTTCCTCGTGCGGCAGGGGCTGGCGGTGGTGGGACGGCAGGACATCACCGTGCTGCGAATGAACTGAAGGGACTTCTCACAACCGCGTGGAGCGGGTGCCTCCACGCCTCACAGGAGGTAGGACGATGAAGACGCAAGTGAAGGCGCTTCCGCTTCCGAGGTTCTACGACGCGGCCCATGCCGGTCAGTTCGGGTACAGCCCTGACGCGGGAAAGCTCCAGGTGGAGGCCCAGGGCTGGCGCGCGGCGAACGACGTCTCCATGGCGGCGACGGACGCGTTCAACCTGCACCTGCTGCTCATCGACGTGCAGAAGGACTTCTGCTTCCCGGAGGGCTCGCTCTACGTGGCGGGACGCAGCGGACGCGGCGCGGTGGACGACAGCCGTCGCATCGCGGAGTTCATCTACCGCAACCTGGGCGCGTTGACGAACGTGACGGCGACGCTCGACACCCACTTCGCGTACCAGATTTTCTTCCCGTCCTTCTGGGTGGACCAGGACGACCAGCCGCTGACGCCGTACCGCGAGGTGACGCGCGAGCAGCTCGAGCGCGGGCAGGCGCGGCCCAACCCCGCAATGGCGAAGTGGCTGTGCGGCGGCAACTACCCCTGGCTGCTCAAGCAGGTGAAGTACTACTGCGAGGAATTGGAGCGGGCGGGCAAGTACACGCTGTACCTGTGGCCGCCGCACTGCCTGCTGGGGAGCGACGGACACGCGCTGGCGGGGGTGGTGCAGGAGGCGCGGCTGTTCCACTCCTTCGTGCGTGGCATGCAGTCGTGGGCGGAGGTGAAGGGGGGCAACCCGCTGACGGAGAACTACTCGGTGCTGCGCCCGGAGGTGCTGGGGCGGCATGACGGCCAGCCGCTGGCGCAGCGGAATACACAGTTCCTCAAGACGCTGCTCACCGCGGACGCGGTGGTGATTGCCGGGCAGGCGGCGAGCCACTGCGTGAAGAGCTCCATCGATGACCTGCTCGGGGAGATTGTCGCGCAGGACGCGGCGCTGGCTCGCAAGGTGTACCTGCTGACGGACTGCATGTCGGCGGTGACGGTGCCGGACGGCAAGGGCGGCTTCGCGGCGGACTTCACCCCACAGGCGGAGGCGTCGCTGAAGCGCTTCGCGGACGCGGGCATGCACCTGGTGAAGTCCACGGACCCGCTGGCGAGCTGGCCGGACCTGCGCATCGCCTGAGCCTCGCGGGGCGTGAAGACACACAGCAATCGCTTCGCCTGTGCTCGCCAGCGCGGGACGGGCGGAGCTCTGCCCTCGGGAGAGGGAGAAGGAGCACGGGACATGAGCAGCAAGGCGAATGGCAGTGGCATCCGGCAACTCTTCGATGACGCCCACGCGGAGGGCGTACTGAGCCCGGCGGGGCTGCAGGCGCTGACGGTGGTGGATCTGGGCGCGCAGATTCAGGCGGGGCTCGGCGTCTGCGTGGAGGACGTGCAGTCCAGCGAGGTGGTGCTGGTGACAGTGATGCCGGATGACTCGGGGAGCATCGACTACTCCGGGCACACGAAGACGGTGTGTGACGGGCACAACCTGGTGCTGGACGCGCTGCTGGCGAGCAAGCAGAAGGACGGCGTCCTCTTCCACACGCGCTACCTCAACGGGTTCGTGCTGAACCCGTACCGGCCGGTGGAGGACGTGGTGCGGATGCACGCCAAGAACTACCGGGCGGACCACGGCACGCCGCTGTATGACCAGTCGGTGGTGCTGCTGGGCACGGTGCTGGCGAAGGCGCAGGAGTTCAGCGCCAACGGCGTGCCGGTGCGGACGGTGACGCTGTTGATTACGGATGGCTCGGACCAGCACTCGACGTCAGCGAAGGCCAAGGACGTGGCGGCGCTGGTGAATGACCTGAAGCGCGCGGAGAATCACATCGTCGCGGCGATGGGCATCAGCGATGGGAGCACGGACTTCCGGCGCGTGTTCCGCGAGATGGGCATCGACGACAAGTGGATCCTCACGCCGGGGCAGAGCGCCCAGGAGATTCGCGCGGCGTTCCAGGTGTTCAGCCAGTCCGCCGCGCGAGTGAGTCAGGGTGCCGCGAGCTTCAGCCGGACTGCGCTGGGCGGCTTTGGGCAGTGAGGCGGGGGAGGTGGCCTTCGACTGGGCGAAGGCCACTTTGGGCTCTCTTAATAAATAATCGGGGGGTCACAGTCTATCGACTGTTCAGAGGATTGGCTGAATTGCCTGGTGCCCGACGTAAACCACTCGGGACAGAGCACCGGTGGACAGCCTTCATCAATGGAACCATTGCAGTTGTTGTCAATTTCGTCGTGACATTCTTCCGACTCGCCAGGGTTCCTGGATGCGTTGGCGTCGGCGCAGTCGGAGGCATTTGACACGTAGCCACTTGGTTTCGAGCACGACCGTTTCGACTGGCTCTGGTTGCCGTATCCGTCGCCATCCGCGTCGCGGTACCAGGTGGAGCCCACACCATCATCGATAGTGCCGTTGCAGTTGTTGTCCACGCCGTCGCAGACCTCCGATGCACCCGGGCGAATGCTGGCGCTGGAGTCGTTGCAGTCGCTGGCGTTGGACACGTAGCCGCTGGGCTTCGAGCACGCCCGGGTGGATTGCCCCAAATTTCCATACCCGTCACCGTCGGCATCGCGGTACCAGGTGGAGCCCACGCCCTCGTCGACGGAGCCATTACAGTTGTTGTCCACACCATCGCAGACCTCGGAGGCGCCGGGGCGGCTGTTCGCGCTGGAGTCGTTGCAGTCGCTGGCGTTCGACACGTAGCCGCTGGGCTTCGAACACGCCTGGGTGGACTGGCTCGCGTTCCCGTATCCGTCACCATCCGCGTCGCGGTACCAGGTGGAGCCCACGCCTTCGTCGATGGAACCGTTGCAGTTGTTGTCCACACCGTCGCAGGACTCCGTGCCTCCAGGCCGGGCGCCCGAGGTGGCGTCATTGCAGTCGGTGGCGTTCGCTGCATAGCCAGCGGGCTTTGAGCACACCTGGGTGGACTGGCTCGGATTCCCGTATCCATCGCCATCCGCGTCGCGGTACCAGGTGGAACCCACGCCTTCGTCGACGGAGCCGTTGCAGTTGTTGTCCGCGCTGTCACAGACCTCCGAGGCACCGGGGCGGTTGCTGGCGCTTGTGTCGTCGCAGTCGCTGGCATTGGCCACGTAGCCACCGGGCTTTGAACAGGCCTGCGTGGACTGAGTCGGCGCGCCGTACCCGTCGCCGTCCGCGTCGCGATACCACGTCTGGAAGTTCAGCCCTTCGTCGACGGCGCCGTTGCAGTTGTTGTCCACACTGTCGCAGACCTCCGAGGCTCCGGGGCGGACGTTGGCCGCGGCATCATCGCAGTCGTTGGCGTTCGCGACGTGTCCCTCGGGCTGGGCGCAGGCCTGCGTCGGCTGTGCGCTGTTGCCGAAGCCATCGCCGTCCGCGTCGCGGTACCATGTGCTCAGCACGCCTTCGTCAATGGAGCCGTTGCAGTCGTTGTCCAGCCCATCACACGCTTCCGCCGCGCCAGGCTTGATGGCGGCGTTGCCGTCGTGGCAGTCGCTCGCGCTGGTCACGTAGCCCGCCGGCTGCACACAGCCCTGCACGGGCTGGCTCGCGTCGCCGAAGCCATCACCGTCCGTGTCCCGGTACCACGTCTGGAGCGTTACGCCTTCGTCCGACTCTCCATTGCAGTCGTTGTCGCGGCCATCGCAGACCTCCGCTACGGGGCCCTGCTTCTGGACGCACTCAATCGCGCCGTGGGTGCAGTACGTCACGCCCTCGCCGCACATGCCCTGCTGCCCGGTCGCGCACTCCTGAAGCCCCTCGGGGTTGTCCTCGTCGGCCTCGCCGTCGCAGTCGTTGTCCAAGGCATCGCACAGCTCGTCGGAGGCCGTCTGGTCCTGCTGGCAGGCCACCATTCCTTCGACGCACGCCGTGGTGCCCGTGGCGCACACGCCCAGCAGCCCGGTGGCGCAGGTGTCTCCTCCGCTCGGGTTCCCGTCGTCAACGTTCCCGTCGCAGTTGTCATCCATGCCATTGCACTGCTCGGGCGCGCCGGGGAACGTGGTCATCGTGTAGTCGTCGCAGTCGAGCTCCTCCACGAACCCGGGAGACGGCTCGCACGCCTGCTCGGCGATGTACTCATCTCCGAAGCCGTCCATGTCGCCATCGAAGTAGAACGTGTTGATGAGGAGGCTCGACAGCGGCGTCGTCGTGGCCACGGTGGAGACGCTGCCCGTGCCGAGCTGCCCCTGGCCGTTGTTGCCCCAGGTCCACACCGGACATCCCGGACGAATGGCTAGCGCATGCTGTGCACCGGCCGCGACGGCGCGGGCGTCAGCGAGCCCCGTCACGCTCACCGGGATGGCACTGACCGCCGTGCTCCCGTTGCCCAACTGGCCGAAGACGTTGTGTCCCCAGGCCACCACATGTCCGTCACCCACGATGGCCAGGGAGAAGAAGTGCCCGGCGGCGATGTCCGTGACGGCGAAGATGCCTCCCACCGCCGTGGGGTTCAGGACGGGTGTGGTGCTCGTGGCGCCAATCCCCGTCTGCCCGAAGTTGTTCTGGCCCCAGGCCCAGACGTTGCCGAAGGCCTCATCCACCGCGAGAGAGTGGCCCGCACCCGCAGCGATCGCCCGAGCGCGTGGCACGCCAGCCACCTGGGTGGGGCTCAGCACGTTCGGGCTGGTGCTGCCCTTCCCCGTCTGGCCGGAGGTGTTCGCGCCCCAGCTCCAGACGCCGCCCTCGGTGTCCAGCGCCAAGACGTGGTTCAAGCCCGCCGCGATGGCGCGGATGGCCGGCAGTCCCTGCACCTTCGTGGGCGTGTCGACCGACACGCTGGTGCCACCCGTCCCCACCTGGCCGGAGCTGTTCTGGCCCCAGGCCCAAAGGCCGCCATCCTCACCGAGCGCGAGCGAGTAGCTGCCATTGGCCGCGATGGCCTGAATCCCGGAGAGCGAGGCCACCTTCTGCGGGAGCAGCACCGTGCCGCCCGTGCTGCCAAGTCCCACCTGCCCGGCGGCGTTCTGCCCCCACGCCCAGACCTCACCGTTCGTATCCAGGGCCAGCGAGTGGGCGACACCCGCCGCGATGGCCTGGATGGCGGGAAGGCCAATGACCTGCGCGGGCTGGGACTGCGGCGTGGTGCTGACGCTGCCCGTTCCCAATTGGCCGGCCGTGTTCTGGCCCCAACTCCAGACCTCGCCATTCTTCTTGAGGAAGAGGCTGTGATAGGCGCCCGCCGCCACGTCCTGGGTGACGCGGACCGAGGCAAGGCCCTGGCGCGAGGTGCTCAGTGCTTCTTCAGACTCCGTGGCTGTTTCGGGCGGGCCGCCGCAGCCCCAGAGGGCCAGCATGAGAAGGGCCGTTCGCCAGATGAGACGTTCCGGGGGACACGGGGGGGATTGTCTTTTCAAGTCGGGATTCC
This sequence comes from Myxococcus vastator, assembly GCF_010894475.1. Lineage (GTDB taxonomy): Bacteria > Myxococcota > Myxococcia > Myxococcales > Myxococcaceae > Myxococcus > Myxococcus vastator. The sequence goes on from NZ_JAAIYB010000160.1 coordinate 6,837, forward strand.
CTGTAAGTCATTCATAAGTCCTGCCTCGTCGGGACTGAATGACTGTCTGGTCAGGCTCCGTCAGGCAGATGGGGTGTCAGTGTCCACTCGGGATGGGTCTTTCCTGTGGCTGTTCATGCGCGAGTGAGGCGTGTGGAGCCGGAGGCGGTGGTTTGTCGTTCGAGCATGAATTTCTGGGACAACGTCAACGCAAGGCGGCAGGGGCCTCGGCTTGCTGAGATTGGCTTTTTCAACTAACAATATGCACACCCGGCGGGTGTGTCGTGTGGATGACGGAAGCGCGCCACGTCGTTTCGGGTGTCTGGGTGAGTGTCCTTGAGCCAGGAATGTCTTTCGCGTGCCGCCAGGGCAGGCCTTGCCATGCTTTATCGCCGCCACGCGAAGGCGCTGCGACAGCGCGCGTGGCGCCTGTTGGGCTGTCAGCAGGAGGCGGAAGACGTGTTGCAGGAGGTGTTCCTGGCCATGGTGTCCCAGCCCGGACTGCACCGGGGGGAGGCCTCTGTCTTCACATTGCTCTATCGCATGGTGACCCACAAGGCGCTCGACCGGTGCCGGGCCCGGGCGCGAAGGCATGCGCGTCTCACGGGGGCGTGTCTGGCCGCGGCGCAGCGCATTCCGAGAGGTGGGCGTGGCAGCGCCGAGAGCCTGGATGCCGCGGGGGACTTGATGCTGATGTCCCGCTCCGAGCCGCCCCGTGTGCTCACGGCGGCCTTGCTGCACTTCGTGGAGGGACACACCCAGGGTGAGGTGGCGGTGCTCATGGGCGTCTCGCGCAAGACGGTGGTGCGCATGTTGGGCCGGCTCCAGGCCCAGGTCGCGGGTGGCGATGGCGTGTGAAGGAGGTAGCGTGGCGCGGCCATGTCCGACAGCCCGCGCGTCCTCCTCATCGCTGAACGCTTTCCTCCCGATATCGGCGGCCTGGCCCGCAGTGGCGCGCGCACCGCGGGCTCGCTGGTGAAGCTGGGCGCCCGGGTGGACGTGCTGGCCTGGACGCGCACGGCGGCGCCAGGCGCGCTCCAGACGGTGGAGGACGCCGGGGGCGTCTCACCCTTCGCGCGAGGCGTGATGCTCCACCGGCTGGGGCTGTTCGGCAGCACGGACCTGTCCATGCAGCACACGCTCGACGTGCTCGGCTACCTGCACGCGAAGCATCGCTATGACCTGGTGTGGGGGCATTACCTGTCTCCGCCCGGGTTCCTCGCCGTCGCCTTCGCCGAGTCCGTGGGCATTGCCTCCACCGTCAGCGCCCGGGGCAACGACGTGGACCAGCTCATGTTCCCCCCGGGCGACTTCGCGCGCCTGCTGTGGACGCTGCAGCGGGCCCGCGTCCTCACCGCGGCCTCCGCGGACCTGGGCCGGAAGATGCGCATGCTGCTGGGGCGGGACGAAACGGTGGAGGTCATCCCCAACGCCGTCGACACCGGCATCTTCTCACCCGGCCCCGCGGACCCGGCGCTCCGGGCGCGGCTGGGCATCGCGCCCGACGAGGCCGTGCTCGGCTTCTCCGGCGAGCTTCGGCACAAGAAGGGCCTGCCCTTCCTGCTCTCCGCGCTCACCGCGGTGCGCCGCGCCCGGCCCGCGTGCCTGCTCGTCATCGGCGAGGTGCGGCCGCGCGACGCCGAGCACCTGGTCGCCTTCCGCGCCGAGCATCCCGAGGACGCCGCGCGCATCCTCATCTCCGGGCCGCTGGACACACCGGAGGCCATCGCCGCGCACCTGCGCCTGTGTGACGTCTACCTCCAGCCGTCGCTGTGGGAGGGCATGCCCAACGCCTTGCTGGAGGCCATGGCCTGCGCCCGGCCCGTCATCGCCAGCGACGCCGGCGGCATCCCCGAGGCCGTGGACGACGGACGCAATGGCTTCATCGTCTCGAAGGCCCTTCTCAATCACCTGGGGCAGGCGTGCCTGGACGTGCTCTCCCTGCCGCTCGAAGAGCGCGCCGCGATGGGCGCCGCCGCCCGTCAGCGCATCGAGGAGCGCTTTCAGGCTCACGCGGAGGCGGAGGTGCTCCGCCGCGTGCTGGCTCGTGCCATTCCCAGCCGCTCTTCGTAAGCGCTCACCAGGGCCTCGCCCGCGCGGCTCCACGGAAAGTCGCGCTCCACTCGCGCCCGCGCCTTCGCGCTCATCGCGGGGCCCAGGGTGGGGTCCGCCCGCAGGGCCTTCACCGCTTCAGCAATCGCCTTCGCCGAGCCCGGCCGTATCAACATCACCTCATCCGGCGCGGCCAGCGTGCTCACCACGGGCAGGTTGCTGGCCACCACGGGCGTCCCGGTGGCCATGGCCTCCAGCAGCTTCAGCGGGCAGCAGCCCTGCACGCAGTTGCGGTCGTTGAAGGGCAGGGGCACCAGCACCACGTCGCAGGCCTGGTGCAGCGCCGCCAGCTCCGCCTGGGGCAGGGGCTCCAGCAGCTCCACGGCGCCCTCCAGCAGCAGGTCACCGCACCGGTCCATCAGCGCCCGCCGCGTGTGCCGGCGCAGCGGCCCCACCAGCGTCAGCACCGTGGGCAGCTCCCGCCGCAGCAGTCGGCAGGCGTCGATGGCGTGGTGCACGCCCTGCCAGGACGTCATCGTCCCGCTGTACAGCAGCCGCACGGGGCGCCCGGGCTCCAGCGGGCGCGGCGGCGCGTACCGGAACACCTCCAGGTCGGCGCCATTCGGAATCACCCGCACGCGCGAGGACTCCACGCCTCGTGCCGTCACCAGGTACTCCGCCGTCACCGCGCTCGGTGTCACCACCAGGTCCGCGCGCGAGAGGCAGACGTCCTCCTGCGCCACCAGCTTGCGCAAGAGCTCCGCGTCATCCGCCACGTCCGGGTAGTGATACTTCAGCTCGATGGAGGGCAGGCCGTTCACCTCGAAGACGAGCGCGTCCGTCAGCGCGTCTTTCTGGCAGGCGACGGGGTAGCCTTCGAAGATGGAGCGCACGTGCACGACGGAGGCGCGCGGCCGTCCGCGCCACCAGGCCGACAGGTGCGAGCGGAACGACAGGGCCTGGGCCACCAGGTCCTTCCCGCGTGACTCCAGCGGGTGGTACGTCACGCCCTCCGCCAACGCGAGCGGCCCGGTGGGCGCGCTGGGGTTGTCCCGGAGCGCGACCAGGTCGACCTGGCCAAAGGCCGCGCCCAGTGCCTCCACGAAGGCCCGGATGTGCACCGCGGCGCCCTTGGGCGAAGGGAAGCGGTCGAACGACGCGTAGACGATGCCGGTGCCGGGAGCGTGAGACACACTCGCGTTGCTATCACAGGAGGGTTTGACCCCTACGGCACGGACCCTTACGCTTCCCCTTCTTTCGTACCGCCGAGGGGGCGCGACTCATCGTGGCTTTCAACATCGACCGCTTTCGAGAGGAACGCGTCTACAGGTGCAGCGGCCCCGTCGGGGAACTGAGGGAAGACCTGGAGCGGCTGCGCGTCCTGGACGTGGAGGTGGAGCAAGCGCGGCGGAGTTGGGGACAGTCGACCCTGTTGTGCCTGGCCGCCGCTGTCATCATCTTCATCTTTCGAACGACGCTGGAGGAGGGGCCCGAGGACGCGCTCGCGCTGCAGCTCACCCAGTGGGCGGGACTCGCGCTGCTCGTGGGGACCGTGGGCTGCCTTACCGTGTACCTGCGCTTCCGGCGCCTGGACCTGGAGAACCGGCGATACACGCTGGCCTCCCAGGTGCTCCACCGGCTGCGCAGTGACATCGGCCCGGACGCGCCCGTGAAGCTGGTGCTCGACTTCACGCCCGTGGACAGCCCGGGGAAGCTGCTGGGCAAGCACACCACGCCCAGTGGCTGGGATGCGGAGAACTTCGCCGACCCGTGGTTCACCCTCCAGACGCGGCTGCTGGACGGCACGCACCTGCGCATCGCCATGGTGCAGCGGCTCGAGAAGCGGTCGCGCACCCGGCGCAGCAGCAGCGGCAAGTACAAGACGAAGCACCGGAGACAGAGCTGGGCGCTGCTCCAGGCCCAGCTGCGCGTGAAGGCGGAGCGCCATCCGGACCTGGTGTTGCTGGAGCCGGAGGCCCGCCGGGCCATGCGCCTGCCGGACGGCGTCGCCGTCGACAAGCTCCAGCTGGGCGAGGACCGGATGTCCCTGCGCACCCTCGTGGAAAGTGACTGGGACGCCGGCCCCGCCATCCCGTCGAGCGCGGTGGATGCGCCGAAGACGGTGGTGATGATGTTGCTGAGCCTCTACCAGGTCCTCAACTACTCCAGACACCTGCGTCAGCAGGCGAAGGCTTCGTGATGATGGGTATGGGCCGGTTCCTTCTCTGTTGTTCCCTGGTCGCGCTCACGGGCGCCGCCGGGTGCTCCAAGTCCGGTGACGCCGAGGCGCCGCAAGCCGTTCGCGCTCAGGCGGCCCCCGTCGCCGCCGCGGACGTGAAGGGCCTCGAGAGCAAGCTCAAGTTCAAGGATGACGCCGGCCGCGAGCGCTTCTCCCTCAAGCCGAAGGGTGACGGCGCCAAGCTGGTGGATGGCGAGGAGCGCGAGCTGGCGCGCTACAAGTGGAAGGGCGCGGCGCTGAAGGTCTCCGGTCCGGATGACGTGGCGCTGGGGTATGTCGTCGGCTCCGCGGGCGGGGCGCTCACCGTGCGGGACGGCGAGCAGCGGCAGGTGCTGTTCACGCTCGCGCGGCAGGGGGCGGGCTGGCGCCTCAATGACCTGAAGGGCACGCTCCTGTACTCCGTGTGGCCGGAGGACGACGGCGCCCGCATCCAGGACGGCGCTGGCGCGGACGTGGCCCGCGTGAAGGTGCGTGAGGGCAAGGTGTCCCTGCGTGATGCGAAGGGGCGCACGTTACTCTCCACCAAGTCGCTGCTGGCGGCGGAGGCCGCCGCGTGTCTCGCCTTCGAGGCGCTGGAGCCGCCGCTGCGCATGGCGCTGCTCTTCCACCTCCAGGCGCCGCCGTCCCCGGAGCCTGCCCAGCCATGAGTGGATTGCTCTGCCAGGCGAACGTGGGCTTCCTGTTCTCCCATGGCTGTGGGAGCGCCGCGGCCATGACGTGCATGCGGTGCGCGATGCCCCTGTGTGAGCAGCACGTGATGCCGGTGGGCGCGGAGATGCTCTGCGCGACGTGCGCGCGGCAGCACGAGGACCACACCGGCGACGAGGGCGGCGTGGACGAGGACCACCCGAGCTACTACTACGACGACTACGGGTACTACGGCGCCGCCGCCACGTCGGGGCGCGGCAGGGCCCACGACGCCAACGACTTCACCGAGGCTGACGGCGAGAGCCTCCGCCACGAGGACGACGCCTCCTTCGAGGAGGACATGGGCGGGAGCTGATGGCTGGCCGCTGGCTCGTCTATGCGCTGGGAGGCGGCATGGGGCACCTCACCCGTGTCTCCGCGCTGGCGCGCGCGGCCTCTCGCCGAGGGCACGCCGTCGTCCTGCTCACCAACAGCCCGTTCGCGAGCGGGCTCCCGCTGGAGGACGTGCTGGGCACCGGTGTCGAGGTGTTCCGGCTCAACCCCGCGCTGGGGCGCGAGGCCGTGGGCGAAGTGGTGGCGCAGTGCCTGGAGGACGTGCGCCCGGACCTGTTCGTCGTGGACACCTTCCCCCGGGGGCTCGGGGGCGAGCTGGCGCCGCTGCTGCCATCCGTGCGCGCGCGCAAGGTGCTGATTCACCGCGACGTGAATCCCACGTACGTGAAGCAGTACGGCCTGGCGCGGGCGGTGGACGCGTTCGACCTGCTGCTCGTCCCCGGTGAGGCCGCGCCCTTCGCCAACCATCCTCGCGCCGTGAGGACCGCGCCCTGGCTGCTCCTGCGCGCCAGCGAGCTGCTGCCCCGTGACAAGGCCCGCGCGCGGCTGGGCGTGCCCGCGGAGGACACGCGCGCCCTGGTGGCGGTGATGGGTTGTGGCACCCCCGAGGAAGTGGGCGAGGCGGGGCACATCGCCGCTCGGCTGGAGGCGACGCTGGGGCCCGACGCCGTGGTCCGGTGGCTGGTGCCGCCTGGAGCGGCGATGGATGCGCCAGCGTCCGCGCCGCGCGCGAGGCAGGGGAGACGGGCGGAGGCTTCCCTGGCGGAGGGCCTGGCCCTGCGCAGGTCCACGTGGCCCGCGCTGGCGGTGCTCCCCGGCGTGGACGTGCTCGTCGGCGCGGGCGGGTACAACACCGTGCAGGAGGCCCGCGCCACCGGAACGCCCTTCGTGGCGCTCGCGCGGCCCCGGCTCTACGACAGACAGGCCCTGCGGCTGCGCCCCGAGGAGCGGGCGGGCTCCGTGGAGGCGCTGGTGGCTCGTGCCGCCGGGCTCGCCCGTGCCGGCCCGGCTCGGAGCGAGCGGCCCTACGTCAGCGGGACGGACGACGCGGTGACGCTCATCGAGCGCACCGTCCTCAGTGCTTGAGGTCCTTGTGTCCCGGCGCCGGGTCGATGCCGTGCGCCATGATGAAGTGGTAGAGCGCCTGCGGGTCTTCCTTCGGCCCGCCCATGAGCTCGACCAGGAAGTGGCCCTGGGCGCCCGTGTCCGGGTCGGGGGCGACATTCACCTCCGTCACCTCGCGGCCGGGGATGACCAGCTCGCCCACCAGCACCTTGCCCTTGAGGACCTGCACGATGTGCTGGCGCTCCTCTTCCAGGAGGGCCCAGTGGAAGTCGTCGTGGTCATACAGCATGGCGTCCACGGAGCCGCACCGCAGGATGCAGTGCGTGTGCTCCTGGAGCCAGCGCCAGAAGCCATCGAATTTCAGGGTGCGTACCGGCTGGGAGATGATGTCCATGGAGGCCTCTCGCTCGTCGGCCAGGGGGCTCGCCGACCGCGTATCGCTCCTCCCTAGCACGGCTGGCGCCCTCCGGTGACGTCCGCTTTCGGGGTCCGCGAATCCCGTGGGCCCTGGCCGTGTTGCTTCTCTCAGGAATGGGGGCGGCCTTCGTGCCTGGGAACCCCGTGAGGAGCGCACGTGAAGGTCTCTTCGGGTCTGCCCGGTGTCCCAGATGGCCCTCGTCCCGCCCGGGGTGGCGCCATGAGCCTGCGCTCCTGGCTCGCCGCCACCATGGGCGTGCTGACGTTGATGACGTTGGCGGTCGCCACCCTGCTCATCGTCTTGACGAGCGTGCTCGACCGCTCGGCCGCGACGTTGGGGGTCGCCGTGGAGGGCATCCGGGTGTCCGAGGAGTTGGAGGTGGGCCTGCTGGCGCACGACCGGATGGTCCGGGAAGGGCCTGCCCGGGTGCCGCGCGGTCCGGACGGGCTGCCGCGGTTCGAGCTGGAGGCCTCACTGTACCGGCAGATTGGGGAGCTGCGGCGCATCGCCTCGACGGCGGCGGAGCGCGAGCGGCTCGACGCGGTCCGCGAGGACGTGGATGCCTACTTCTCCGCCCAGCGGGACCTGGAGCGCGCGGAGCGGGAGGCGGGCCCGGCGCTGGACGCCGCGTTGAATGGCCTGGAGCAGGTCATCTCCCTCAACGTGGAGCGCGCGCGCGAGGCTCGCTCTGCGTCGGAGCGGTGGAACACCATCGCGGACTTCGTGGGCGTGGTGCTCTGCGGCTCGCTGCTGCTCGGCGTGCTCGTCGTGAGCGTGCTGCTGCGGCGCGTGGCGCTCCAGCCGCTGCGGGACATCAGCCAGGCCATGCGCCGCTTCGGCGCGGGCAGCAAGCGCACCCGGGCGCCGGAGGCCGGGCCCACCGAGCTGCGGGACATGGCTCGCACCTTCAACGAGATGGCCAACAGCCTGGCCCACCAGCAGGAGCAGCAGCTCGCGTTCCTCGCGGGCGTGGCGCACGAGCTGCGCAATCCGCTGTCCGCCCTCAAGTTGTCCACGGCCCTGTCGGACCGCGGCCGCGCCCAGCTCACGCCCGAGCGCATGGACCGCACCCTGGCCCTGGTGGGGCGGCAGGTGGAGCGGCTGGACCGCATGGTGGGCGACCTGCTCGACGCCACCCGCATCGAAGCCGGCAGGCTGGAGCTGCGCCCGGAGGTGCGGGACGCGCGTGAGCTGGCCCGCGAGGTGGTGGAGCTCTACCGCTCCGGCGACACCGGCCATGGCCTCCGGCTCAGCTTGCCGGACGTGCCCGTGCCGGTTCGGGCAGACCCGGCCCGGCTGGAGCAGGTGCTCCACAACCTCATCAGCAACGCGCTGAAGTACTCGCCGGCGGGCAGCACCGTGGAGGTGGCCGTGCGCCGCGAGCAGGACACGGCTGTCCTGTGCGTGACGGACCAGGGCATCGGCATCTCCGAGGAGGAGCGGCGCCTGCTCTTCGCGCCCTTCCAGCGCGCCGGCAACGCCCGTCAGCGCGCCCCGGGCGTGGGCCTGGGCCTGTCGGTGGCCCGGCGCATCGTCGAGGGGCACGGGGGCAGCATCGACGTGGTGAGCCAGCCCGGCCATGGCTCCGTCTTCTGTGTGCGGCTGGCCGTGGCCGCCGAGGCCGCCCGGCATGCCGAAGAGGGCGCGGGGCCGACGCCCCCCCAGGACACCCTGCACTGAGGGCCGCCCCCAGGTGGGCGTGAAGCGTCGCATGGCGCGCGTCCGCGTGGAGACGGCGGATGCGTTCACGCGAGGCCCGACGTACCTTCGGGGTCCAACCTTCAGGAGTCGCCTGACCTTATGAAGATTTCGCGCCGCGCCGCGCCGCTCGCCGCCCTCCTGGCCCTGGGAGGGCTGGGGGCGTGTGCCTCCCGCCAGCAGGCGCCGACCGCCGCCGCGAAGCCCGAAGCGCCGCGGGCCGCCGAGCCTGTCGTCCAGTCCACCGAGGGGGGCTTCTCCGTCGCGATTCCCGGGCCGGTGAGCGAGGAGCGCCGTTCGCAGGAGACGGATGTCGGCGCGGTGACACTCCACACCTTCATCGCCGTGCGGCCGGAGGTGGATACCGCCTACTACGTCTCCTACACGGACTTCCCCGCGGCCGCGGTGTCCCAGGCGGATCCGCGTGACGTGGTGGCCCGGGCCAGCCACGGGGCGCTGGAGGCGCTGGGCGCCACCGGGCTGTCCGCGCGGCCGCTGGTGCTGAGCGGCTTCCCGGGCTGGGAGGTGGAGGGCGTGTCCGGCCCGCGCCACCTGCGCGGGCGCTTCTTCCTGGTGGGGCCCCGGCTCTACCAGCAGCTGCTGCTGCACCCGGAGGGCAAGCCGCCGCAGGACGCGGACCGCTTCTTCGAGTCCTTCCAGTTGGACCCGCAGGTGGCCGCGATGTTGACGGGCGCGCGGCGCTCCTGAAGGGGGGCGTCCGTCAGTGGCGGTGCTCGCCCACCGCGCTCAGCAGCACGTCCATGTCGAAGGGCTTCTTGAGGATGGCGCGGACACCGGGGAGCTGGGCGCGGCCGCTCGCCGTGACGAGGATGATGGGCAGCTCCGCCAGGCGCTGCTCCTGCTGAAGCCGGCCGACGAACTCCTCGCCGTCCATGACGGGCATCATCAGGTCCAGCAGGATGAGACACGGCCGCAGCGCGTGGGGCCCGGACAGCAGCGTCAGGGCCTCCTGGCCGTTGGCGGCCTGGGCCACGGCGTAGCCTTCGAAGGACAGGATGTCCTGGACGGCCTCCCGGATGTCGGCGTCGTCGTCCACGACGAGCACGGTGTTGTGGGACGCGGTGCTCACGGCTTCGAGCCGCTCTTCCCCTTGCGCAGCCTTCCGAAGAGCTGGGTCATGGTGTCTTGACGGCATGAGAGCGTGTGTTCCAGGGAGCTGAAGCCTCGGCGCGTGAGCTTCACCGTAACTGGCGTGTCTGTCACGCACTCCAGCGTCACCGACAGCGGCGTGGTGCCTTCCGTTCGACCGTTCACAGACACGGTCGCGCCCGACGGCGCGGAGTCGACCATGAGCAGGCTGGCGCCTTCCATGAACGCGCGCTGCTCGCGGACCTCTCCCTCGCGGACCTCCGAGGGCGGGTCGAAGCTCGGGGCCAGCGTCGTCTCGGGG
>NZ_JAAIYB010000161.1 GCF_010894475.1 Myxococcus vastator
GACCCGGGAGGGGTGGGGGCCGCTGACGCTCCGGCGCCCCAGGCCGCTCCGGCTCCAGCACCCGCCGAGGCGGCGACGCGAGGCCGCGTGCTGGTGGTGGACGACGATGCGCTGGTGAGCGGCGCCATCCGCCGCACCCTCTCGCGAGAGAACGACGTGGAGGTGCTGGTGAGCGCGCGGCGAGCCCTGGAGCTGCTGACCGGGGCCGAGGCCCGCTACGACGTGGTGCTCTGCGATTTGATGATGCCGGAGATGACCGGGATGGACCTGTACGACGCGCTCGCGAAGGTGGACTCGCGAGCGGCGGAGCGCATCGTGTTCATCACCGGCGGCGCCTTCACGGCCACCGCGCGGACGTTCCTGGAGCGCGTGGGCAACCCGCGCGTGGAGAAGCCCTTCGACCCGGAGGCCCTGCGGCAGTTGGTCCGGTCCGAAGTGGCGCGTGCTCGCCGGGAGGCGTCGGGCCGGGCGGCATAGCTCCCGGCCCGGCCGTGTCAGAGGTCCAGCACCAGCCGCTTGGAGCGGGCGCGTGACACGCAGACGAGCATGCGCTGGTCGCCCGCGGGCTCCGCCTGGAAGAAGGTGTCGCGGTGGTCGGGCTGGCCATCGCAGACCCGCGTGACGCAGGTGCCGCACGTCCCGGCCTCGCAGTCACTGGGGATGCGCACCCCATTGCGGCGCAGCACGTTGAGCACCGACTGCCCGGCGGGCACCTGCAGCACCTGGCCCGTGCTGCGGAGGGTCACCTCGAAGCCCTGCTCCTCCCGGCCCGTGGCGGCGCGGGTGCCCTCGGCGGTGAAGGATTCGAAGTGCACCTTCTCCCACGGCCAGCGGTGCAGGGTGGCCGCGTCGCGCACGGCGTTCATCAGCCCCGCGGGACCGCAGCAGTACAGCCGTGCCCCCGGCAGCCGCGTGGCCAGCAGCCCCTTCACGTCCAGGCCCCGGGCCGGGTCTCCTCCGTCGAAGGAGAAGCGCACGCGCTCGGCGAAGGGCGCCTGGGAGAGCAGCGCGTGGAAGGCGGCGCGGCCGGGCTCGCGCGCGCAGTAGTGCAGCGTGTAGTCCGCGCCGGTGCGCTGGAGCACGCGCGCCATGGACAGCATGGGGGTGATGCCGATTCCGCCCGCCACCAGCACGTAGCTGCGCGCGAACAGCAGGGGGAAGTTGTTGCGAGGGGCCTTCACCTCCAGCACCGCCCCCTCGCGCACCCGCTCATGCATGGCGTTCGAGCCCCCGCGTCCCTGGGCGTCGCGGGCCACGGCGATGACGTAGCGGTGGGTCTCCTCCGGGTCGTTGCAGAGTGAGTACGCGCGCAGGAAGCCTCCCGGACCTGGGACGCGGACCTCCAGGTGGGCGCCAGCCTCGAAGGGGGGCAGGGTGCCTCCCTCCGTCGCGACCAGCTCGTACGACAGGATGTCCTCGGCCTCGCGAGTCACGCGAGCGACCCGGACGCGCAGGATGTCATTCATCACGGTGCTCTCCCTTCCCCAGTCCCACCAACGGCGCACCCCATTCCCCAGGGTACGGTGGCACGGACATTGGCCCGCGAAACGCCCCCGGGTGATTGCCCGCGAGTCCCGGAGCCCGTCGCATCCTCGGCGGCGCGGCGGGTTGCTCGTGGAGCGGCCGTGCGACCAGGCCGTCCGTGCGCCGCCCGCGCATCCCAGCGGCGTCATCCCCACCATGCAGGACATGCCGCAGTGCGCCAGGAAGCCAGCGGCCAACAAACTCTCAGGGAGGTGTGTCCATGGATGCCATCGCGTTGCTGAAGGCGGACCACAAGACGGTGGAGCAGCTGTTCCGGAAGTTCGAGAAGGCGGGCCCCAATGCCCACAAGTTGAAGCGTCGGCTGGTGGACCAGCTGGTCACCGAGCTGTCCGTGCACGCCGCCATCGAGGAGCAGGTGCTCTACCCCGCGGTTCGTTCACGCTCGGAGGGGTTGGGGCCGGACGTGCTGCGCTCGCTGGAGGAGCACCACGTGGTGAAGTGGCTGCTGGCGGAGCTGGACGGCATGTCTCCGGAAGCGGAGCGCTTCGACGCGAAGGTGCAGGTGCTGATGGAGAACGTGCGCGCGCACGTCCTGCAGGAGGAGAACGCGCTTTTCCCGGCGCTGAAGAAGGTCTTCCGTCCGCAGGAGCTCCGGACGATGGGGGATGTGCTGGAGATGTCGCGGAAGGCGGCGCCCACGCGGCCGCACCCGATGGCGCCCGACACGCCGCCCGCCAACCTGGTCGCGGGCGCGGTGTCCGCGGTGATGGACATGGGCCGGGATGCGCTGAGGGCCGCGCGGCGCAAGGCCACCACGAAGGTGCGCTCGGTCGCGAGCCGGGGCCCCCGTCAGGTGGTGCGTGAGATGACCGGCGCCGAAGCCGCCAGTCCGTGACCTTCCGCCGGGACAGGATTCCGTCGGGTCCGGCGCTCCTTCTTCCCAGCGGGGGAAGGAGCGCTCCGGGCGCGGGCCCGGGGAAAGTGAATGTCACCCGGTGACGGCCGTTCCAAGGGGGCAGGACGTTGCAGTACGACCCGCGGCGGCCCATTCCTGAGGAGGCCTCATGTTCGCTCGACCTGTTCGACCCCTGTTGCTGACCGCGATGTTGCTCACGGGCCTGACGGCCTTCGCGCAGCCACAACCCGTCTCCGCGCCGCGTGCGCAGGCCCCCGCGGGCGTGCGGACGATTCGCGTGGAAGGCACCGGTGAGGTGAAGGCGCAGCCCGACGAGGCCTTCATCGACGTGGCGGTGGAGACGCTGGCGGCGAACGCGAAGGCGGCGGGCGAGCAGAACGCGAAGCGGATGGAGAAGGTGATTGCGGCGCTGACGTCCGCGGGCATCGCGCGGCGGGACATCCAGACGCGCAACTACTCGGTGTACCCGGAGTACGCGCCGCCGCTGCCGAACCAGACGGAGCCGAAGCTGAAGGGCTACCGGGTGAGCAACCTGGTGAGCGTCCACGTGAAGGACCTGTCGCGGGTGGGGAACCTGCTGGACCAGGCCCTGGCGGCGGGCGCGAACCGGGTGGACTCGGTGCGCTTCGGGCTGAGCCGCCAGGACGCGGTGCAGGGCGAGGCCCTGCGGCAGGCGGTGGCGCGGGCGCGCAAGTCGGCGGAGGTGTTGGCCGCGTCGCTGAGCGTGAAGCTGGGCGCGGTGCTCGACGCGAGCACGGTGACGGAGCCGCCGCAGCTCTACCCGGCGCGCTTCGCGATGGCCGAGGCGGCGGATGCCCGCGCGATGTCCACGCCCATCCAGCCCGAGGAGCAGGCGGTGCAGGCGAAGGTGACGCTCGTCTTCGTCATCGAATAGTCCGAGGGGCGTCGGGGGCTGGCCCGTGCCCCGCTCAATGCGTGGACTCCGGCGGGTGTTCCGGCTCCGGGCTCGCCGCCGCCCGCCGTGGCAGCGTCACCGTGAAGGTGGTCCCCGCTCCTGGCGCGGAGCTCACCGCGATGTGCCCCTGGTGCGCGTCGACGACCGCCTTCACGATGAAGAGGCCCAGCCCCACGCTGCGGCTCGCGACGTCCACCTCGTCGGTGCCCCGCTGGAGCGGCTGGAAGAGGTTCGGAAGGTGCTCGGGGGGGATGGGGGGACCTTCGTTGTGGACGCTCAGCGTCACCTGGTCGCCGTCTCCCTCGAGCGTCACCTCGATGGGCGCTTCGGGCTGGCCGTACTTCACGGCGTTCGTCACCAGGTTCTGAATCACCTGGGAGAGCCGGTCCGCGTCCCAAGCGCCCTGCCCATCGCCGCTCGTCACCACATTCACGTGGGCGGAAGGGTGGGCCTCTTCGACCTCCTGCACGGCGGTCCGGATAAGCGCATGGATGTCGATGGGGGTGCGCTCGAGCCGGATGCCGCCGCCCAGCCGGGCCTGGGTGAAGTCGAGGAGCTCCTTCACCATCCGCACGGCACGGGAGGCCGACGCGTGGATGCGGTCCACGCTCTTGAGGGCGTTTGGCTCCAGCTCTTCGGCGCGCTTCAGCCGCTCCGTCCCCAGGAGGATGGCGCCCAGGGGGTTGCGCAGGTCGTGGCTCACGATGCCAATGAGCTGCTGTTCGAACTCCGCCTGCTCCTGGAGCCTGCGCGCGTGCAGCTCCCGCTCCTGCTCCAGCTTCCGTTGCGCCGTGATGTCCTGCAGGAGCGACACGTAGCCAGCCCCGGGTTGTCCCGGCTCGCGGTGCGCGATGAAGGACACCTTCACGTCCCGTGTGCCCCCGAAGCGATAGGGCACGTCATGCTGCTCGAAGGAGAAGCTCTCTCCCGCCAACCCCCGCTTCACGAAGGGGCTCAGCACGGCGTAGGCCGCCTCGCCGACGATGTCTCGAATCTTCTGGTTCCGGAGTTGGTCCTGCGTCAGCCCGAACCAGTCCTCATACGCTTTGTTGACGCGGCCGTAGCGCTCGTCCGCGCCGACGAACGACACCAGGACGGGGATTGCGTCGAGCAGCATGGCCTCCTCCGCCTCACTGGCGCGCAGCCGCTCCGTGAGGGCTTCGTTGCGCTGACGCACCTGGGTCTGTTCGGTGACGTCGCGGAAGATGAGCACGGCGCCAGCGAGGTCCCGTGGCCCCGTGAGAATCGGCGCGGCGCTGCCCTCGATGGGGACCTCTGTCCCGTCCTGGCGGATGAGCAGCGTCGGCCCCGCGAGCCCCGGCGCCGTATCCAGCGCGGGCGCCAGCTCGATGGGCTGCCGGCTGGCGGCGTCGATGATGCGAAAGACCTCTTCCACGGACCGCTGCCGGGCGTCCGTGGTGCGCCAGCCGGTGATGCGCTCTGCCGCGGGATTGAGGAGGACGACGCGTCCAGCGCGGTCCGTGGTGATGACGGCGTCACCGATGCTGGCGAGCGTCGTGGACAGGTACGCTTCGCGCTCTCTCAGCCGCTCGCCCTGGGCATGGATGCGCATGAGGCTGGCGACTCGGGCGAGCAGCTCCGCGTCGTGCAAGGGCTTGGCGATGTAGTCGTTGGCGCCTGCCTGCAACCCTTCCGTGAAGTCATCGTGGGTTCCCCAGGTGGAGAGCATCAGGATGGGGAGGGTGACGTCATCGTAGTGCTCGCGGACGTAGCGGCACGCGTCCAGTCCCGAGATGCCCGGCAACTGCCAGTCCAACAGGAGCACCTCGGGAGGTTGCCCCAGGGACAGCCGCTCCAGCATCTGCTCGGCGTTGCTGAAGGTCTCCGTCGCGTAGTGCTTCGACAGCAGCTCGCGGGCGTGCGCCAGTTGCGTGGGGCTGTCATCGACCAGCCACACGCAGGCTGAAGGCGCGGCATGCGTCGGGTCAGCCGTCAGGTCGTGGAAGTGGGCCGCTGTCTTGCTCACGAGTACGGGGACCGTGGTGCTCAGGGAAGCGCTACCAGACGAGAAAATAGGCAGGGCCCGGCAGGTACGCCGAATTTGCAAGCCAAGGGCGTCTGCTCTCTAGCCCGCTCGTCCTGGGACGCAAGATAGACAACGGATGGCGCTCATGACGGGCCCAGGGCTCCGGTTCGGGACAGCCGTCGGTTGTGTTCCCGGTCAGTGCCTCCATGCAGGGAGAGGGGCCGTGCGACGGAGCGTTCTACCGCTTTCCTGGTCGCCACCAAGGCGCACCTCGGGAAGCGCTGGGTTCTCTGCCGCCAGGGCCATCCGCATGTTGAGGAAGAGACAGGAGGCGTCCGGTGTGGGCCGCCGGCCGTCGCGATGAACTTCCACACGCGGGGAGCACGAGCGCATGAGGGCAACGCGCGGCTGGAGGCGGGTGGCATTCGGGCTGTTCGCCGTGTGGCTCGGTTGCGGCAAGCGGAGCGAGGACCGAGGGCCTCCGTCCGCGAGCGAGCGAGAAGGCCGCTCCGATGTCCTTCGAGGTCTCATGGCCTCACGCGAGCGGCCCCCAGCGTCCGTGGCGCCCGGCGCCGGCGCGCTTCCCGTGGGGACGCTGGGGTCAGGACAGGGCGGCTCGGGGCGGCCCGAGCCCACGGGCCGGCTCCATGGTCGCGTGGCGTGGGTGGGTGACAACGAGCTGCTCATCCGCGGCAACGACGGCGTGGAGTACGACGTCGAAGTGGATGAGCAGACCCGGCTCTACATGAAGGGCGAGCCTGTCATGGGCCTGCGGGAGTATCGCGAGGGAGACGAGGTTCGCGTCACCTACGGCGATGGTCCCGGAGGCCTGGTGGCGCACCTGGTGGACGGGATGCCGGGGCCCGGCGCCGAGCCACCGCGTCAGCAAGAGTCAGCCCCCCGCGAGGACCCCGCGGGCCCCGGCTCGCCGCTCGATTCACCGCGCTGAAGCCGAGGTTGGAGGCGCCCTTCGTGGGAGCGGGTCAGAACGCTTGTCCGTTCACGCGGAGGCCCGGGGACGAGCTGAGACCCGGGGTTATCAGGTGGTGGTAGTCGAACGGCGCGTCGGGCGTGGCGTCGGGGGACCGGTTGAAGGAGATGTTGTCGGAGGTGCCTCCGTAGGACATCTCATCGACGTCGCTCCCATCGAGCGCGAGGAGCCTGACGACGTCGCCATCGTTGTTGAGGCCCAGGCCGCCCGAGGAGGCGGCCACGGTATCGGGCGTACCGGCAGGGAAGCCTCGAACGCCACCAAAGACGACGAAGACCCGGCCGGGCGCGAGCGTGGTGCCGTGGGCGAAGACATGCCGCACGGAGGCGGAGTCCGACAGGCTCCAGCCGGACAGGTCCACGGACGAGGTCCCCGCGTTGTACACCTCGATGAATTCGTAGTGGGTGTCAGACACCGTCTGCCCGGGCGGGATGGGCTCGTTGGGCAGGACTTCGTTGATGATGAGGTTCGGCGGGAGGTCGGGGTCCGTGCCGCTGCCGGCGCCTCCCAGGTCGTAGCGGCTGATGACGGGATAGTGGTCGCTGACGACGTTGCCGTAGTTGGGAATCCACGCGTCCGGGCGCAGGACTTCGACGGAGCCTGACAGGTAGTCATCGGCCAGCTCGTTGGAGGCAAGCGTGTGGTCGATGACTTCGCGATATCCGACGGTGGTCCGCAGGCCGAGCCGGGACAGCGGCTCGGTGATGAAGGTGTAGCGCTGGGCGTCGGCCACGAACGACGCGAAGGGGCTGGGGAGATAGTCGCCGGTGCTGTCCCGGGTGATGGACTGGTCGACGTCATCGTTCCAGTCGCCAATGACGAGCACGCGCTCGGTGGGCAGGGAGGTGTCCAGGTACGCCTTGAGCGCCGCGCTGGAGCGTTGCCGCTGTCCGTAGGAGGACTCGTCGTCGAACGCCTTCATGTGAAGGACGATGACGACCAGTGGCGTGCTTTCGCCTTGGACCGTCGTGGTGAAGTCCACGCGCAGGGGCGGACGGCCACCGAAGTCCGCGTCATTCGCGGTGAGGATGAGCTGCGCCCCCTGGAGCGTGAGGGTGCTGTCGTAGAGGATGCCGGGCTTCTGCTCGCCGCTGCTGTAGTAGGCCGCGCCGTTGGGGACGAAGGATGTGTCATTGGCGAGGAAGCCATTGAAGCCGGGGAGCTGGGCCCTGAGGGTGGCGAAGTCCGCGGCGTCCACCATCTCCACCAGGCCCCACACGTTGGCGCCCGAGTCGCGAAGGATGTCGCGCGCATGGGCAATCTGAAGGTCGTCCGTCGTTCCGCCCTCCGAAGTGGAGTCCGGCGGGCCCTGGTTGGGGGCACCGAACCACTCGAGGTTCCAATGGCCCACCGTGAGGGCCGTGCCCGCAGTGCGCACGGTGAGGGTCAGCCCGCGCCACGCAGGCTGACCCGCGGCGTCCGTCACGGAGACAATGAACGTGGAGTCCCCTGTCTGCGTGGGAGTGCCGCTGAGGCTCCCTGACGTTGAGAGCGTGAGCCCCGAGGGCAGCGCCCCCGAGTCGACATTCCAGGAGAGCGGCGCCTTGCCTCCGGAGGCCTGCAACTGGGTGGAGTAGGGCACGTCCCTGCGGGCATCGGGCAGCGCCGTGGTCTCGACGGTGGGGCGTTCGTGGACGGTGAGGGTGAAGTCGCGTGTGCCCGTCCGTCCATTCGCGTCGGTGACGACGGCCTGTCCGCTGGTGGTCCCCAGCGCGGGCGGGATGCCCGAAAGCTGGCCGGAGGAGGAGAGCCGCAGCCAGGAGGGAAGGGCGCTTGCTGGCGCGAACGTGTACGGCGCCTTCCCGTTGGTGACGGAGTACGTGGCGCTGAAGGACTGCGAGACATGCCCGTCGAGTTGGAGCGCCGGGCCTGTCACCGACGGAGGCCGGTACACGGCCAGGCTGAGGTTCCGGGTGGTCACGCGCGCGTCGGCGTCGGTGACTTGGATGGTGAAGGAGAAGGTGCCTGTCGTGGACGCGGTGCCTTCGAGCAGGCCCGTGCTGGTGAGCCGGAGACCGGCGGGCAGCGAACCCGCGGTGAGCGCCCAGGCATAAGGCGCGCGTCCATCCATCACCAGGAGGCCCTGGCGATACGCGGCGTCGGTATAGGCGTCCGGCAGGGTGCTGGGGGTGATGGTGAGGCCGCCCTGGACGGTGAGGTGGAACGTGCCGGACGCCGCGCGGCCGTTGGCGTCCTGGACTTCTACGATGAATGAGGCGTCCCCTGGAGCACTGGGCGTTCCACGCACGAAGCGGGCTTCCAGTTGGAGGCCCGTGGGCAAGGCGCCCGAGGTGATGCGGAGCGTGAGCGGTGGCCGCCCGCCGATGGTGTGAAGCTCCGTGGAGTAGGTCGCTCCGAGCGAGGCGGAGGGGAGCGTGCCACCGTCCAGGAAGGGGGCGATGTATGCGGAGAACGAGAGGACGCGCTGGCTCGAAAGTCCGGTGGCGTCCTGCACGTGGACGGTGACGGAGAAGGTGCCGGCGCTGGCGGGAACGCCGGAGATGTGCCCCTGTGCGTCGAGGTTCACGCCCGACGGGAGGGTGCCCTCCGCGAGAGCCCAGGTGTATGGCGCCGCGCCGCCTGAAGCGTCGAGCTGCGTGGAGTAGCTCTCGCCGACGTATGCATCGAGAAGCGAGGACGACGCGATGTGGAGCCCGGCGTCGCGCACCTCGAGTTCGAACGTGGCGCGAACCGTCCGTCCGCGGGAGTCACGCACCTCCGCGTCGAAGGACGAGGTGCCAGCGGCTTGAGGTGTTCCGGTGATTTCGCCCAGGGTGGAGAGGCTAAGTCCGGTGGGCAGCGCGCCCTGCGCGACGCGCCAGGAATAGGCAGGGGTGCCACCCGAAGCGGTGATCGAGCCGCGATAGAGCTGCGCGACGGATGCGGCGGGGAGCGTCTCCGTGGTGATGGCCAGTCCGGGGCCTGTGTCGTCAGTCCCGGGAGGTGTGGAGCCAGGACACGCGGTCAGCAGCAGCGCGAGGAGTGGAAGCAGGGCGAGGTGGACGCGCATGAAGACTCCGGCCCGCGAAGGAGTCGGGCCCACGGATGAAAGGAGCGGCACTGTAGAGGCAGCCGTGACAACGGCGCACAGGGTTCCACCACACCCAGGGTAAAAAAGGGCCGCGGCTCACGAGGAGCCGCGGCCCGGAGGCTTCATGTGGAAGCCGTCAGACTACAGGTTGGGCATGCCCCACGAAGGCGCGCCCACCGCCCAGTCCGTCAGGGTGTTGGTGTCGTCCGTGCTGATACGGCGGACGCTGTTGCTCGTGGTGTCCGCGCCGCTCGGAATGCCCGCCCAGACCGCGGACACGTCACCGGCGGAGGGCGTGGACGTGTTGGTGCAGGGCGCACCTTCGCAATCGGCCGGGAGCCAGTGGCCAGCGGCCTGGATGGCCTGCAGGTAACCCGGGAATGCACCAGGCGGGGTGCTCGTCGTCCGGAAGGGCACGGCATCCTGGATGTTTCCGGTCGCGTCCTGCACGAGGATGATCCGGCTGGAGTAGGTGATGGCGTTGGCGCCATTGCCCTTGAAATCCCAGGCAGTATCGAAGTGCGTCGAATTGGCACTCTGAGGGTGCTCATCCTTGGCCAGCGTTTCGACAGGGAAGTCCTGGGCTACGTTGAGGTGCACCACGATGATGTCGCCAGCCGCGACATCCACGTCCGGGAAGTTGGCGAGCGGGCCATTATTGCCAGCG
The DNA here is from genome assembly GCF_010894475.1 of Myxococcus vastator. Classification (GTDB taxonomy): domain Bacteria; phylum Myxococcota; class Myxococcia; order Myxococcales; family Myxococcaceae; genus Myxococcus; species Myxococcus vastator. The sequence goes on from NZ_JAAIYB010000161.1 coordinate 9,994, forward strand.
GTGGCACTATCCTGGGCCAGGATGAGGCCTGACGTGGTTCCCGCAGTAAGGACCTTCAACTCAACCAAGTCCTTGGGGTTGGCGCCCGTCCCCCCGTTTGGCTGCACTTCGGTCAGTTGGAGAACGGCCGGCGCGCGGTAGCCGCGGAACGTCTGCGTGCTGGCTTCCGAAGCAACGGAGCCGCCCGCCAGGTCCGTCACGGTGTTCGCGACGGTGACGGAGTAGCTGGTGCCCGGGGCCTGCTCGCTGGTGGTCAGGAAGACCTGCTTACCCTCGACGCGGAACGCGGAGACCGTCAGACCCTCGGTGAGGGTGAACTGCTCCTGCGCGTTGGTGATGCTCGCCGCGGAGATGCTGCGGCTGAAGTTCAGCACGACCTCCGTCAGCGACGTCGCCGAAGCCGACGCGAACGTCGGCGCGGCGCAGTTCGACAGGGTGAGGTCGGACGCCGTGAACGCGGACGGCTGCGCGTTGGCTGCGAACCGCCAGATGGGCCCCGCGTTCAGCGTGAACGTGCAGCCCTGGGTGATATCGAGCTCGGTGGCGAGCGTCGCGGGCACGCGGAGGCGGAAGTTGGCGGCGCCAGCGGTGACGCCCTCAGTGGTGATCTGAAAGCCAGAGTAGCCAGCGCCGATGCCGCTGGAGCCCGCGGCAATCGTGCCCGTCAGGTAGGTGAGCTCGGAGTCCACGGAGTCCAGGCCATCCACCAGCGTCGCCGACGTGTCCGCGGAGCGGTTGACCGCGAGGCCGGCCGGGGTGGCCGTCGACTGGCTCTGGACCGGGTGGCCCTGGCTGATGACCGTGGTCCCGGTGACGGTGACCGCGGAGCGCAGCCCGTCGGTGGTCGCCTTCGACGACACGGAGAAGCTGACCCGGTCACCCACGGCGACGTCGCCCAGCGCATCCTCGTCGCTCACGAACAGGGCGGGGCCCTGGGCCTCGGCCTGGACGAAGAAGCCGGGGGGCTCGATGCTGCCCGTCACCGCGGGCTTGATGAACGTGACGAACGCACCCTCGATGGGCAGCGCGGGGTCGAGCTCGCCATCCGCCGCATCCCGGACCGCCTGAATCTGCGTGCTGGTTGTCGCCACCGGCGTGACGAAGCCCGAGTCCTCGCACGCGCTCGTCGTGGTGTTGCACGTCTCGGTCAGGGCGCAGGTCGCGTTGCTGGTGCAGCCCTCCGTGCCCGCATCCGGGTCGGTCCCCGCGTCACCTTCACCGGCGTCAGGCTCCGGCTCGGTGCCCGCGTCTTCCTCGGTGCCCGCGTCCGAGCCCTGGGTGATGTCGCGCTGCTCGCACGTTCCGGAGTTGCAGGTCCACTGCTTGCCCTCGGCCGGCTGGCCATTGTCACTGCGGCAGTCAAACTGGTCGACGCACTCGTCGCCACATCCCGTGCCCATCGTGACCATCACGGCCGTGACAATCGCCGGGAGCCAAAATCGTTTCTGCATGAGTTCCCCTCCATGGGAAGCAGGTTGTGTCCCCCTTACACCTGAACCGGAGGGCAATCCATTGTCCGGTCCATGTGACATCGGCATTTCACACAAGCCACATCCGGGTTTTCAGGCGTTCAGGGATTGGCCCGAGGAGACCTGGCCGAAGGCCCGGAATACAGGTCGATGACTTCGGAGATGGCGCCCTGGCACACCGCGCAGAATGGGACGCGATCCCGAGTGAACATCACGCAGTCCACCTGGGGCCGGTAGTAGCCCTTCGACTCGTACATGGCCCCCTCGAAGGCCCCGACCCGGCCTGAGTACTTCTGTGAGGAAAGGAACTTTTCCTCCCAGTCCCGCTGGGCCAGGAAGAGCTTGTCCATGTCCGACTCGGGCTTTCGCTGGGCCCGAATCTGGCCGCGCTGCTGCTGCACGGCGGTGGCATGCTTTTCGTACCCAGCCTTGTTCCAGGGGGTAGGCAGAGGTGTTCCTGGAGACACCAGGTGCTTCCACTTCAGGTCTTCCGGGGCGTGGAGCGCGGTGACGTTCTTCTCCCAGGGCTCCAGGCGGTCCGCGGCGGGCGCGTAGACGGATTCAGAGGTGTAGTACTCGTCGGCCAGCCCGGCGAAGTGGTGGCCGAACTCGTGCACGAAGACGTAGGGCGCCCACAGGCTGTCCGAGGCCACGGTGCCGTAGAGCCCGAAGATGCCGCCGCCGCCGTAGGTGTTGCCGTTGACCAGAATCTCCACGAACTCGTAGGGCGCGAAGGCCGCTGCCTCGCGGAAGGCCTTGTTGTCGAAGGTGAGTACGTAGCGCTCACTGCCGAAGGCATCGTAGGTGGCGCCGATGGGCGAGCGCCGGTGGACGCCCGTCGAGGGGCGGGAGATGCCGGACTGGGCCGCGGCGGGGACGAGCCCCCACACGTTGAAGTCCGCCTTGCGCTCCTTGAAGGGAGAGAAGGTGAAGAGGATGTCCACCATGTGCCGGGCATCCTTCTCGAACTTGGCGTGCTCGGCCTTCGTGTAGCCGTCACCCAGGATGAGCAGGTCGACCTTCTGTGCGGACGGCCCGTTCTCCAGCAGCTTCAGCAGCGGTCCGGGCGCGGGAGGAGACGAGGGGTCGACGAACATGTCCTTCGGGTCGACGACCAGCGACCACACCTCGCGGAAGGCGTTCTGGGCATCCCGCTTCTTGAGGAGCACCTGCACGGGACGCTCGGGCGCGGGGAAGCGCAGCGACTCATGGAAGGTGCGGTTGCTGCCGCGCGCCTCGTTCGTGACCTCCCACTCGCCGTAGATGGACGCGAAGCCTCGTGAGAAGAGGAGCCGGTTGTTCTCCCGGTCGCGGACCTCGAAGAGGTACTTGCCGAGGTTCGTCTCGTCGATGGCGCGCTCCGGGTGGCCGGGCCAGGGCAGCGGCTCGATGACGACCTTGTCGAGGCTGAACCGCTCCTCGGTGGCGTTCCCGGTATGGAAGTAGTCGACCCGGAGGGTTCGGGGAGAGGCCGCGGAGGCGCTCGTGGCCAGCAGCAGGATGAAGAGAGCTCGCATCATGGGCGGCACTCTATGCGCCGTGATGGCCTGGCGGTGTGTGTGGACGCGGCTCCCTTATCCAGCACTCGACGTGGCTGCTTGCCTGCGCGGGAGGTGGAGCGATTCGGAGGCTCCACCTCTCGCGGAGCGCGTGTCCATGGAGTCGTGAGTCGTGCGTCAGAACGAGCCGGACAGTGAGGCCGCCGCGCCGTGGCTGTCCGCGGAGAGCCCTACTGAGATGGGCGGTGCCGTGCTCGAATCGGGAGACAGGAGGTAGAGCACCGCGCCCGTGACAACCGCCGCGCTTCCACCGATGAGCAACCCGTTGAGGACATTGCTCTTCTGGACCAGCGAGTCGCGAAGCCCCATCGCCTCTCTGTCACTGGACAGAATCCGGCCGTTGTCGAGCCGCTTCTCCAGCGCGTTCACGTCTTTCTGGGCCAGGAGGCGGACGACGCCCGCGCCACCGAACGCGGCCACGCCCGTTCCCAGCGCGACATACGAGGCCGTGCGAAGGCCGGAGGTAGGACGTGCCCCGGACGCGTCGCCCTCTGACATGAGGTTGGGGGCCGTCAGGTCCATGCCGCTCGCGGACGCGCTCCCGTTCCTACCCCCGGGAGCGTCCCACGGGGCCTTTCCATTGGCGTTCATCACCACGAGGTTGGAGGGCGAGCGGCCGGTGGTGACGAAGTCGACCAGCGCCGCGAGTGCCTCGTTCGGAGCATCTGTCCCCTGGGTCTTGAAGCCGCCTTCGCGGAGCTTCTGGCCTCCTTCGACATTGAGGACGGTGGCCGCGAACCACTTGGGGCCGCTGCTCGGGCGTTCGAGCCGGACGACGATGACCTCCTCCACGCCGAGCGTGCCGCCCAGCCGGACCGCATGGCTCAGCGTGCGCTCGTCGTTGCCGTCCGAGGCGGCGAGGCAGGGGAACGGGCTCGCGGAGACAGAGCCCTCATAGGCCACGTCGATGAGCAACGGCGTCTCGGTGCCCTGGACCTGGATGTGTCGTGGGAAGCTCGTGGTGTCGCCCTTGACGAGGGTGAGGTGGTAGGTGCCCGGGACTGCATCGAGCGACAGCGGCGTCTGGCCCAGCTTGAGCCCGTCCAGGTACACGTCCGCGGCGGGCAGCGTGGACTTCACGGACAGCTTCACCTTGCGCGTCTGGGCGAGCTCCTTCCGGAGCTTGTCGAAGTTCTGTCGAACGGACGGGGCGAAGTAGTCCGGGTTGAGCTGGTACTCGGGCTGGAGCCGCAGCACGTTGCGGAAGGCTGTGTCGCTCTCCTTTTGCTTGCCCATGGCGCGGTAGTTGAGCCCGTGGAGGAGCTGGGCTTCGACGTAGAGCTTCCAGCGGGCGTCTCCCACGGGGAGCCGGGTGATCTGCTGCAGGGCTTCGTCAACGGCCTGGAGCGTCCTGGCGTTGCGGCCTTCGTAGAACTGGTCCTGCGCGGCTTCGAGCTGTCGCTGGAGGTCCTCGTAGCTCTTGGTGGACTGAGGGAAGAGCCGGTCGCTGAACTGGCTGGCGCTGAGCGTGTCCTGCTCGGGGCGCGAGGCGAGGGCTCCCAGGAAGGCCTTGGCCTGCCCGCTCAGCTCCGCGTCCTTGCAGTCGCCACTGGCCACCACCGTGCGGCGAGGGGCCGAGTACGCCATGGTGGATACGAGGCAGGCGACAAGTGCTGGTGCGATCCTCATCTTTGACTCTCTTTGATGCGAAGCTGAAGGGTTGGAGCCTGGTTAGTGGTTTCGTCGATACACGACTATTTCGACGTCTTGCTCTTCTCTGGTCTCAGTCCAGACCAGTGCCAGGTTTCCGGAGGTGTCCGCGTCGAAGCTGTGAGCGCCAATCGAGGTTTGTTTCCCGGGAAAGGCCGCCCGGCTGTTCCATACGAGCTGCCAGTGTTCGTTCTCTCGGCGGTGGATGTTTGTCATTCCTCCCGTGGAGTCGCGTTCGGTCGATACGAGGAGGAGTGCATCGTTGGTAGTGATGGCGCTCCCGCGAACTGTTCTGGTGCTCGTTGCATCCGTCCGTGGTGGGGCGCCTAGCGAGACCCACTGATTGTTGGACCACATGCTGGAGAACAGGTCGTCTTGTGCGTGCGCGCTGCTGCTGCCAGTCCAGGAGATGATGGGTTCATCCGCCGAGTTGAAGAGGAGCGATCTGAATCCCGCGGAATAGGAAGGTTGATTTATACTGCTGTTGACGAACTCCCCCAGTTGTTCCCATTCGCTCCCTGCCCATCGCCAAATGATGATGCGCTTCAGATATGCACTTTCAGAGTATGTGATGGCGACCGTAGGATTGTTGCGGGAGTCGAGCGCGAGCTGAGGCGCCGACATCCCGGTCGTGTTTGTGGGGCCATACACGGGAAGGCCAATGCGCTGCCATTGTTGCTCGTGGGTCCATTGATAGACTTGGATGCCGCCTTCGGAGTCTTCAGGGTCCATGTTGGTGGCAATGACAGGTCGGCCGTCGCGGGTCAGCGCAAGCGCTACGTCCCATGCATGGGGGCGTTCAGGCACGACTCCTTCGCTGCCTCCAAGCCGCACCCATGTTTCCCCAGTCCATCTGGCGACGTGAATGTAGTTGTTGAACTCTGCACCGAGGTTCTCCGTCCAGGCGACGATTGGGTTTCCGTCTGGGCGGATTTGAAGGTTGGGAGAAAAGATGGTGTATTCTTCTGGACTCGTTTTTAGCCCACCTCCGAGTTGCTTCCAGGCGTCACCATCCCAGCGGCTCACGAAAAGGTTTCCGGTCTGGCCATCGAACCGATGTGTCAGAACTGTCGGGTGCCCATTGGGGCCAAGTTTGATGTAGGCAGTAACTCCCGTATAGGGATCGTTTGGAACGATTGAGTGCGTGGGATACGGCACGAACTCAGGAACAGCCCAGCTCCACGCCTCCCCTAGATTCACAGCGGGATTCCCAGCCAGGTCCGTCACCGTCCCCGAGAAGGCCAGCGCCACGGTGCTCGGCGCGGTGAACGCAGTCACAGGGACCACCGTCACCGTCTTCCCGTCCTCCGACAGCGACACCGTGTGTGCCACGGCCACGTCGCCCACCGTCAGGTGCACGGACTCCGTCGTCACGGTGCTCTGCTTCACGGGCTCGGAGAACTCGGCGCGGAGGGGGCTCTGCACCCAGACCTCCTGGGCGCCCTGCGCTGGCACGCGCGACACCACCTGTGGCGGCGTCCGGTCCACCACCACCTCGCGGCTCGCGCTCACATACGCGACGTCCCCCAGCGCCGCGCGTGCCTCCAGCCGGTATGTCCCCTCCGGCTCACCCGCCGTGTCCCAGGTGTATGTGTAGGGCGGCGCCAGCTCCGTCAGCACCTCGCCGTCCTTCAGCAACTCCACGCGGTCCGGCGTGTGGCCTGTCACGGCAAGCCGGACCTCGACCACACCCTTCGTGTAGGCCGTTCCAGCCGGCGCGGTGATTCGCACCTCGGCCTGCGCGGGCTCGACGGCCGGCACGTTGATGCACGCGGACGCGCACAGGAGGACGACGGCCGCCATCCAAGGCGGCGGAAGGGAGCGTTCGGGGATGTTCATGGCTCGCGGGCCGAGTGCAGGTTGTGTTCCGTTTCCTGCCCGACAGTCGCTCGCACATACCAAGCCCGCTCCGCTTCCTCCAACCCACCCGTGCTCCGCGAAAAGCCGAGCCATCTCCACCCCTTACCCG
>NZ_JAAIYB010000162.1 GCF_010894475.1 Myxococcus vastator
CAGCAGCAGCCCCGCCCCGCCCAGCCGGCCCAGACCGACGACAGCGGGCGTGTCGGGCACGACGCGGCCAGCCTGCGCCGTTCCTTCCTCGACCACGTGCGCTATTCGCGCGGAAAGAACTACGAGTCCTCCACCCCACATGACCGCTTCATGGCGCTGTCGCTCGCGGTGCGGGACAGGCTGGCGGACCGGTGGGTGAAGACGTCGCGCACGTACTACGAGAAGGACGTCAAGCGCGCCTACTACCTGTCCGCGGAGTACCTGCTGGGTCGGGCCCTGGGAAACAACCTGCTGAACCTGGGGATGTACGAAGCGGCGGCCGAGTCCATGCAGGAGGTGGGGGTGGACCTCACCAACCTGCTGGAGATGGAGCCGGACGCGGGCCTGGGCAACGGCGGCCTGGGCCGCCTGGCCGCGTGTTTCATGGAGTCGCTGGCCACGCTGGCCTACCCCGGCATGGGGTACGGCATCCGCTACGAGTTCGGCATCTTCACGCAGGACATCGTCGACGGGTACCAGGTGGAGCGCGCCGACGAGTGGCTCAAGTTCGGCAACCCGTGGGAAATCGTCCGGCCGGAGAAGGCGGTGCCGGTGCGCTTCTTCGGGCGCGTGGAGCACCACCAGGGGCCGGATGGCCGCCCCGTGGCGCGCTGGGTGGGCGGCAAGACGGTGGTGGGCGTGCCGTATGACACGCCCATCGCCGGGTACCACAACAACACCGTCAACACGCTGCGGCTGTGGCAGGCGCGGGCCTCCGAGGAGTTCGACCTGCTGCTGTTCAACGCGGGCGACTACGAGCGCTCCGTGGTGGAGAAGAACGACTCGGAGGTCATCTCCAAGGTCCTCTACCCCAACGACGCGTTCCAGGCCGGCAAGGAGCTGCGGCTCAAGCAGCAGTACTTCTTCGTCGCGTGCTCCATCGCGGACATCGTCCGGCGCTACCTGAAGAACCACACCGACTTCCGGGACTTCTCCCGCAAGGCGGCCATCCAGCTCAACGACACGCACCCGGCCATTGGCGTGGCGGAGCTGATGCGCGTGCTGGTGGACGAAAAGCGCCTGCTCTGGGACGAGGCGTGGACGATTACCCAGGAGACGTTCGGCTACACCAACCACACGCTGCTGGCCGAGGCGATGGAGCGGTGGCCGGCGACGCTCTTCGAGCGGCTGCTGCCCCGCCACCTGGAAATCATCTACGAAATCAACACGCGCTTCCTGCGGCAGGTGCAGATTCGCTACCCGTACGACCAGGAGAAGATGCAGCGGATGAGCCTGGTGGAGGAAGGGGCGGAGAAGAAGATTCGCATGGCCCACCTCGCCGTCGTCGGCAGCCACAGCGTCAACGGCGTAGCCGCGCTGCACACCGACCTGCTGCGCCGGGACGTGCTGACGGACTTCGCGTCCATGAACCCGGAGCGGTTCAACAACAAGACGAACGGCGTGACGCCGCGCCGCTGGCTGGCGTGGTGCAACCCCCGCCTGTCCAAGCTGATTACGTCCCGCATCGGCGAGGGCTGGGCCACGGACCTGGACAAGCTCACGAAGCTGGAGGCGCACGCGGAGGACCCGGAGTTCCGCAAGGCCTTCCGCGACGTGAAGCGCGCCAACAAGGAGGATCTGGCCCGGCACATCCGGGACTTGCGCTGGGTGCAGCTCAATCCGGACGCCATCTTCGACGTCCAAATCAAGCGCCTGCACGAGTACAAGCGCCAGCTCCTCAACGCGCTGCACATCGTCGCGCTGTGGATGAAGGCGCGCAGGGACCCGTCCACCATCATCCACCCGCGGGCGTTCATCTTCGGCGCCAAGGCGGCGCCGGGCTACCACCTGGCGAAGCTGACCATCCGGCTCATCAACGGCATCGCCGAGGTGGTGAACAGTGACGCGGGCACCACGGGGCTGCAGGTGGTGTTCGCCCCCAACTACCGGGTGAGCCTGGCCGAGCGCATCATCCCCGCCGCCGACGTGTCCGAGCAGATCTCCACCGCGGGCATGGAGGCGTCCGGCACCGGCAACATGAAGCTGATGCTCAACGGCGCGCTGACGCTGGGCACGCTGGACGGCGCCAACGTGGAGATTCGCGACGCGGTGGGTGATGAGAACTTCTTCCTCTTCGGCCTCACGGCGGACGAGGTGATTGCCCGCAAGCGCGAGGGCTACCGCCCGCGCGACGTGTACAGCCAGCATCAGGAACTGCGCGAGGCGCTGGACCTCATCTCCACCGGCTTCTTCTCCCCGGAGGACAAGCACCTCTTCAAGCCGCTGGTGGACAGCCTCCTGGAGGAGGATCGCTACCTCATGCTGGCGGACTTCCCGTCGTACATGGCGAAGCAGGAGGAGGTCGCGCACGCCTACAAGGACGCGGACGGCTGGGCGCGCAAGTGCATCATCAACGTGGCGCGCGGCGGCATCTTCTCCTCGGACCGGACCATCAAGCAGTACGCCGAGGAGATCTGGCGCATCCAGCAGACGCCGGTGGAGCCGTGAGCACAGGGCCCGCGGCTCCTCCCCTCCCGGCCGGTGACGACGCCGGCCGACGGGCGCTGGAAGTGGCCGTGCGGGCCTTCACCGACGCCTTCAACCGCGACGACCTGGACGCGGTGATGGCGTACTTCACGCCAGACGCCCTGTACGAGACGTATGACGGGAAGCAGTGCCGGGGCCTCGCGCAGGTGCGTGAGGCCTTCGAGGCGCAGTTTCGCGGTGACTTCGGGCGCATCCGCTTCCTCACCGAAGACATGGTGGTGGATGCGCCCGCGGGCAAGGTGGCCTTGAGGTCAGGCCGGGACGGGCTCAGCGGCTCCAGCAGGCGCCGTAAGCCGTCCGTCCGCAGATGCTGTTCGCCACGCTCTGACACTGGCCGTAGGCGACGCCACCGACGAAGGTCCACTCGGACGTGCTGGTGCACTTGAAGGTACACACGGCGCCCGGAGCGTAGCCCTCACAGATGGCCTGCTCCGCCGTGGTCAGCGTCGAACCGTCAGCATCCTCCAACTCCGGCCCGCCGCACGCGCTGACGAGGAATCCGAGCGAAACGCTGGCAAACAAGGTCATCGCCTTCTTCATGGTGTCTTCCCCTTTTTGAATGCCAGACATGAGGCCTGGCCCGAAGGGTCATACACTGACATTAAGTCGAATAATCAGTATTACCTTAAAAAGCTAAGTATCCTACGAATTCGCCGTGCACCCGCGTTGTATGGGAAACATCCGTCGTGTCCTCGGCGCTTCAGCGGACATCCGAGCCCTGTTGTGCCGCGCGAGGGACCGGAGTGCGATTGGCATTGGAGCCGCCACGTCCGAGGACCCGGCGGCATGCGCCTGCAAGCCAACCGAGTGCTGGGGACGAGTGCCGCCATCCTGGGCCTGCTCGTGGGATGGCGACTCATCCCCATGGGACAGACGTCTGGCGTGCCTCCCGCCCCCAGCACCGCGAGTGCCCAGGGCCGCGGCCTTCCTGCACCCGTGGGCGCCCCGGTGCGCCTTCCGCCCATCCCAGGCGCCGTCAACGCAGCCGCCCCAGCGGCGGAGCCCCTGGACGTGGAGTGGGAGGTGCTGCGCCTCTCACTGCTCGAGCGCTTCGGCTCGCGGCTGCATGAGCCGTCCGTCCAGCTCCGGATGCTGGAGCAGCTCATGCGGTATTTCCAGACGCGCTCGCCGGGCCGGTGGCGAGAGGAGCTCCAGGCGTTTCTTCGCAAGGCCTTTCCCGGGCAGTACGAAGCGCTGGCCGCCCTGCTGCGCGACCGCCTGGACTACGAGAAGTGGGTGAAGGACAACGACGCCTACCTGCGAGGGCTGGACGCGAAGCAGCGGCGTGCCGCCGTCTGGGATGCGCGCAACCGGCTCTTCGGGCAGGAGACGGCGCAGCGCCTCTGGGCCTCGGATCTGAAGCACCAGGCGCTGGTGGACGCGCTCCAGGTGATTGACGCGAGGCAGGACCTGCCCCTCGCGGAGAAGCTGGCTGCCTACAAGGCGCGGCTGGGGGAGGTCTACGGAGACGGGGCACCCGCGCAGCTCGCCCGGCATCCGCAGGAGACGATGAACCGCTTCCTGGCGCTGCCCTCCATCCAAAGCGAGCTGACCGGCATGACACCGGCCGAACGCGCGCGCAGCCTGCGGACCGTGCGCCAGGAGCTGGGGCTGGATGACGAAGCACTGCGGCGCTGGGACGCGCTGGACCAGACGCGGGAGGCCCGCTGGGAGGCGGGCCTCCGGTACATGGCGGAGCGCGCGACCCTGGCACGGACGCTCTCCGGCGAGGCGCTGGAGGCCCGGCTCCAGGAGGTGCGTGCCCGCTACTTCGGCGCCGAGGCGGACGTCATCGCCCAGGAGGAGGCCAGTGGCCTCTTCCGCTTCACGCGCCCCCGGCAGTGGGGGCGCAACTGAAGCGCGGACGGGCCGTCACGCCGCCTGGTTGAGCCACTCCTCGTAGGCGCGGAAGTCGTAGTCGCGCCCCAGGAAGGCATTCACCAGCCGGGCCGCGTCGTCGGAGCCACCCGGCTCCAGCACCGCGCGCCGGTAGGCCTGGGCGGGCTCCGGGGCCAGCAGCCCCTTCTGCTGGAACACCGTGAACAGGTCCTTCGCGATGACGAGCGACCACATGTACGTGTAGTAGTTGGACGAGTACCCGTCGAGGTGGCCGAAGGAGAGGTGGAAGTAGGTGCCCTCCACGTACGGGAAGGGCGTGAACTTCCCCTGGAGCTCGCGCACGAGCGACACCGTGTCCACGCTCTCCGGCTTGCGCCGGTACAGCTCCAGGCTGAGCGCCGCGTAGAACATCTGCTGGCGCACCCACAGCCCCTTGCCGAACTCCTCCGCGCGGCGCATGCGCTCCACCACGTCCGCGGGGATGGGCTCGTTCGTCTGGTGGTGCCTGGCGAAGGTCTGGAGGCTGGCGGTGTCACGCGCCCACTCCTCCAGCATCTGCGACGGCGCCTCCACGAAGTCCCACTCCGTGCGCACGCCAGACACGCCCGCCCAGCGCGTGTGGCCGCCGAAGATGTGGTGCAGCAGGTGGCCGAACTCGTGGAAGAAGGTCTCCACGTCGCTGTGCTGGAGCAGCGCGGGCTCCGCGCCGGGACGGGGGAAGTTGCAGACCAGCACTCCTTCCGGCAGCCGCCGGCCCGACTTCCCGCTGGTCAGCGTGAACTGGGCCGCGTGCTTGTACTTGTCGTCGCGCGGGTGCATGTCCAGGTAGAAGCGCCCGCGCAGCGTGGTGCCCTCGAACACGTCGTAGGCCTCCACGTCCGGGTGCCACACCGGCGCGTCCGCGACGCGGCGGTAGGTGACGCCGAACAGGCGCGCCGTCAGGTCGAGCACGCCCTGCTTCACGCGCGTGTACTCGTAGTAGGGCCGCACCACCTGCGAGTCGAAGGCGTACTGCTCCGCCTTCACGCGGTCCTCCAGGTACGCCTGGTCCCACGGGTTGACGCGCTCGGCGCCGGGCACGTCGCGGCGCTTGCGCTCCAGCAGCGTGGCGTAGTCGCGCTCCATGCGCGCGCCGGACGCGGCGGCGATCTTCTCGATGAAGTCCGAGGCGGCCTGCTCGTCCCGAATCATCTTGTCCTCGGTCGCGTAGGCCGCCCAGTTCCGGTAGCCCAGCAGCGTGGCCAGCTCGTTCCGGCGGGACACCATGCGCTGCAGGACGTCCGCGTTGGCGGGGTGGCCGCGCTGGCGGAAGACGCGCCACATCTGCTCGCGGGCCTGGGCGTCCCGCGAGTACGTCATGAAGGGGACGATGTCCGGGTAGTCCGTGGTGATGCGCACCTTGCCGTCCGGCCCGGGCGGGTGGGCGCGCACGTAGTCGTCGGGCAGGCCCTCCAGCGCGGACGGCGCCAGCGCCTCCGTGCGCGTGTCCTGGCGGATGTTGCGGCTGAACTCCTGGCCAATGCGGACCAGTTCCTCCTGGAGCGCCTTCACCCGGGCGCGAGTGGCGTCATCCCGGTCCACGCCGGCGCGGCGGAACTCGCGCAGCACCTTCTCCATCCACTTGCGCGTGGCGGCGTCCTCGCCGGACAAATCCAGCGCGGCCAGCACGTCATAGACGCCCCGGTCCATCCGGATGTCGTTGCCGAGCGTCTCCAGGGCCTGCTCGGCGGCCTCGGCGGCCTCGCGCATGGCGCCGTCCGGGTGGGCGTGGCGGGCGACGCTGGCGCGGGCCCCCGCGTCGTCCAGCGCGGCCGTGGCCTCGTCGTAGAGCTCCAGGACCTCGCGCGTGACATAGGGGGGACGGAGGGCCTTGAGCTGGGCGATTCCCGCTCGGGCGGCGGCCATGGCCTCCTCACCGGCGCGCGTGAATTCGGCCGGTGGGCAGGTGACGAGGCGGGCGGCGTCGGGGACTTGGCTCTCTGACACAGTCTGCTCCTGGACGTGATGACGGCGAAGGTACGGCCGCAAAGGTAATGCGCCGGACGCCGGGGAGCAGCAGGGATTGGCGGCGGAAATGCGAGAGGCCGCCCGGCGCATGCACGCCCGGCGGCCTCCGTGAGAAACGCGGTGCCTCCAGCCCGGCTACGGCTGTTCCGTCGGGCTCAGTGAGTTCTGTGGCTGACGGACGGCCCGGGTGACGAAGTCCGCGCCGTTGTCGTCAGAGTCCCAGCCGTTGCCGAAGGACGCGTCAGCGCCGCCCTCCGCCATGGTGGCGGCGGTCGAGGTGTCCAGGGCCTTCCGCTCCAGGCTGCCGCCCGTCGCGGGGTGAGCGGGCGCCGCGGTGCCTTCGGGCGAGTTCCCGGTGCCCCACGCCACCTTGTCCACCGCCACGTCACTGACGTTGTTCGTCAGGCCAGGCCCGATGCGGATGTGACCTCCGCCCGTTATGGAGGCAGAGGCGTCGAACGAATAGGCCAGGTCCCGCGCCACGGAACCGCTGTAGTTGCTGCCCCCCAGGAGGAAGTGCCCATGGGCGCGGATGACCGTCCCGGCGGGAATGGTGACGGTGCCGGCGTAAGCGCCTCCCGTCGCGGACTTGTACTGCACCTGCCAGTTGCTGATGTCCACGTCGGTGTCCGTCGGGTTGTAGAGCTCGATGAACTCATCGGTCGCCGCGGTCCCGGTTCCGTTGCCGCCGCTCACCTCGCTGATGACGACGTGGTTGGCCACGGGAGGCGGCGACACCACCGTCACCGTGCCGTAGTTGCCCGTGCTCGCCTCCGCGACGACGCCGTCCTGGTCGCAGTACACCCACGCCTGGGCCGCCTCGGGTCCCTGGGTGAAGCGGTAGCGGAAGCCGTAGATGTAGCTGCCCGGCGCCGCGATGTTCAGCGGGGCCACCAGCTCATCGTTGTTGCCCGACGTGGCGTAACCCGCGTTCGGCTGCGCCGGCACCCACGTCCACGACTCCGGCGAGGCCGCGTCGGCTCCGTAGCCCAGCTCCGCCACGAGGTGCGGGAAGCCGTCGTTGCCGTTCGTGTTCCGGGTGCTCACCTGGGGCTCGTAGAACTGGCTGTAGACAGCCTCCGGCTGGCCCGCCTGGATGGGCGTGGCGAAGGACTTCGGATACTGGATGGCGCAGTAGTCCACCGGGCCGGTGAGTTCCACGCCGCAGGACGCGTTGGCGCCGCCCGGTGTGCCCTGTCCGCCGCCCGAAAGCGGCGCCTCTGAGTCACACCAGTACCAGGCGTGCTGGCTGGCCCGAGTCCCCACCACCACGGACGACAGGTTCATCGAGCGCCCCGTCGTCTGCGGGAAGGACGCCGAGTACGCCACGTCATCCACCACGGTGGCACCCATCTCGACGAAGAGGTGCCCCGAATGGCCAAGCTCGAAGAGCGTGCTCCCGTAGCCGTACTGGGCCGCCACGCCGCCGTTGGTGGCCGCCTCCGTGTTGTTCGCGAGGACGAAGGTGCCTCGCCCCGAAACGATGAGCGGCCGGTCACCAGTCGTCAGCACGCTGAAGTCCGTCTCACCGCCCACGCCATCGTCGAAGCGGATGCGCAGGTTCGCCACGTCCCGCGGTCCGTCGACGGTGCTGGTCAGCTCGATGTACTCGGTGGTGTTCGCATCCGGGCGATGCATCACCTCGCTGATGACCAGCTCGCCCGCAGCAGGCGCCGGCGCCGTGGCACAGGTGCCCTCGAAGCAGACGCCATCCTGTCCCGGGCAGACCTCCGAGGTGGGCGTGTACTCGCACTCCGCCAGGCCCGCCGTCACCACACACGCCTCCGCGTAGGTGACACGCTGCACGCCATCCTCATCACACTCCGGCGCGCGCGGCGTGCAGACGACATCGCCGCAGGGCCCCGGCACCTCGATGGAGACGAAAGCCACGGTGCTGCCGTTGTTCGCGCCGTCGAAGACGCGGAGCCCGAAGTACCCGGTGGCCGCCTGGGACGGAGGCAGGGCGTGAATCACTTCCTCCGCCTGACCCGGCGCCCGTGGCGCCGCCGTGGGCACCTCGCTGCCCAGCGCGAAGCTCTGCGCGTCCATGGGCCCGGCGCTGTAGCGCAGCTCGTAGCGCGCGGCGTTGCCCAGGTCGCCGTTGTCGCCCGTGGCCAGCCACGTCAGGCGGACCGTCGTGTTGTCCACCAGGCTGGCGCTCAGCACGGGCTCGGCGGGCGCGATGTCGTCGGTGATGGTGACCATCGTATCGACGGAGGGCAGCGACGGCCCCTCCGTGGTCGCCGAGAGGACGAAGGTGCCCGCCTGGTCCACCGTGAGGTCGGTGAAGACGGCCACGCCCGCCACCGGCGCCACCGTCAACGTGCCGCCCAGCGTCACCCCCGGCGCACTCACCAACTGGAGCGTCACCGACGGCGCCGTGACATTCGACACATTGCCGAACCCATCCTGCAGCGCCACCCGCGTCTCGGACAGTGGCGCCAGGACGCTGCCCGGCTCCGGAGCAGCGACGAACACGAGCTGCACGGGCTCGCCCGCCTCCACGGTGAAGTCATACGTGCCGGCCACCGCGGCATCGACATCCGTGAACGTCACCGACTGCGCACCCGCCGCCTCGAAGGTGATGGTGAAGGTGTGCACGCCCTGGTCCGCCTCGGTGTACGTGTACGTCGACAACGGCGCGGCGTCCGGGTCCGTGGACGTGGGCTCCACCGCTCCGTCGTACTCCGTCAGGACGTTGCCGAAGCGGTCCTGCGCGGAGACGGCGAAGGACTGGGGCTCGCCCGCCACAATGGGCTCCGTCGGCCCCACGACGGACAACGCCGCGAGGAGTCCGGGCTGCACCGTCACAGTGGCAGTCCCTGTCAGCGTCGCCGTCAGGGTGTCCGTGACGACGAGCTGACCGCTGCCCACCGCGGCGAACGTCACGTTGAAGAGGCGCTGGCCAGCGTCCGACTCGGTGAAGGTGTAGTCCGAAGGCACAGTGGCCTGGGCGTCCCCCGGAATCTCGAAGTGGACGGTGCCCCGGTAACCCGAGGCGAGGTTGCCGTGTGCATCCCGCACCGACACGGTGGCCGCCACGGGCTCGCCCGCGAGAGTCGTCACGGCGGCCAGCTCCACCGTCAACTGCGCGGCGGGGCCAGACAGGACCTGGGTGCTCACCGTCGCCGTCAGCCCCGCGTTGCCCGCATCCCGCACCGTCACCGAGCGCGCCCCAGCGGTCACCAGCGTCACCGGGAACGTGTGCTGCCCCGCGTCCTGCCCGGGAACGAAGGTGTAGTCCGTGGGCAGCGTCGCCTCCGGGTCATCCGACTCGAAGTGCACCGTGCCCGTGTAGCCCGTGACGATGTTGCCGAAGCCGTCTCGCGCGGTGACGGTGAGGCTCTGCGCCTCGCCGGCCGCCACCTCCGAGGGGAGCGCGCTCAACGTCAACTCGGCGGCAGCCCCCGTGCTCACCTCCACCTCGAGCGTGTCGGTCAGCGCTGACAGCGCCGTGTCCGCCACGGTGACGCTCTGGGCGCCGGCGGTCAGCAGCCTCACGCCGCTGAAGGTCCGCTGCCCCGCATCCGCCGCGGTGAACGTGTGGTCGCCCGGCAGCTCCGCCTCGGCGTCTGTGGACGTGAAGCGCACCGCGCCGGTGTAGCCCGTGGCCACGTTGTCGAAGGCGTCATGGGCCGTCACCACCACGCTGCCCTCGGCGCCCGCGGCCACCGGTGAGACCAGCCCCGTGAGCGCCAGTCGGACGGCGTCGCCCGGCGCGATGGTGAAGGCATCGCTGGGCTCCGGGGCCAGGCCCGTGGCCGACGCGATGAAGCGGTGCGTGCCCGCCTGCTCCACCACCACGCCCGAGAAGGTCGCCACGCCCGCGACCGCCGCCACCTGCAACGGCGTGAAGCCGGGCGCATCCTCCAGCGTGAGCGTCACTGGCGACGTGGCCGTGGTGACGACCTGTCCGTCGTCATCCAACAACGAGACGCGGAGGTCCGGCTGCGTGTCGCCCGCGTCACCATCCACGGGCTGCTGGGAGAAGACGAGCCGCGCGACGCCCTGCACCTGCGTCTGCACCATCAAGCTGGCGGAGCGGACCGCGTTGCCCTGGTTGTCCGCCACGCGCAGCGCGACGTGGTAGTTCGTGCCAGGCTGAAGGCCCGTGAGGACAGCGGCCTCCTGCGTGCCAGCCTCCGCGGGCTCGCCCAGGCCGGCCACCGGCGTCGCCTGGTTGAAGTCCGCGTCCGTCTCAATGGGGCTCAGCGAGTAATGCAGGGCCTGCGACGCGGCCCGCCCCTGGTCGCCGTCATCACCCACGGCCGTCCAGGACACCGTGACGCTGTCGGGCGTGGCCGCGGTCGCGGCGAGGACAGGGATGGCGGGGTCCACGTCATCGATGATGTCGATGTCCGTGCTCGTGGCGGGTGTCAGTCCCTCCGCGGTGGCCTGGAGCTGGTAGCGGCCCTCCGTCTCCACGTGCACGTTGGAGAACGACGCCAGCCCCTCCACGGGCGCCACCTCGGTGACACCGCGCAAGGGCACGCCGCCCGCAGACACCAGGGACAGCGTCACCGAGGGCGCGCCCACGGGCGTCCGGTTGCCATGCGCGTCCTGGAGCACCACCTCCACGGCGGTCAGCGCGGCGCGCACGGACGCATGCGAGGGCACGCGCGCGAAGGCCAGCGCCGCGGTCCGGTCCGCCGTGACGCGCACGTCCTGGCGCCCCGCCAAACCCGCCTGCGCGGCGTCCTGCACGTCGACGCGCTGAGTGCCCGCCCGCCGCAGGGTGATGCCCGTGAAGCGGAAGCGGCCCGCGTTCGCCTCCGTGAAGGTGTGCCCGCCCGGCAGCGTGGCCGTGGCGTCCGAGGACTGCACGCTCAGCGTGCCGCGATAGCCACTGGCGACGTTGCCGAACGCGTCACGCACCGTCACCTCCGCATCATGCGAGGAGCCCGCGATGGCGTTCGGCGGCAGCCCCGTCACCTCGACGGTGGCGGCGGCGGCCGGCGTCACGTCGAACGAAGGGCTGACGGCGCCCTCGACGCCGGTCGCCTCGGCCTTGAGCTGATAGCCCAGGCCCGCGCGCGTCAGCACCACTTCCTGGAAGCGGGCGACGCCGTCCACGGCCTGAGCCCGGAGCGTGCCTCCCAGGGAAGCCCCACCCGGGCCGGCGGCCAGCGAGAGCGTCACCTCGCCCGTGATGGACGGAACCGGCCGGCCGTCGGCGTCCTGGAACTCGACGTCCAGTCCACCGATGGGTGCACCGGCCCGGGCCGACAGCGAGGACGCCGCGAAGGCCAGCCGCGAGGCCCGCGGCACGGTGAAGCCGACGACGGGACGCGAGCCCAGCACCACCGCGCCGCCCTCGGCATCCACCGAGGCCGTCACCCGCTTCGAGCCGCCTCGCGTGGACACCACGGACGCGGTCGCCACGCCCTGGGCGTTCGTCCGGTCCGCCGGCTGCGTCACGGTGTTCCCCTCGCCGGAGACCTCCACCCGCACCGTGCGGCCCTCCATGGGCGAGCCGTCCTTCTGCCGCACCGTCACGGTGATGGTGACCGGGTCCACGCCGTCCGCCAGCACCTGCTCCACCCGGTCCACCTGCACCGTGGAGAGCGCCGCGTCGGGCAGGGACTTCGCTGGCGGCGGGAGCGGCGGCGTGGCGCTGTCACCACACCCCACCAGCACAACGCCGAGGCACAGCACGCCCAACCCCAGCAACCGGGTGAGCGCGAGAGGACAACGGGACATGAGCGGCTCCGGGAACGAACGGACCCCGCACGGAAGAGAGCACTCGCGAGGTCCCAGTGCCTTCTACCAGACAAGTCCCTTCACCAAGTAGACCCCCACCAGAGCTTTGCATCCCGGGTGGAACCCCACGGGGCTGTCGTGACCCATGTCCCGTCAGACGCGGCCCATCACATGCCGAGCGCGGCCATGAGCGCGCCGCCGCCCAGCAGGGACTGGCCGCCGTCGCAGACCATGATGGAGCCGGTGATGTAGGACGAGCCTTCCGAAGCCAGGAAGAGCGCGAGCTGGGCGATGTCCTGCTTCTTCCCGAAGCGCTGGAGCGGCAGGGCCTGGGCGAGCTTGTCGCGGCCCTCGTCGCTGGGCGCGAGCCGGCGCATGCCCTCCGTGTCGTCGATGGGGCCGGGGGTAATCGAGTTGACGCGCACGCCGGAGCCCCCCCATTCAATTGCCAGCACGCGGGTGAGCATGTCCACGCCGGCCTTGGCGGCACAGACGTGGGCCTGCATGGCCATGGGGAGATAGGCCTGGGGCGCGGAGATGTTGATGAGGGACGCGCCCGGCTTGCGCAGGTGTTCGAAGGCGGCGCGGCTGATGTTGAAGGTGCCCAGCACGTCGATGTCCATGACGGCCTTGAAGCCGTTGGAGGACATGCCCAGCGCGGGCGCGGGGAAGTTGCCGGCGGCGCCGCACACGACGACGTCCAGCTCACCGTAGGCCTCGCGCACCGTCTGGAGGGCCTTCTCCACCGCGGCGAAGTCCCGGACGTCGGCGGCCACGCCCATGGCGGTGCCGTGCGCCTGAAGCCCCTTCACCGCGGCCTCGAGCTTCTCCACGTTGCGGCCGTTGATGGCCACCTTGGCGCCCGCCTTCACGAAGGCCTCGGCGATGCCGAGGTTGATGCCACTGCTGCCGCCAGAAATGAACGCCACCTTGCCCGCGAGCAGCCCGTCCCGGAACACGCCATCAGCCATTTGGACCCGTCTCCTGTGGAAGCAACCGGGCGGGGACTTGAACAAACCTGCCGCACTGCGTCCATGACGTTCGCCGGGCCGACAGCGGAACCGGGGGCCGTATGTTAGAGGTCGCGCCATGACCCGCCGCCGCCCCGAAATCCTCGCCCCCGCGGGGGACCTCGACTCGATGAAGGCCGCGCTCGCCAGTGGCGCGGACGCCATCTATTTCGGGCTGGACGAAGGGTTCAACGCACGCGCACGCGCGGAGAATTTCTCGCTCGCCACCCTGCCCGGGACGTTGGCGCTCGTGCACCGCGCCGGGGCTCGCGCCTATCTGACGCTGAACACCCTGGTCTTCGAGCCCGAGCTCCCGGTGGTGGAGGACATCCTGCGCCGCATCGCCGAGGCCGGCGTGGACGCGCTCATCGTCCAGGACCCCGCGATTGCGCTGGTGGCGCGCGCGGTGTGTCCGCAAATGGAGGTTCATGCCTCCACGCAGATGACGATTTCGAGCGCGGAGGGCGCGCGCTTCGCCAAGGGCCTGGGCGCCACGCGCGTGGTGGTGCCGCGCGAGCTGTCCGTGGCGGAGATTCGCCGGCTGGCGTCGGAGACGGACGTGGAGCTGGAGGTCTTCATCCACGGCGCGCTCTGCATGTCGTGGAGCGGCCAGTGCCTCACCAGCGAGGCGTGGGGTGGACGCTCCGCCAACCGCGGCCAGTGCGCGCAGTCGTGCCGGCTCCCCTACGACCTGGTGGTGGATGGCCAGACGCGGGAGCTGGGGGACGTGCAGTACCTGCTCAGCCCCAAGGACCTCGCGGGGGTGATGGCGGTGCCGCAGCTGGTGGAGATTGGCGTCCACTCGCTGAAGATTGAGGGCCGGCAGAAGGGGCCGCAGTACGTCGCCACGGCGGTGCAGGGCTACCGGCGCTGGGTGGATGGCGTGTCCGCGGGGACGCCGGACACGGGCGCGCTGCGCAAGGATTTGGCGGACATGACGCTGTCGTACAGCCGGGGCTTCTCGCACGGCTTCTTCGCGGGCTCGGACCACCAGACGCTGGTGGAGGGGCGCTTCCCGAAGCACCGGGGCGCGTACCTGGGCCGCGTGGAGTCCGTGCACGGCCGGGACGTGCGCGTGGTGGACGACGTGGAGGGACGTCCGTGGACGGGCGGGCTGGGCCAGGACGAAGCGCACGTGCGCGCGGCTGCGCCCGTGGGCAAGGTGTCCTCTCCGCTGGAGACGGAGACACCGGTGGCGGCCGAGGTGTCGCCCCGCCCCGGCATGGGCGTGGTGTTCGACGACGGGCACCCCGAAGACAAGCACGAGCCCGGCGGCCCGCTGTTCCGCGTGGAGCGCAAGGGCCGCGGCTGGGTGCTGGGCTTCGGCAATCCCGGTCCGGACCTGGGACGGGTGAAGCCGGGCCAGCGCGTCTGGATGACGAGCGACCCGTCCCTGGCGAAGCGCACGGAGGAGCTGCTGGGGCGCGGCGAGCCCGAAGGCCGCGTGCCCCTGGAGCTGACCGTGACAGGCGCCGCGGGGTCGCCGCTCACGGTGCTGGGCCGGGCGCGCGGTGGGCACGTCTCCAAGGTGTCCAGTGAGGTCGCGCTGGCCGAGGCGCGCGCGGGCGGCATCGACGAAGCCCTGCTGCGCGACAAGCTGGCGGCGCTGGGCGGGACGCCTTTCACGCTGGCAGGGCTGGAGACGTCCGGGCTGGCGGCGGGGCTGCACCTGCCGGTGTCGGAGCTGAAGGCGCTGCGTCGCCGGCTGGTGGCGGAGCTGTCGGACGCCGTGGCGCGCGGTCCGGTGCGGACCGTGAACGCGGGCTCCACGCTGGAGCCCCTGCGCGCGTCGCTGCGTGAGCGCGTGCGGCCAGCGCCCCGGGCGGTGGAGGACGTGCGCTTGCTGCCGCTGTGCCGCACGGACGAGCAGCTCGAAGCGGTGATTGCCGCGGGCCTCCCCGAGGTGGAGCTGGACTGGATGGAGCTGGTGGGACTGCAGCGCGCGGTGGAGCGTGCGCGCGCGGCGGGGCTGCGCGTGACGATTGCCACGGTGCGCGTGCAGAAGCCGGGCGAGGAAGGCTACGACGCGCGCATCGCGAAGCTGAAGCCGGACGCGGTGCTGGTGCGGCACTGGGGCGCGATGATGCACTTCCTGGAGCGGCCTCCCGCGCCCGGGGAGACGCGCCCTGCCCTGCACGCGGACTTCTCGCTCAACGTCACCAACTCCGTGACGGCGCTGCACCTGCTCGGGCTCGGGCTGGACACGCTGACCTTCGCCCATGACCTGGACGCGGTGCAGCTCGGGGCCATGCTGGAGCACCTGCCCGCGGAGCGCTTCACGGTGACGGTGCATCACCACATCTCCACGTTCCACACCGAGCACTGCGTGTATTCCCACACGCTGTCTCACGGCCGTGACTACCGGAGCTGTGGACGGCCGTGCGAGCAGCACCGCGTGTCCCTGAGAGATCACAAGGGGCTGGAGCATCCGGTGGTGGTGGACGTGGGGTGCCGGAACACGGTGTTCAACGCGCAGGCGCAGAGCGCGGCGTCGCTGGTGCCGTCGCTGCTCGCGCGGGGCGTGCGGCGCTTCCGGGTGGAGTTCGTGCGCGAGTCTCGCGAGGAGGCTTCGCGCGTGCTCTCCGCGTACCAGGAGCTGCTGGCGGGCCGAATCTCCCCCGCCGAAGCAGTGCGCCGCGCGGCGGTGCATGAGCAGTTCGGTGTGACGAAGGGCACGATGAAGGTGCTCAACCCCACCTCCACCGCGCAGCGCTGACGCGGAGGCCCGCCGCGCTCAGCGGGAGCGCGAGGACACGGCGCGGCGTGAGAAGCGCAGGACGGCGCGGAAGACATCCTCCGTGGCGTCCGCGTCCATCCCCTGCGCCTCGGCCCACTGGCGCCGGGTCTCCAGCAGGCTCGCCTCGCGCTCCGCGTCTGGCAGCGGGAGTCCGTGCTCGGACTTCAGGTGGGCGGCTTGCTGGATGAGCTGGGCACGACGATTCAGGAACTGCACCAGTTCCTGGTCCAACGCATCCACGCGCTCCCGGACCTCCGTCAACCCGGGCGGCGCGGCGACAAGCTCCGGCGCGCCCGAGCGCCCTGAGTCACAGCCCAGGTGGAGCTGCGTGAGGGCGTCCAGCAACCGCACCCGCGCGTCCCGCGCGTAGGGGTTCTCCGACTGCACGACGCCGAAGAGGTGGGGCACCTCCAGCCGTGCGTACTCCTCCAAGCGGGCCACCGGCTGGAAGCTGGGCGGCGCGAAGGGCAGGTCCTTTCCGGCCTCCGCCTTGAGCAGTCCGTGGGCGAGGAAGAAGGTGAGCACGTGGGTGCGCGCCATCAGCGCGTCGTGCGCATCCGGCGACAGCTCCGTCACCTCGCAGCCGATGCGCTCGAACAGCGCACGGGCCTTGCGCACGGCCTCCGGGTGCAGCTCATTCGGACACACCACCGTCCGGCGCGGCAGGTCGCCCCTGGCCAGGCTGGCCGGACCGAACAGCGGATGCGTGCCCGCCCAGGGGA
>NZ_JAAIYB010000163.1 GCF_010894475.1 Myxococcus vastator
TCCCCAACCCCGCCTGTCGGATTTCTTCCAGGGGATGGGCCTCCTCGGCCGGGCCGTCTCCCTCATCCTGCGCGACCGCCGGCTGTTCCTCCTGTCCGCCCTCTGTGCCGCCGTCACCGCCGCCGCCCTGGTGGGGCTCGTCTGGCTGTTGTGGCGCTACGCCCCCGGCGCCCTGGAATCCGTCTGGACCCGCCCGGAGAGCTGGTACGGCCGGGCCGCGTGGACCACGGTCCTGGTGTTGTCCGGCCTGGTGCTCTGGGTCGTGGGCGCCAACGTGCTGCCGCCGCTGCTGCTGGCTCCGCTCCAGGACCCCCTGTCCGAGCTGACCGAAGAGGCCTGGGGCGGCGGCCCGGGCGCATCCTTCTCCGTGGCGGGTTTCCTCCGGGGGCTCGTCACCGGCATCACCCATACGCTCGCGCGGCTGTTCTTCCTCCTCGCGGGCCTGGCCGTGCTCCTGCCCCTCCACTTGATACCGGGGGTGGGCAGCGTGCTGTGGACGGTCCTCGCCAGCCTGTACACCATGACGTGGATGGCGGGTGAGCACCTGGCCGCCCCCATGACGCGTCACCAGTACCCCTTCGCCGAGGTGCGCCGGATGCTGCGCGAGCGCCGGGCGCTGTGCCTGGGCCTGGGCGCGGGCATCTACGTGCTGCTCTGGATCCCCATCCTCAACGCCTTCTTCCTGCCCGTGGCCATCGTCGCCGGCACCCTGCTCTATGGCGGGCTGCGCGAGGCCCGGCTGCTGGCGCCCCCTCCTGGAGCGTCCACTACCGCTGCGTTGAAATAAACGTCCGAGCCGGGTGTCCAAACGGGGGTACCGGGAACGCAATGCCCACCAGGGACGTTCTGCTTCACCAGCAGAGAGGCGATGCCTTGAAGCACCTGGAGCCCGTGATTAGGCTTGCCCGGCCGCTTACAGTGTTCGCCTACTCGGTATAACCGGTCGAAATCTCAAGGCTTCTCGCCACACCCGGGGTGCCGGACAGCGCCCCAGCTTGGATGAACCAAATGCCGCGTTTCTTCCGCCGCATCACAGCCGTTGCCGTGCTCCTCGGCGCCTGGGCCCTGGTGGGCAGTGACCGGGCCCCCTTGCCGCTGACCATGGGTGCAGCCGAGGCCGGGCCAGGCTCGTGGAACGGCAGTCTTCCCGCCGCCAAAGGCGAGAAGGCCCCGCACGACCTCAACAGCCTGCGCGTCCTGACGAAGGTCATCCTGTACGTGAAGGAGAACTACGTCGACCCGAAGCGGGTGAGGCCGAAGGAGATGATGATCGCCTCGCTGGAGTACGTCGAGAAGAGCGTCCCCGACGTGCTCGTGGATGGCAACGCGGAGACGGGCAAGCTCAACGTCAACGTGAACGGCAAGCAGCGCGAGTTCGACATCGCCCACGTGGACTCGCTGTGGAAGATGTCCTTCGCGCTCAAGGACGTCTTCGACTTCCTGTCGAAGAACATGCGGCCCATCGAGGACACGCGCGACGTGGAGTACGCGGCCGTCAACGGCATGCTGTCCACGTTGGATCCGCACTCGGTGCTGCTGCGCCCGGAGCTGTACCGGGAGATGAAGCTGTCCACCAAGGGTGAGTTCGGCGGCCTGGGCTTCGTCATCCAGATGCGCGAGGGCAACCTCACCGTGGTCAAGGTGATTCCGAAGACGCCCGCGCACCGCGCCGGCATCCAGAAGGATGACCGCATCAAGAAGATTGGCGAGGAGTCCACCGTCAACATGGACCTCAACGAGGCCGTGTCGAAGCTGCGCGGCCCGGTGGACAGCCGCATCACGATTACCGTGGAGCGCGACGGCTGGGACAAGGCCCGCATCATGACGCTCTCGCGCGCCATGATTTCCATCGAGAGCGTGCAGCACAAGATGCTCTCCAACAACGTGGGCTACATCCGCCTGAAGAACTTCCAGGGCAACACCACCCGCGACCTCGAGGCGGCGCTGACGCAGCTGCGCAAGCAGGCGGACGCGAAGGGCGGCTTCAAGGGCCTGGTGCTCGACATGCGCGGCAACCCGGGCGGCCTCCTGGAGCAGGCCATCCAGGTGTCCGACACGTTCCTGTCCAGCGGCACCATCGTCGCGACGGTGGGCCTGTCCGACAAGCTGCGCGAGGAGAAGCGCGCGCGCGCCATGGACGGCGAGGACAGCTACCCCATCGCCGTGCTGGTCAACGCCGGCAGCGCCTCCGCGTCCGAAATCGTCGCCGGCGCGCTGAAGAACCTCGACCGCGCGACCATCATCGGCCGCCAGACGTTCGGCAAGGGCAGCGTGCAGGTGCTGTACGACTTCCCGGATGACAGCGCGCTGAAGCTGACCATCGCCAAGTACCTCACGCCGGGCGACGTCTCCATCCAGGAGGTCGGCATCGTCCCGGACATCCAGCTGGTCCCCACCCGTGCCACCGACGAGCGCGTGGACGTGTTCGCGCCGCGCCGCTCCATGGGCGAGGCCGACCTGGACCAGCACTTCGGCAACCCGGACTCCAGCACCGTCGCCAAGAAGCGCGAGGACGTGCTCAACCGCGAGAAGCCGCTGGAGAGCCTCAAGTACCTGAAGGTGGACGAGAAGCAGGCCCAGGCCGCCGCCAAGAAGGACGAGAGCAAGGGCGCGCCGAAGACGGCCACCAACGACAAGAAGCACGGGGAGAAGGACCCGCTGCTGGACGTGGACGTGGCCGGCATGGGCGAGGACCTGGACGACCAGCTCGACGCCGAGTCCCAGGAGGAGATCAAGGAGGACTTCGAGGTCAAGTTCGCCCGCGACTTCGTGCTGCGCGCTCCGGCCACCACGCGCAAGGAGCAGCTCAAGCAGGGCAAGGCGTTCATCCACCAGAAGCGCGCCGAGGAAGAGGCCCGCATCAACGCCGCCATCGCCGCGCTGGGCGTGGACTGGAGCGCGGGCCCCACGCCGAAGAACGTGCAGATGGCCGTGTCGCTGACGCCGGGCCCGGACGCGAAGATTGCCGCGGGCGAGGTGATGGAGATGGCGCTGACCGCGGAGAACCGCGGCACCGAGCCGCTCAAGCGCGTGCGCGCCTGGACGGAGAGCGACAACGCCTTCCTGGACCGCCGCGAGTTCCTCTTCGGCGCGCTGGCTCCGGGTGAGAAGAAGACGTGGAAGGTGAAGGTGCGCCTGCCCAAGGACCTCACCAGCCGCCGCGACGACGTGACGGTGCGCTTCTTCGATGACCACGGCGCCCTGCCGGAGACGCGGGTGGCCGAGCTCAACTTCGTGGAGCTGCCCCGCCCCGCCTTTGCCTTCAACTGGCAGGTCATCGACGACTGCGCCGCCTGCAACGGCGACGGCACCGTGCAGCGCGGGGAGTCGGTCGCCGTGCTGCTGGACGTGACGAACGCGGGCACCGGCACGGCGCTCGACTCGTTCACGCAAATCAAGAATGGCGGAGACGCCAACGTCTTCATCGAGAAGGGCCGCTTCAAGCTGGGCGAGCTGAAGCCCGGTGAGACGAAGACGGCGCGCTTCCAGCTGGAGGTGAAGAAGGGCTTCAAGGGCAACACCTTCCCGCTGAAGCTGGCCATCATCGACGAGCCGCTCGAGGAGTTCGTGATGGAGAAGCTGGAGCTGCCCGTCACCGACGCCGCGGTCGCCACGATGGAGCCGAAGAAGGGCTTCGTCCGGCTGGGCGACAAGGTGGACCTGTATGGCGCCCCCGCGCAGGGCGCGCGCTCGGTGGCGAAGCTGAGCGGGACGACGGTGCTGCCCGCCGAGGCGGTCACCAAGGGCTATTACCGCGTGGCGCTGGAGAAGGACCGCTTCGCCTTCGTGCGCAGCCAGGACGCGAAGGAGCTGAGGACGGGCAAGGCCACCGCGCCGAAGGCCACCCTGGTCACCAACCACCGCCCGCCCGACATCCGCCTGGACGTGGATCCGGCCGCTGGCGGCCTGGTGGCCAACGGGGACAAGTTCACGCTCTCCGGCGTGGTGACGGACCCCCACGGGCTGCTGGACGTCTACGTGCTGGTGAATGACCAGAAGGTCTACTTCAAGGGCGTGGACCCCAAGGGCGCCGAGCCGAACACGCTGAAGTTCTCCACCGAGTTCGCGCTGAAGGAGGGCAACAACAACGTGCTGGTGGTGGCGCGCGAGGACAACGACTTCGCCAGCCGCCGCACGCTGGTCATCCGCCGCCGCCCGGCCGAGGTCGCCCAGAAGATGGCCACGCCCACCGGCAGCCCCTCCAACAAGCCGCAGCCGCAGTAGGCGCTCCGCGCCCACCTGTGGCGCGCCGCCTCCTTCCGGGCGGCCTTTCCCGCGGGAGAGGCCGCCCGTTTTGTTGACGCTCGTCGCGGGCAGGCGTTAGCGTCCGGCGCGGTGGGCGCCTTACCGGCCGGTCGCGCGCCCTGGAGGCGGTGACTCGAATGCGGACGTTCAGTCGGTGGGTGGCCCTCGCGGCCTGGGCGTCAGGCGCGTCCGTTGTCGCAGCGCCCAATGACCTGCAGATCGCGCGGTTCGGCAACCCCACGGGCGACAACCCCGTGGCGTCCGCCGACGCGGATTTCCAGGCCTTCGCCCGAATCATGGGCGCGGCCATCACCTCCGTGAACCTGATGCCCCCGGAGACGACGGGCCACTCGGCCTGGGCCGTCAACGCGGAGCTCTCCGTGGTGTCGCTGCCCGGCAGCGTGAACATCCCCACGCAGAACGACCAGCCCTCCACGGTGCTCATCCCCTCCTTCCACGCGCGCAAGGGCCTGCCCTTCTCGCTGGAGCTGGGCGGACGCGTGGGCTGGGTGGAGAAGAGCAGCCAGGTGGTGGCCACCGGCGAGCTGAAGTGGGCCGCCAACGAGGGCTTCACCTACCTGCCCGACTTCGGCGTGCGCGGCCACGTGACGAAGCTGTTCGGCGCCCGGGATCTGGGCCTCACCGTCATGGGCCTGGACTTCGGCGTGGGCAAGCAGTTCCCGCTGGGCGGCATGGTGACGCTGACGCCCTACGGCGGCCTGGATTTGGGCTTCGTCGGCGCGACGTCCAGCCGCATCGACTTCAACCCGGACCGCAGCTTCGACGACTCGACGGGTGACGACTCGCGTGAAGCGCTGGTCGACACGGCCGCGTACCGGAAGGTGTCCTTCGGCAGCAACATCAACCAGCGCATCTACGGCGGCGTGCGCTTCATCGGCGGCGTGCTGCAGCTGGGCGCGGAGCTGTCGCTGACGCGCACGGGCAGCGTCTCCTACGAGGAGAACGGCGGCACCGTGGACCGGGGCCTGCCGGCCGTCTTCGCCTTCAACACCACGCTCGGCCTGGACTTCTGAGCGCTACGCGGCGGGGCGCAGGGCCTGACGGACCGCCCCCGGCCGGTTGGTGATGAGGTAGCTGACCCCCATCCGCTCCAGGACCTGGGCGCGCTGGGGGTCGTCCACCGTCCACGCCGCCACGCTCATCCCGGCCGCGCGCCAGGCGGCCACCCGCTCCGGGGTGCAGGCCTCGTGGAAGGGGTGGACCGAGTGTGATGACACGAGCGGGCTCACGCCGTAGGCCTGCAGGGCCCAGGACTTGTCCGGGTCGATGAGCAGCCCCCGGCGCAACTCCGGCGCCGCGGCCGCCAGGCGGAAGAGACACAGCGGGTTGAAGCTGGAGATGACGGCCCGGCCCGACAGCCCGCGCCGGCGCACCAGCCGCGCCACCTGCTCGGCCAGGCCGCCGTCATCGGCGCGCTCGCACTTGAGCTCGATGTTGACCAGGAACTGCGGCGGCAGGGCCTCCAGCACCTCTTCCAGCAGCGGGATGCGGGCGGGCGCGAATCCCAGCGGCGAGCCGACGTCGGCCCGCTGGAGCTTCCACCACGGGGTGAGGCGAACCTCCCACGGCAACCGCGCGAGCCGCTCCAGGCGCTCGTCGTGACAGACGACGACTTCACCCGAGCCGCAGCGCATGGCGTCCAGTTCCACACCATCCGCGCCTTGGCGGGCCGCCTCGGCGAAGGCTTCCAGGGTGTTCTCGGGGGCGTCGGCGCTGGCGCCGCGGTGGGCAAGCAGGAGCATGCCCTCCAGTCTGCGCGGGTGGCCGCCGCCGTGCATCAGAAGTCCAACCGGGCGTGCGGCGGTGGACGCATGGCTTGCCTCCCCACGCCCTTTGCTGCACTGTGCCCTCATCATGCTGGGCCTCGGCCTCGGAGAAATCATCGTCCTCGGCTTCATCCTGCTGGTGGTCTTCTCGGCCGCCCGTATGGGTCAGCTCGGCAATGCCGTGGGCAAGTTCGTGTATTCGTTCCGCAAGGCGTCGCGCGGCGAGGACCTGGTGGATGCGAAGCCGCTGCCTCCGGGCCGCCGCAGCACCACCGACGCCGAGTTCACCGAGCCCGAGCAGCCGCGCCGCCGTTAGGCCGCTCCCTCCCCAGGATTCGCGGCCCGTCAGTCGTGCCCGCGAGGTCCGGGGATGCGTGACGCGGGCGCGAGCCCCAGCGCGGGCCCTGCCCCATGGCCTTCGGCGAGCAGCCGGGAGGCCTGGGCCCGCAGAGCGGGATGCAGGGCGGCGTTCGAGACGAGCTCCCTCAAGTCCGCCGTGTTGAGCAGCGGGACGATTTTCGCGCCCGTCTCCGGCGGCAGGTAGGGGTTGAAGACGAGCGCGCGCCGGATGGCGTGGCGCACGGACCAGCGCGGTGACTTCCAGATTTCGATGAGCGGCTCGGGCCGGGCCGGGCGGCGCGCGGCGATGCGGACCACCAGCTCCTCGGTGAGCCGGGGGTTGATGAGCACGTTGCGCAGGACGGTGGGATTGCTGACGGTGGCCAGGCGGGACAGGGTGTCCGGATCCCGCGTCAGGCGGGCCTGCTGCTTCAGGTGCCCGAGCGACTGAGAGAAGGCGTTGGCGTCCGCGCGGGCGGCGGCGTCCGCGTCCATCTCCAGCTTCGCGGGGCCTTGGGCGAACAGGTCCGCCACGGTGTCGAGCGACTGGACGTGCGCGAGCCGCCGCAGCGACTCCACGTGGGGGATGTGCTCGGCCTCCTGCGCCAGCGCGGCCATGAAGTCCGACAACGCGCAGGAGGCAAGCCCCCACCCCGCGCGCGAGAGGGCGATGAGGTGGCCCACCAGCTCGTTGGAGTCGAGCGGATCCCTCCAGGCGAGCTCACGCGCGGCGGCCTTGCGACGGACCTCCGCCCCGCCGCTCAAGGCGTGGATGAAGCGCGCGACAGTCCGTGCATCCTCCTGCGTGGGCATGGTGGCTCACTCCGTCCGGGGGCCGGCCTCCGCCGTCTTGGAGCGCTCGGGCTCCAGTGTCACCTCCAGCCGGTAGCCCCCCGGGTCCGAGGGGTGCTCGGGGAAGATGACGACGAAGGGGGCCTTGGCGCCGGGCGCCACGGAGACGGCGGCCTCGTCGACGCGCTGGCGCAGGGCCACCGCCGCGTCGAGCGAGCCCACGCCGTAGAGCTCCTCGGGCGTGGGCACCCCGCCCACGAGCGCCTCCGCGGAGGCCACGCGCTGGCTGCCGTCGTACAGCGCGGCGCGCACGCGGATGCGGGCGGCGGTGTCCGAATGGTTCGCCGCGTCCCCTCGGACGTAGAAGAGCGAGGGGCCCTCGCGCGTCTCGTACAGCCCGTTCGTCACATCCACGGCCACGAGCGGCTTCGGCGCGGGCACGAAGAGCGCGCGCAGGGCGTCCAGCGACAGGGCCGACACGTCCAGGCGGCCCTCGCTCAGATACACCCGGCCGACCGTGCCCAGCACGGCCACCAGGGCCGCGGCCAACACGAAGTTGACCGTGACGCCCAGCGCCTTGCGAAGCCGGCTCGACGGGCGGCTCAGCGGGATGCCCACGTCCTCGGGACGCGCGGTGGGCTTGGCCACGGTGACCACGGGCTTCGCCGGCAGCCCGTCCATGTCCAGCACCTCGCGCTGGACGCCGCTGGATGCCCCGACCCGGCCCAGGGTGACGCCAAAGGCCTCCGCGTCATCCAGGGTGGGGGGGACATCGCCAAGCAGCGAAGCATCGGAGGCGTCGGAGGTCCCGAACAGCGCGGCGCGGCCCGTGTCCGTGGGCAGCAAGCCAGAATCCTCGCCCTGCCCGCCCACGTCCGAGCCCAGGTCGAACAAGTCCCGGGGATTCGCGGAGGGCGGCATCGCGGCGGGCGCGTCGGCGTGGAGGTCGACGGACGCGAACGGGTCACTCCCGCCTGGAACAAGCCCGCCGCCGGACGCGGCGGGCGCGTCGGCGTGGAGGTCGATGGACGCGAACGGGTCGCTCCCAACCGGCGCTGGAGCTGCCTTCCGAGTCGACGCGGCAGGTGCCCGCAGGTCCATGGCGGCGAAGGGGTCGTTACTGCCCGCGGCAGCAGGCGACGACGCATGGATGTCGACCGCCCCGAGAGGACCACTCCCGACAGAAGGCGATGCGGCCTTGGAAGGCTTCGCGGGCCCCGAGGCGTGGAGGTCGACCGCCGCGAGAGGACCACTTCCCGCTGAAGGCGCCGCGGACTTCGCGGGCCCCGCGCCATGAATGTCGACCGCTGCGAGAGGACCACTCCCCGCTGAAGGTGCCCCGGACTTCGCGGGCCCCGCGGCATGAATGTCGATGGATGCGAATGGGTCGCTGCCCACGGGCCGAGGCAGCCCGGGTGCCGCGGACGGAACCGTCGCATCGTCGATGTCGATGGACGCGAACGGGTCGTTCTCCACCGGTGGCGGCGCGCCCGTGGCCGGCGACGGCATCGCCGCCACATCATCGATGTCGATGGACGCGAAGGGGTCGTCCCCACCGTAAGCGGGGGGCGCAGCGCCCGGGCGCACCGTCCCGAGCGCCGTGGCCCCCGCGGGCGCGCCCACCGGAAGCGGCGTCACCGCGCTTCGGCCGAGCGCCTTCGCGGGCGCTGACGGCTGGGCAGGCGAAGACGGCCCCAGGAGCTCCGAGAACGGGTCGGCCACCGGCGGCGGCGCGGCGTTACGGCGAGCACTCGCCGGGGACACGGGGGCCCCGGCGGGCTCGGGGACGGGAGGCACGGAGCGGTCCTCCCTGCCAGCGGGGCCACCCGCACCTCGGGCCCCCGCCGCTCGCGCAGGTGCGCTCCCCGAACCGGGGGGCGCGGGCACCGCCGCGGGTGGGCGCCCCGGACGCTCAGGACCTGGAACCACGAAGGCGCCCGGCGGTGGCGCGCGACCCACCGACGCTTCGGGTGGACGCGCGGCGGGAGGCAGCGGCAGCGACGTGATTCGCGTGGGCTCCCGGAAGACGCCGTCTTCCGAGCCCAGGTCCCCGTCCATGCTGTTCCAGTTCGACGCGGGGGGCGTGGGACGTGCAGGCATCGGCCTGCTCGCCTCGACTCCCAGCTCGAAGTAGCCCGGCTTGGTGACGTCCACGGACGTGGGGTCTGGAGCGACCCCAAATTGAGCGAAAGGGTCCACCTGCCCGCCCGAGGAGGGGGCTGGCGGCTCGCCCGGAGGGCCGGCAGCGGCCTCGCGGGTGACCCGGAACGTGTTCTGGCATTTGGTGCAGCGGACCTTGACCCCCTTCTCGGTCACCTTCTCGTCGGGGATCTTGAACCGCGTCTGGCACCGCTCACACTTGACGATCATTCAGCAGGCCCGGCTGGAAGCACGAGTATAGGACGACGGGGTAGACACGGCGAGCCGGGTTCACGTTGCTTGCTCGCCCCCACCCCCTCTGCTACGAGAAACGCCCCTGCGAGACTCAGGCGGGGCACGTGGCTTGATGTCGAGCCCAAAAAGGGGCGGAGAGACACATGAGCGAGGCTGAGCAAGCAGGCGCTCCCAGCAAGGAGCCGAAGATCATCAAGCGGTACACGAACCGGAAGCTCTACGACACCGTGGAGAGCCGGTACGTCACCCTTGATGAGATCGCAGCGATGATTAAGGAGGGCACCGAGGTACGGATTGTCGACAATCGTACCAAAGAGGACCTGACCTCCGTCACCCTCGCGCAGATCATCTTCGAAGAGGAGAAGAAGAAGAACCAGATGCCGCTGTCGGTGCTGCGGGAAATCATCCGCCACCCCGGCGAGTCCATCTCCGGGTTCATCCAGAAGGAGGTCTCCCCGCGAGTCGCCTCCATCCGCGAGGAGGCCGAGTCCCGACTCGACAAGCTCCTGCGCCGGGACGAGAACGCCCCCCGGGCAGAGGGTGAGCCCGAGGCCCCCGCCGCCGCCACCGAGGACACCACCACCGCGGACGCCGCCGCCGCCGCGGCAGCAGCAGGGCTCAGCCCGGCCGACCTGCTCAAGGCCAGCCAGCGCGCCTTCGAGGAGTGGCAGCGGCGAATCGACGAGCGCGTGAAGCACGTCGTGGAGAACCTCACCGGCAACCTGCCCGCGCTGGGCCGCGACATGGCTTCGCTCACCCAGCGACTCGAGGAGCTGGAGAAGAAGCTGGAGCAGGCCGAGCAGCAGAAGAGCCCGCCGAAGCAGGAGTAGCCGCGCGGCTTCAGGCCTTCTGTGAGGCCCGCCTCCGCTTGGGGGCGGGCTCTCCGTGCAGCTCCGCGGCGATGGCGGCCAGCATCTGTGCGCCCCGGCTGCGCGGCGCGTACTCCCAGATGGTCTGCCCGTGGCTCTGGGCCTCGTCGACCTTCACGTCGTAGCCCAGCGGCGTGGCCGCCAGCGCGTCCGGGAAGTAGGCCTTCAGGCGCTCCAGAATCGCCGTGGCCAGCGCCGTCTTCCGGTACAGCGTGGGCACCACCTTCGTGACGCGAAGGTCCGGCCGCCCCTCCGCCTCGCCCACCTGACGCACGGTGTCCGCCACCTCCGCGCAGCCGTCCAGCGCCAGGTACGTCAGCGCCACCGGCACCACCACCTCGGTGGCGGCCACCAGGATGTTGCGAGTGGTGGTCCCCATGGAGGGCGGCGCGTCGAAGACGATGGCGTCATAGCCCGCCGCGTCCGCCGCGCGCAGGCGGTCCGCCAGCCGGTGGGCCCGGCGCTCATCCGCGGCCACCACGACGGGGAAGTCCGCCATCTCCTTGTAGGCGGGCAGCACGTCCAGGCCCTCGAGGGCCGAGCGCTGGACGACGTCCTCGAAGCGCACCGACGCGTCCGTCAGCAGGTGGAACACGTTGCGCGGCAAGGTGCGCACGTCCACGCCCAGGGCCTTGCCCGCGTGGCCCTGCGTGTCCAGGTCCACCAGCAGCACCCGCAGGCCGCGCTCCTTGGCCAGCCAGGCGGCGGTGTTCACCGCAAGCGTCGTCTTGCAGGTGCCGCCCTTCTCATTGATGAACGCGATGCGCCTCATGCCTGGGCACTCCTCCCCCGCCGACTACTTCTTCGGGGACTTCGCCGCCAGCAGCGTGTCGAGCTTGCCCTCGACGGACGAGAGCAGCCGCTCCAGGTCGTCCACCTTCGAACGAAGCTGCTCCAGGTCCGCGGTGGACGGCAGGTTCGCGGCGGACAGGGCCGTGCGCAGCGCGCTGTCCAGGGTGCCCTTCGCCGCCAGGGAGCGCGACACCAGCGTCTGCACCGCCGACACGAACTTCTCGTTCGACAGCAGCTGCTGCGCCAGCTTGCCGATGCGCTCCTCGCCCGTCTCCACGAGCTTCTTCATCACCGGGTTGTTCTTGAGCATGAAAACACGCGTCCTCGCGAGCAAAGCCCTGCCGGGCCGTCTGGAAGTCTTGAAGAAAACGCCGCACTCTGCGAGGGGGCAACGCGACGTGTCAAGCAGCGCAACAAGCCGAGGCCAAACGCGTTGACTCCCGTGAACACGATTCCTACGGTTCGCCGCTCTCACTCTATGGCCGGACTACTCGACAAGCGCCTGTGGATCGTCTCCGGCAAGGGCGGAGTCGGCAAGAGCACCGTCGCGGCGGCGCTGGCCCTGCGCTCGGCGCGTGCGGGCAAGCGCACCCTGGTGTGCGAAGTGAACACCCAGGAGCGCGTCAGCCGCTTCCTGGAGCGCCCCGAAGCCGGGCCCGAAGTGGCCCAGTTGGAGCAGAACCTCTGGGCCGTCAACGTGCGGCCCCAGGAGGCCATGCGCGAGTACGGCCTCATGGTCCTCCGCTTCGAGACCTTCTACAAGACGGTCTTCGAGAACCGGCTGGTGCGCCAGTTCCTCCGCTTCATCCCGTCCCTGCAGGAGCTGGTGCTGCTGGGGAAAATCATGTTCCACCTGCAGGAGAAGCTCCCGGACGGGCGCTGGCGGTTCGACACCGTCATCATGGACGCGCCGGCCACCGGCCACGCCATCTCCTTCCTCAGCGTGCCGCAGGTGCTGATTCAGACGGTGCCGCCGGGGCCCATGGCCCGCGAGGCCCAGAAGATGCGCGACCTCCTGGTGGACCCGGCGGTGACGGCCGCCGTGCTGGTGGCGCTCCCCGAGGAGATGCCGGTGAACGAGGCGCTGGAGTTGCACGCGGCGCTGCGGGACAAGGTGAGCCTGCGCACGCACGCGGCGGTGCTCAACCAGTCCTTCCCGGAGCGCTTCACCGAAGCGGACCTGGAGGCCCTGGGGGGCCATCCGGAGCTGCTCGCCGTGGCCCAGGCGCACCACGACCGCGCGGCGCAGGCGGTGCTCGCCGGGACGAAGCTGGAGCGCAACCTGCATGCGCCCGTCTACCCCGTCCCCCGGCTCTTCACGCCCGAGTTCGGGCGCAAGGCGATTGAACAGGTCATGGAGCACCTTGAACCTCTCGTGACGGGGGCGGCGTGAGCACGACGGCCCTGTCGCCCGCGCTGGCGGGCAAGCGCGTCCTCATCTGCGTGGGCTCCGGCGGCGTGGGCAAGACGACGGCGGCGGCCGCCCTGGCCCTGCGCGCGTCGGTGGATGGGCGCTCCAGCCTGGTGTGCACCATCGACCCGGCGCGGCGGCTGGCCAACTCGCTGGGACTCACGGCGCTGGGCAACGCGGAGACGCCCGTCCCCGCCACCGCGCTGGAGCCACTGGGCGTGCATCCCCGCGCGCCGCTGTACGCGATGATGCTGGACATGAAGCAGACGTGGGACGAGCTCATCACCCGCGTCGCCTCGCCCGAGCAGCGCGAGCGCATCCTGTCCAACCGCTTCTACCAGTCGCTCTCCACGGCCCTGGCGGGAAGCCAGGAATACATCTCCATGGAGAAGCTGTGGGAGCTGCGCCGCAGCAGCAACTACGAGCTCATCGTCCTGGACACGCCGCCCACCGCGCACGCGCTGGACTTCCTGGACGCGCCCAACCGGGTCCTGGACTTCCTGGACAACGACGCGGCGAAGTGGCTCCTCACCCCGGCGCTCAAGGCCGGCAAGCTGGGGATGTCCCTGTTCAATCGCGGCGGCTACGTCATGCGGGGCCTGGCCAGGTTCACCGGCACGGAGATGCTCCAGGAGCTCTCCAACTTCATGCTCGCCATCTCCTCGCTCAACGAGGGCTTTCGCGAGCGCGCCCGGGGCGTGCGCCAGCTGCTGGAGGACCCGAGCACCGGCTTCGTGCTGGTGACGAGCCCCCACCCCGAGCGCATGGACGAGGCCATCCACTTCCACAAGATGCTCAAGCAGCACCGCATGGAGGTGGTGTCGCTGGTGGTCAACCGCGTGCACCCCATGCCCACGGAGGCGCTGTGGGCGGACGCGGCCACGCTGACGCCCAGCCGCCGCGCCAAGGTGGAAGAGACGCTGCGCGAGCAGCACATCATGGCCGAGCAGGACCACACCGGCATCGCCCAGCTCCAGGCCGCCTGTCCGGGGGTCCCCATCATCCAGGTGCCCCGCTTCGCGATGGATGTGCACGATATCTCCGCCCTGTGGCGTACCGGACGCTACCTGGTGGGCGACGAGACACTCGGCTGACCCCGGCCAGGGGCCCCCATGCTTCGGCCCCGCCGCCGCGTTTCCCTGTTTCGCACGGTGCTTGTGCGAAACCGCCGCACTTCTTCAGTCCAGTCGTCCTCGGGAAGCAGGCGGCCGGGGAAGCGCGCACGGGTCCGGCGCATTAAGCTGGCGTGCCCGGTGACGGGGGTGGGAACCCCGCGGTGCCCGGCGCTGTCCGGGAGGGGGAGCCGGTCCAGGAGGAGGATGTGGTGAACGGGAGAGCGCTGAAGCAGAAGCCTGTCAGCCGGTGGTGGTGGATGGCCGCGCTGGGCCTTGTCGTATCCGGGTGCCGGACGACGGGCTCCGCCGCGCGGGAGGAGCCACAGGCGAAGGCGCCCAAGCAGGAGCTCCACTTCGACGCGGTGACGGTGACGGCGGACCTGGAGCTGGACAAGCTCAACGACGAAGAGCTCTTCGCGGGCGGCACGTCGGCCTTCGCCGCGAACGACTTCCAGCAGGCGGCCCGCTACTTCGGCCGGCTCGTGGACTTCTTCCCTGACAGCCGCCACCGCCGCGCGGCGCTCTACAACGCGGGCCTGGCCCACCAGCGCCTCAAGGAGTGGGAGGAAGCCGGCCACCGCTTCTCCGAATTGTCGGACCCGGCCAAGGGCCAGGGTGACGCGTTGGACGCGGCCTTCCGCGTGGCGGAGGTGGACTACCACCTGGAGCGCTACGAACAGGCCGCGAAGCTGCTGGGCATCATCGTCGCGCGCGAGGACCTCCCCCTCAACCGCCGCCTCGAGGCGCAGGTGCAGCAGGGCATCTGCCAGTTGGAGAGCGGCTCGCCGGAGACCGCCGAGGTCACCCTGCGCAAGGCGCTCTCCACCTATGATGCCCTGGAGGACAAGGGCGAGGTGGATGACTACTTCCCCGCCCAGGCCCACTTCTTCATCGGCGAGCTGTACCGACTCCACTACGACGGCGTGAAGCTGGACCCGGCGAAGGGCGCGGACACGCTCGCCCAGGACCTCAACTACAAAGCCGAGCTGCTCCTGTCCGCGCAGGGCCACTACCTGCGCTCCATCCGCGTGGGCAACGGCTACTGGGCCACCGCCGCGGGCACGCAGATTGGTTCGCTGTACGAGAACCTCTACGAGCACATGGTGAACTCGCCCGCCCCCGCGGAGCTGGATGCCAGCGAAGCCCAAATCTACCGGCAGGAGCTGCGGAAGAAGATTCGGGTGCTGCTCACCAAGTCCATCAACATCTACGAGCGCACGTTGGAGACGGCCGAGCGCATCGGCTCGCAGAGCACCTTCGTGGACCGCACGCGTGAGAGCCTGGCCAAGGTGAAGGCCCTGCTGCTTGCGGACGCGGAGGGCGAGCCCGCGTCGACGGCGCCATCCTCCGAGGCCGAGCCCCATACCTGAGCGTGGTAGCGCCCCTGGCTGGGCAGGCCCGGGGCGCACGGCGTAGCCTGGGGCTTCCATGGAGCCCCTCTTCACGCCCGAGCAACTGGCGGAGATTCACGCCTTCCACCGGCCCTATTACATCCGGGCCGCGGTGGGGCCTTTCGCCAACCTGGCCCTGATGCTGCTCATGTTGGGCGTGCTCGTCCAACCCCTCCACCGCCTGGCCGTGGCGGCCGCCGCAGGCCTGGAACGGCGGCTCGGCTTCCTCCGGACGGCGCCAGTCACCCGCGCCTTCTTTCGCGCCATGGACAGGCTGTGGGGCGAGCCCGGCTGGGGCGCGGCGGTGCTCTTCGCCCTCTTCACAGACCTGGTCGTGTCGCTCATCTACCTGCCCGTGGACGTCTGGTTCAGCTACACGCTGGAGCACCGGCACGGCATGTCCACGCAGACGCCCGCCACCTTCGCCTACGACATGGTGAAGGCCCAGCTGCTGGCGTCCTTCGCCATCTCCGCGCTCGTCATCGGCATGTTCGGCCTGGCGCGCAGGCTGCGCCAATGGTGGCTGGTGCTGGGCGTGCCCGTGGCCCTGCTGCTCCTCGTCTCCGGGGCACTGGACCCGTACCGCAGCCGGCTCTTCTTCGACCAGAAGCCGCTGCCCGAAGGCCCCCTGCGCACCCGCATCGTGGCCCTCATGGAGCAGGCGGACATCGCCTTCGCCGACGTCCTCGTGGAGGAGACCTCCGTCTCCTCGCGCCGGCTGCAGGCCTACTTCGCCGGGCAGGGCCCCACGCGCACCATCGTCCTCAACGACATCATCCTCAAGGAGCTCTCCGAGGACGAAGTGCTGGCCGCGGTGGCCCACGAAGCAGGCCATGTGAACGAGTCGAAGTGGCCCGCCCGCATCGCCTCGTCGCTGGTGCTGGTGGCCCTGCTCTTCGCGCTCGACCGCCTCTTGCGCCTGTCCGCGTCGCGGGGCTGGTTCGGCGCCCCCCACTTCGCGGACATCCGCAACCTGCCCCTCATCTCCCTGGTCTTCTTCCTCCTCGTGCTGACGGCCAGGCCCATCTCGGGCGCCTTCTCCCGGGAACGGGAGCGCGAGGCGGACCGCTATGCCCTGCGGCTCACGGGTGACGTGGACGCCTTCCGGCGCATGCTGGTGAAGGCCGCGCGCGTCAACAAGATGGACCCCGCGCCCCCCCGCTGGGTCGTCCTCAAGGGCATGAGCCATCCGCCCATCGGCGAACGGATTGCCTCGCTCCCCACGCCCTGAGACAGCGGTCGACAGGTGGGCGCTCCCCTCCTCTTCCGGCCACGCCTCGTCCCAGCGC
>NZ_JAAIYB010000164.1 GCF_010894475.1 Myxococcus vastator
CGCGCAGGGCCCGGTCGAGCGCGGCCTCACCGAGCAGGTCCTCCAGCGCCCTCATCACCACCGCGCCCTTGCCGTAATAAAGGTAGGGCTCATCCCTCGTCTGGAGGAGTGGCGGTTCCTCGCCGTCCTCCTCCGCGCGGCCTCGCAGGTAGCGGTCCAGGTCGAAGGCCAGCACCTGACGCACCTGGGCCTCGCCGTGGGTGGCTCTCAGCACGCGCTGCTCCGCGTACTTCGCCAGGGACTCGGTGATGAGCAGCCCGCCGGGGCCGCTCACCGGGTCGACCTGATGTCCCCACCACTGGTGCGCCACTTCGTGCGCGATGCGCCGGGTGATGAGGTCCACGGTGCCCTGCTCGCCAGGGTCCGTGAGGAAGCCCCGGTGCTCGGGGGTGTAGAGGGTGTTCGACAGCGCGAGCGCGCCGAAGCCCCAGGTGGCAGGCACCTCCACGATGCGAAGCTGGCGGTGGGGATAGGGGCCGAGCTGGGCCCCGAGCAGGTCCAGGGAGCGCGTCGCCGCGCGCAGCATCCGCTCCACGTTGTGGGCGTGCCCGGGGTGGTAATACACCTCCACGTCCACGCCCTGGTGCCGCGCCTTCCTCACCGCGTAGCGCGCGGAGACGATGGCGAACCAGTTGAGCATGGGGCGCGCCATGACGTAGCGGAAGACGCGCCGGTCCCCCTCGTGCCACGTCTGCCGCAGCTCGCCTGGGGCCACCGCGAGCTGGGTGTCCGCGGTCGACACCGTCAGGTCCAGGGTGGTCCAGGTGCGCTGTCCCCCGCCGCCCTCCGCGAGCCCCAGGTCGCCTTCGGCTTCCGCTTCCACCCGAGGCGTCTCCGGCAGCCCTCGCTGGCGCCGCTCCCGTTCGTCGACGAGCTCGTAGCCCTTCCGGTATCCAATGGCGGGAAAGGCCTCCAGGTTGGAGATGAACGAGCCGTTCGCGGCGATGGAGGTGTCGCGTGCCTCGTCGCGGATGCCCCGCCGCGCCAGCTCGAGCGCGAAGGTGAGCTCGGTTTTCGCGCCGGGCGGCAGGGGCGTGTCCAGCTCGAGCGCGGCCATGCCGAAGCGGCTGTCGTGGTGGACCTGCCGGGCCCCCGGCAACGCCAGTGTGGCGTGGCGCGCGTCGCGGCGCACGGAGAGCCACACCCGCGGGATGGGCGCTCGCGTCCGGTTCTCCAGCACGTAGCTGCCGGTCGCGCGATAGCGCGCTTCCTCGGGGTACAGGTCGACGCGGGCCTTCACGGCGACGATGCTGGGCTGGGGGAGGGATTCGTGGCGCTGATAGGCCT
The DNA here is from genome assembly GCF_010894475.1 of Myxococcus vastator. GTDB lineage: Bacteria > Myxococcota > Myxococcia > Myxococcales > Myxococcaceae > Myxococcus > Myxococcus vastator. The sequence goes on from NZ_JAAIYB010000164.1 coordinate 1,288, forward strand.
TCTCGTAGTCGGCCTTCCAATCCGCGAGCTGGGCGCGCGTCTCGTAGCGGTTGAGCACGTTCGTGCCGTGGAAGATGAAGCCTCCCGCCAACACGAAGAGCGTCAGACACGCCGCCACCGCCGTCACGCCTCGCCGTCCCCACTCCCGAGGAAGGGCCGCGAAGCGTGCACGCAGCGGAGGGCTGACGCCGCGCCGCCACAGGCCACAGGTGAGCAGCCCCAGCGCCCCCGCCAGGGCGCTCCAATACACCATGTACGCGTTGAAGCCGTGGACCCCGGCCCCAAAGCCATTCATGTCCGAATAGCGGAGCGGCGGCCCGCTCGCATAGCGCAGCAGCCCGTGCTCCAGCCCCACCAGGCCGCCCTGCCGCATGGCCAACGCCAGGAGCAGGCCCAGGAACATCCCCACGTAGCGGTGGGGGCTCAGCGTCTGGAGCCACAGCACCGCCACCGCGAACAGCAGCAGCGGCAGCCCGGTGAAGTACAGCAGCGACAGGTACAGCTCCGGCTCCAGGTGCCGGTAGCCTCGCGTGAGCTGGAAGAGCACCGCGATGCCCACCGCGGAGGCGGTCAGCGCGAGGACCTGCAGGCCCAGCACCGCCAGCTTCGACAGGTAGAACACGGCGCTGGAGGCGGGCGTCGCGTCCAGGAGTTCGCTCAGGCGGACGACGCGCTCCCGCCAGACGAGCTCGGCGCCGAAGTAGACCAGGCACAGCGAGCCAAAGAGGAACAGCGGCGGATGGATGGCCTGCAGCAGCAGCCCCGTGGTGGGCAGCAGCCGTGTGCCGTATTCCGCCTGCGTGGCGCTAGCGGCGACCTCCATGCCGAGCACGAAGACCCAGAGCGCCATCAACGCCAGGAAGGCCCGGCTCGTGAGGATGGAGCCTGCTTCCACCTTCAGCGTGGACCCCAGGGCGGCTCGGAACCGGGTGCCCTCGTCGCGGTCGGCCGCCACGGGGCGGTAGGGGACGCGGCCTGGGGCCGCCGCCTCGGGCTGGATGCGCCGGGGCTTCGCGCCGGACGCCGCGCGGAAGGCGAAGCGTTGGTGGACGAACGCCAGCACCCCGGCGGAGACGCCCAGCCACAGGAGCCTGTTGTGCAGGAAGGCACCTTCCAGGCCGAGCAGGCGGGTGTTGCGTTCGTGTTCGGTCCAGTAGCGCGTCTGGGCGAAGAAGGCGGACAGGCCGAACGGGTCCAGCAGGGCGGCGCGCGCCACGGCCTCCGACGTCTGCGGCGCGGCGCCCGCCATCAAGGGGGAGTCCCCCAGCAGCGCGCCCACGAAATAGAGCGCGTAGAGGAAGACGGCGCCGACGTAGGTGGCCAGCGCGCTGCGCGTCAGCGTGGCGACGGCGAACAGCAGCGACGCGGCGAAGAGCAGGTTGGGCAGCACCATGACGGTGAGCGCCCAGGCGTAGCGGAGGACCTCCCAGCTCGCGCGCCGCTCCGGGTCCACGTCGAGGACCCACGGCGCCAGCATCAGCCCCAGCGCGGCGACGGTGAACACGGCGAGCGCCGCCAGCAGCGCGCCCGCGAGCCGGACGGACAGGTACGTGAGCTTGGAGATGGGCGTCGCGTAGACGAGCGCCTCCATCCGGTGCTCGCTGTCGCGCAGGGCGGCGTTCGCGCAGAAGGCGCTGAGCACGAAGCTGGAGAACAGCGACAGGAACCCCAGCGACTGCATGACGGACGCCGGGGAGTTGATGTGGGCGTTGTCCGGGCCGTAGCCCGTGCCGACGAACACGAACGCCATTCCCAGGAAGGCGGCGACGGCCACGAAGAAGGCGGCCTGGCGCGTCTGGAAGCGCCACTCGAAGCGAAGCAGCTCACCGGCCATGTCCCACCAGGGCGGCGAAGTAGACGTCTTCCAGGTCCGGCGGCACGGATTCGAAGCCCGGCGCGGGCGCTTCGTCCGCCAGCACCCGGAGCACCGTCCTGCCACCCGCCAGTTGCGTGGAGAGCACCGTCCGGGAAGCGCGGAGGGCGGGCACCTCGCGCTTCTCCACCGTCTTGCGCCACACGCGGCCCGTCAGCTCGCCGACGAGCTGGTCGGGAATGCCTTCGCGCAGCACCCGGCCTCCGGACAGGATGGCCATGCGGGGGCAGAGCTGGCGGACATCCTCGACGATGTGGGTGGACAGCAGCACCACGACATCCTCCGCCACCTCGCTGAGGAGGTTGTGGAACCGGTTGCGCTCCTCCGGGTCCAGCCCCGCGGTGGGCTCGTCGACGATGAGCATCCGGGGCTGGCCCAGCAGCGCCTGCGCGATGCCGAAGCGCTGCCGCATGCCCCCGGAGAAGCCGCTGACGGCCTTCTTCCGGTGCGCGTGGAGGTTGGTTTGTTGGAGCAGCGCGTCCACCTGCTCGCGGCGCTGGCGCGCGTTCGTCAGGCCCTTGAGCACGCCCAGGTGGTCCAGCAGCTCCACGGCGGACACGCCGGGGTACACGCCGAAGTCCTGGGGCAGGTAGCCCAGGTGCCGCCGGTGCGCTTGTGGGTCCGCGAGCACGTCGACACCGTCGAAGCGGAGCTGTCCCGTGTCTGGCGCCTGGAGCGTGGCCAGGATGCGCATGAGCGTGGACTTCCCCGCGCCGTTGGGGCCCAGCAGTCCGAAGAGCCCCTTGCCGATGGTGAGGTCGATGTCCTGGAGCGCTCGGACGCCATGGGGGTAGGTCTTCGAGACGGCGGAGATGCGGAGCATGGGGACCGGAGTGTCGAGAGTCCCCCCGGCTACGGTCCATCCGAAGCGCGATTGCGCCGTGCGGTCGTTTGGGTGCGGCCGGAAATTGAAAAGAAATTCCCCGTGAAAAGGCGGTCGATTCACGGGGGTTCCGTTCGACCATGGAAGAAAGGAGGCACTGACCCATGAAGTACCTGCTGATGATTTACGAGAACGAGAAGGCCGCCGAGACGCTGTCGGAGGCGGAGGTCCAGCGCGTGCTGGGCGAGTACGGCACCTTCACGGAGGCCATCCAGCGGAGCGGGCACTTCCTTTCGGGCGAGGAGCTGGAGCCCACGGCGGCGGCCACCACGGTGCGCATCCGCGACGGCAAGCGCCTGACGACCGACGGCCCCTTCGCGGAGACGCGGGAGCAACTGGGCGGCTTCTTTCTCGTGGAGGCCAGGGACCTCGACGAGGCCATTGGCATCGCGTCCCGCATCCCCAGCGCGCGCAGCGGCTCCATCGAGGTGCGGCCGGTGCGCGAATTCACCATGCCCCAGGACTGACGCCGGGCTCCGCGCGGGATGATGGACACCGCTTCCATGCTTGAACGGGCGCACCGTGAGGATTACGGGCGCATCGTGGCCACGCTCATCCGCGTGCTGGACGGCGACTTCGGCGCGGCGGAGGAGGTGGTGCAGGACGCCTTCGCCTCCGCCCTGACGCAGTGGCCGCGCGAGGGCGTGCCGCGCGAGCCGGCCGGCTGGCTGATGCGCGTCGCGCGCAACAAGGCGGTGGACCGCATGCGGCGGTCCGCTCGCCTGGAGGCGCGCGTGGGCGAGTTGGAGGCGGCGGCGCCATCCGTGGACGGCGCCGGCTGGCAGGCGTTGCCTGACGATTCGCTGCGGCTGCTCTTCACCTGCTGTCACCCTGCCTTGTCGCCCGAGGCCCAGGTGGCGCTCGCGCTTCGTTGCCTGTGCGGGCTGACGACGGAGCAGATTGCTCGCGCCTTCCTCGTGTCGCCCGCAACGCTGGCCCAGCGGCTGGTGCGCGCGCAGCGGAAGATACGCACCGCGCGCATCCCCTACGTCATCCCGGAGCCCGAGGCGCTGGCGGAGCGCACCGAGGGCGTGCTGCACACGCTCTACCTCGTCTTCTCGGAGGGCTACGCGGCCACGGACGGGCCGGCGCTGCTGCGGGTGGACCTCTGCGAGGAGGCCCTGCGCCTGGCCCGGCTGGCGCGCTCGCTGCTCCCGGACGACGCGGAGGTGGCGTCCCTGCGGGCGCTGATGCTGCTCCACCATTCCCGTCGCCGTGCGCGCGTGGCGGCCGATGGCGGGCTGGTGCTGCTGGACCGGCAGGACCGCTCGCGCTGGGATGGCGCGCAGCGGGACGAAGGACTGGCGGAGCTGGAGGCCGCGCTCGCCATGGGCGCCCGGGGAGCGTACACGGTGCAGGCGGCCATCGCGGCGCTGCATGCCCAGGCGCCGCGCGCCGAGGACACCGACTGGGCGCAGATTGCCGCGCTGTATGCGCGGCTGGTGGTGCTGACGCCGGGGCCCGTGGTGGCGCTCAACCATGCCGCCGCCGTGGCGATGGCTCGTGGCCCCGAGCACGGGCTGGCCCTGGTGGACGACCTGGAGGCCTCTGGACGGCTGGCGGACTACCACCTGCTGCCGGCCGCGCGCGCGGACCTGCTCCGGCGGCTGGGGCGCAAGGAGGAGGCCGTGAGTGCCTACCGGCGGGCGCTGGCGCTGGTCCGCACCGCGCCCGAGCGGCACTTCCTGGAAGCGCGGCTGCGCGAGCTGCTGGCGGAGTGAAGGGCCTGGCACCTGAAGGTGTCGCGGCCACCGTCGCGGCTCAGTCGGGCAGGCGTCGCAGGGCCTCCGCGAGGAGGATGTGTCCCTGGAACGCGCCGTTGCCCCGGGGCGTCTCGCCCTTTTCAATGGCGTGGGCGAAGCGCACGCCTTCGTCCGCCTCCAGCCGCTCGAAGAGGCCCTGGAGCTTCGGGGAGTCGCGGCGGTCCAGCACGTCGTGGTACCGGGTCCACCGGGCGATGCCGATGAAGTAGGCGTCCGCCAGGGTGCGCTGGTCACCCAGCAGCCATGGCTGGTCGCCCAGCATCGCCTCCAGCTTCGCGTGCGCTGTGAGCACGCCGCGGGCTCCGTAGGTGCGCAGGGCCTGCTTGTCGGACTCCGGCAGGTCGGCGTGCTCCAGCGCGTACCAGAGCGGCGAGAAGGCGCCGAAGAAGGTGGTGTTCAGGTACGCGAGCATCTGGTTCAGGCGGTCGAAGCCCTCGGTGCCCTGCGCGAAGGACAGGCCCGTGTCCACGCCGCGCGCGCCCAGGTGGTTGAGGATGGCCATGCTCTCGCTGATGCGCGCGCCTGTCTCCGTCATCAAGGTAGGCGTCTCCGCGACGGGGTTGATGCGGCGGTAGTCCGCGGTGGTGACGTCCTCCGGCATGGCGATGCGGCACAGCTGGTACGGCCGGCCCAGCCATTCCAGCGCGACGATGGAGCCGAACGAGCAGCCAGAGGGGATGCCGTAGAAGAGGGTGGGCAGTTCCATGGTGAATCTCCTGTCCGAAGCGGAAGGCGCGATGCCTTCGATGAGGACAAGATGGCCGTGGAAGCGCGCGCCGTGTAGACAGCGGAACGCGAACGCAAGGTCCACACCCGTGGACGATGAGGCGCGGCCCTTGAATCTCAACGACCTCCAGCTCTTCGTCCAGGCCGTGGAGAGCGGTGGCTTCGCCGCGGCGGCGCGGCGGCTGGGCATTCCCAAGTCCACGGTGAGCAAGCGGGTGGCGGAGCTGGAGGACGGGCTGGGCGCCCGGTTGATTCAGCGCACGTCGCGGAGCTTCACGTTGACGGACGTGGGGCGGGACTTCCTGGACCATGCCCGCGCTGTCGTGATTGAGGCGGAGGCCGCGGAGAGCGTGGTGCGCCGCCGGCAAGTGGAGCCTCGTGGCGTGGTGAAAATCACCACGTCGGTGCCAACGGCGCAGTTCCAGCTCGCGGACCGGCTGCCGTCGCTGGCGCTCGCCCATCCCAAGGTGCGCGTCGAGCTCCACGCGACGGACCGCTTCGTGGACGTGGTGCAGGAGGGTTTCGACATCGCCGTGCGCAGCCACTTCGCGCCATTGCCTGCCTCGGGGTTGGTCCAGCGCCGGCTGTCAGTGGAGCCCATCATCCTGGTGGCTTCGCCCGGCTACCTGTCCGGGCGCGGCAAGCCTCGCCGGCCGGAGGACCTGGGCGAACACGACGGCCTCCTGACCAGCGCCATGGCCACCGAGTGGAGGCTGCGCGGGCGCGCCGGTGAGGCCGTCACGGTGGTGCCTCGGGTGCGCATGAGCGCCGACGAGTCGCTGGTGCTGCTGAAGGCGGCCACCGCGGGGCTGGGCGTCGTCTGCCTGCCGGAGTCCTTCACGCGCGCGGACGTGGAGGCGGGGCGGCTGACGCGCGTGCTGCCGGCGTGGGCCGCTGGCACGGTGACGACGACGCTTCTGACGCCACACCGCAGAGGCCAGTTGCCCGCCGTGCGCGCCGTCATTGACTTCCTGATGGCGAAGGCCGACGAGGCGTGAGCTTCAGCACCGGGAGCGCGCAGCGGCCACCGCTGGGCGCGGCGCGCCGGTACGCGGACCGCCAGGTCGCTCCTGGTTCCAGGCGTACTTGCCGCGCTACCCCGCGCCGCCTGGCCTCCTTCGCCTACGCCGCCACCCGCTCGATGGTGGCGAGCCAGGCCCGCGCGCCCTCCGGGTCGGTCTGCTCGTAGTGCGCCTCCCGGAGGGACTTCACGCGCCAGCCTTCTCCGAAGCTAGCGCTCAGGGCCTCCGGTGGAACGGCGCGCGGCCCGTCGCGGAAGTACAGCGCATGGTAGTGCCCGCCGGGCCGGAGCACGCTCGCGAGGCTGGCGGCGAACGCGGGCCGGTCTCCAGGCTCGAAGACGTGGAGCAGGGCCGAATCGAGGAGGGTGTCGAAGCGCCGGCCCAGCGTGCCCAGCTCCAGGGCGTTGCCCACGCGCAGGTCCACGTCGAGCCCGCGCAGGCGGGCCGTCTCGCGCGCCCGCTGGATGGCCGGCTCCATCATGTCCACGCCGCACACCGTCAGGCCCTTGGCCGCCAGGAAGAGGGCGTTCTCCGCGAAGCCGCAGCCCACGTCGAGCACCTCGCCGGAAATCTCGCCGGCCTCCCACAGGTCGACGAAGGCCCGCTGGGGCCGTCCGATGTCCCAGGGCGCGCCCAGCAGGTATGCCGAGCGGAAGAACTCGCGCCGGACCGCTGCCCCTTCAGGCACCCGCCGCATGCCGCACCTCGCCTTCCTGTGTCCTGTGTGAGCGGTGCCGCGGAATCAGCCGGACCCCGAGCGGCTGCAGCGCGAGCGCCGGACGGGGCCGCACCACGCAGCCGGGTGCCAGCTCCAGCCGGAACCGCCGTGCCGTGCACGCGGTGATGAGCACCGTCTCCATCATGGCCAGCGCCGAGCCGATGCAGAACCGGGGGCCGCCGCCGAACGGGAAGTAGACGTACCGGTGCATGCGCTGGGCGTCCTCGGACAGCCAGCGCTCCGGACGGAAGGACTCGGGGGCGTCGAAGTAGCGCGCGTCGCGGTGGGTGACCCACTGGCTCACCGCCAGCATCGTCCCCGCCGGGACGTGGAACCCACCGAGCTCGCAGTCGCGCAGCGCCTCCCGGCTGGTAATCCACGCGGGTGAGTAGAGGCGCATGGCCTCCTTCACCACCGCCTCCGTGTAGCGCAGGCGCGGGAGGTCCTCGGCGCCAGGAAGCCGGCCCCCGAGCACCGTCTCCAGCTCCGCCACCAGCCGGGCCTCGGCCTCCGGGTGCTGGGCCAGCAGGTACCAGGCCCACACGAGCGCGTCCGCCGTCGTCTCGTGGCCGGACATGATCATCGTCGCCAGCTCGTCGCGCAGCTGGGCCTCGGAGAGGGGCTCCGGCGAGGACAGCAGCAGGGCGAGCAGGTCCGTGCGCGACTCCGGCTGCTCCCGGTAGCGGCGCACGAGCGTCGCGAGCAGCGTGTTGAGCCGGCCCAGCGCCCGGCGCAGGCGCAGGTTGGTGGGCGTGGGCACCCAGATGGGCGGGCGCAGGGGACTGTCCGTGTGCCGCATGACGGCGTCCACGGCGGCGGCCACGTGGCGGGCCTCGTCGTCGATGGGTGTGTGGAAGAGGAAGCGGCTGACGATGTCGAGCGCCAGCGCGGACACGTCCGCGTGCACGTCCCGCGCGTCGCCCGGGCGCCACGTCTGGAGCATCGTCTCGGTGAGGGCCACCACGGTGTCGCCACACGCGGCCACGTGCTTGCGATGGAACGCGGGCTGGACGAAGCGCCGCTTGCGCAGCCAGTCCTCGCCCTCGCTGTTCATCATCGCTTCGGGGAAGCCGCCTTTGTGACGCTTGCCTTGGCCCACTCCGGCGAGCTTCACGAAGTTGCCGTCGCCGTTGACGAGGACGCGTTCAATCAGGTCCGGGTGGTTGAGGAGGAAGTTGCGCTTCCCCAGGCGCACCACGTCGCCGTACTCCCTGGCGCAGCGGGTGAGGAACCCCAGCGGGTCCTCGGAGAACGCCACCAGGTTGCCAGCAATGAAGTGGCCCTTGGGCCCCGGCGGAAGGCGCACCTGTGGCATGAAAGGGTCCTGGAGGGGGGAACTGCCGCTGGCGCAGGCGGAGCGAACCATGCGCTCCACCCGCGTCGACCAGCTCTTGCGACCCAGCCGTCAGGGCACAGTGCCTGACGGCTGTTGACTAGTAATAGATATACGGGGCGGAGAGCTTGTCCGCGCGAGCAAACCGCATCAGCACAGCCAAAGAGTACAGGGCCTTCTTCATGGCGAACTCCTGGTTTGAGGTGGCGTCTTGCTGTCTGCTGACGTCATGGCCAGCGCGGTGAAATGTGGCACAGCCCGATAAGGCAGTGCAAGTGTCTGTGATTAGTGGAAACCCCGTGCATCCCAGACGCGCCGCACCGCGCCTTCACCTGTAGTGTGTGGCAATCCAGTCGCCGTCAATTTGTTGCACGGAGATGTCCAGCTCGTAGATGGCGCGCAGGACGTCGGAGCGCATGATGTCCTCCGGGCGGCCCTGGAACGCGACCTTGCCGTCGCGCATGGCGACGATGTGGTCGGAGTAGCAGGAGGCGAAGTTGAGGTCGTGCAGCACCAGCACGAAGCTCTTGCCCAGCGTGTCCGCGGCGTGCCGGAGCCGCTTCATCATGGACACCGCGTGCTTCAGGTCCAGGCCGTTGAGCGGCTCGTCCAGCAGCACGTGGTCCGTGTCCTGGCAGAGCACCATGGCCACGAAGGCGCGCTGACGCTGGCCGCCGGACATCTCATCCAGGAAGCGGTCGGCGAGCGCGCTCAGCCCCATGTGTTCAATGGCCCGCTCCACGTGCTCGCGGTCCTGCGCGGTGGGGCGGCCCTGGGTGTGCGGATAGCGGCCGAAGGCCACCAGCTCGCGCACCGTCAGCCGCGCGGTGAGGTGGTTGTCCTGCCGGAGGATGGCCAGCCGTTTCGCGAGCGTGTCTCCGGGCGTGGTGGTGACGTCCAGCCCGTCCACCAGCACGTTGCCCGACGACATGGGCATCACCCGGCTCATCATGGACAGCAGGGTCGACTTGCCCGCGCCGTTGGGACCGATGATGGAGGTGATGCCGCCCACGGGCAGGCGCAGGGTGACGCCATCCACCACCAGCGTCTCGCCGTAGCGCTTGCTGACGTTCTTCGCCTCGATCATCTCGTGGCCTTTCTCATGAGCATCGCGATGAACACCGCCCCGCCGACGAACTCGATGATGACCCGGGGATTGGTGTCCAGGCGGAAGACGCGCTCCAGGATGAGCTGCCCGGCGACCAGGGCGATGGCGGCGATGAGCGCGGCGGCGGGGATGACGAACGCGTGCTTGTACGTCCGCATCACCGCGTAGGCGAGGTTGGCCACCAGCAGCCCCAGGAACGTCACCGGCCCCACCAGCGCCGTGGACACGGCGACCAGGATGGCCACCAGCGCCAGCACCCAGGACACCGTCCGCGGGTAGTCCACGCCCAGGTTGATGGCGGCCTCCCGGCCCAGCACCAGGACGTCACAGGCGCGCAGCAGCCGCAGGCCCAGCACGGAGACCCCCAGCGTCAGCGCCGCGGAGAGCAGCAGCAGCTCGTGCTCCGGGTCGTTGAAGCTCGCGAAGAAGCGGTCCTGCAGGAAGATGAACTCGTTGGGTTCGATGACGCGCTGGACGAACGACGACAGGCTCCGGAACAGCACGCCCATCACCACGCCGGTGAGCAGCAGCAGGTGGACGTTGCCCCGCGCCATGCCGAAGAGCCAGCCGTGCAGCATGGCGGAGAAGGCCACCATGATGATGACCTCCGCGCCAAAGAGGACCCGGGGGTCCAGCCCCGCCACGGTGGTGGAGCCCAGGAAGAACACCAGGCACGTCTGGATGAGCACGTACAGGTAGTCGAACCCCATGATGGCGGGCGTCAGCACTCGGTTGCCCGTCACCGTCTGGAAGAGCACCGTGGAGACCGCGACGGCGTAGCCCACCAGCAACGCGGTGGCGACCTTCTTCCCGCGGAAGGGCAGCACGAAGTCCCACGGGCCGCTCACGTCGACGAGCATGAACAGGGCCATGAAGGCCACGGCCACGCAACCCAAGCCGAGCAGGGGCCGCAGGGGGCTGACGGACGGGGCGCTAGCCGACACGGGCGCCTCGCTTCAGCAGGAGGTACAGGAAGAGCACGCTGCCGATGACGCCGGCGATGGTGCCTCCGGGAATCTCATACGGGTGGCGCACCACGCGGCCCACGATGTCGCAGAGCAGCACGAAGCCAGCGCCGCTCACCGCGACCCAGGGAATGGACCTGCGCGCGTTGTCGCCCATGACCATGCTGACCAGGTTGGGGACAATCAGGCCCAGGAACGGAATCATGCCCACGGTGACGACCACCATCGCGGTGACCAGGGAGACGATGACCAGCCCCAGCGCGACGATGCGCGGGTAGTTCAGCCCCAGGTTGGTGGTGAATGTCTCGCCCATGCCGGCCACGGTGAAGCGGTCCGCTGCGGTGTAGGCGGCGCAGGTGAGGCCCAGCGTCACCCACAGCAGCTCGTAGCGGCCGCGAAGCACGGTGGAGAAGTCACCCGTGGTCCACGCGTTGACCGTCTGCAGCAGGTCGTACCGGTAGGCGAAGAAGGTCGTCGCCGAATCGATGATGCCGCCCAGAATCAGGCCCACCACCGGGACGATGAGCGCCGAGCGCAGGGGGATGCGCCGCAGCACCAGCAGGAACAGCGCCGTCCCCGCCAGGGCGAAGCCGGTGGCCACCAGCATCTTCCCGAGCACCGGGAGGCCGGGCGCCAGCAGGGCGGCGGTCAGCAGGCCCAGGCTGGCGGACTCCGCGGTGCCCGCCGTCGTGGGCTCCACGAAGCGGTTGCGGGCAATCATCTGCATGATGAGGCCCGCGACGCCCAGGGACGTGCCCGCCAGCATGACGGCGAACAGCCGCGGCAGCCGGCTGATGACCAGCACCTGGAGGGCGCGCTCATCCGGCTCGGGCGCGAAGAGGGCGCGCCAGGACACGTCACTGGCGCCAATCAGGAGGCTGACCACCGCCAACGTGACGAGGACGGCGGCCGCGGCGAACGCGCGCTTCACGGCGGAAACGGACTACTGGGCCTGCGCGTAGGCATTCGCGACCTGGTCGCGCAGCTGCTTGACGGACTGGATGCCGCCGCCGGCCAGGTAGGTGACGCCGGGGTCCAGGTAGACGACCTGGTTCTTCTGCCAGGCCGTCGTCTGCCGCACCAATTCGTTGTCCAGCACCTGCCGGGCATTGCCTTCCTTCCGGCCGGTGGCGGCGTCCCGGTCGATGACGAACAGCCAGTCGGGGTTCTTCTCCCGGATGAACTCCGCGCTGATGGACTCGCCGTGCAGCGAGGTGCGCAGGCCCTCGGCGGCCTCGGGGACGCCGAAGTCACCATGAATGACGCCAAAGCGCGAGCCCGGACCGTAGGCGCTCATGCGCCCGCCGGTGACGAGCACGACCAGGCCCTTGCCGCGCGCCGCCGTCACCTGCTGGAGGTCCGCCACCGACTTGCGCAGCGCCTCAATCAGGCCGCGCGCCTTCTCCTCCTTGCCGAAGACGCTGGCCAGCAGCTCCGTGTTGGCAATCACCGAGGCGATGTAGTCCTTGCCGCTCATCGGCACGTCGATGGTGGGCGCGATGCGGGACAGGTTCGCGTACTTCGCGCTGGAGCGGCCCCCGGTGATGATGAGGTCCGGCTTCGCGGCCTGGAGGGCCTCGTAGTCGGGTTCGAACAGGGTGCCCATGCGCGGGTACTTCGCGTCTCGGAACTGGGTCAGGTGCCGGGGGAACATGTCGCCCGCCACGCCGTGGACGTCCACCTCCAGGGCCTGGAGGATGTCCAGCGCCACCAGGTCGAACACCACCACCCGCCGCGGCTTCAGCGGGACGACGGTGGTGCCCTGTCCGTGCGTCACCGTGCGGCCCTCCGGCGCGGCGGCCTGGGCGGCGGGCGTGGACGCGGCGGCGTCCGGGCGCTGGAACCTCACGCCCACCCACAGGACGGCCAGCACGACGACGACGGAAAGCAGGACGAAGAGCGGGAGGGAACGCCTGTTGGATGGACTCACGGTGGTCGCTGGAAAGGGTGATTTTGATTCTGCGAATCAGTCGCGCATCATAGGTGCTTACGTCCGCAGCGTCAAAGCCTGGGTGCTTCTTCTGTCCGGGGCGGTCCCTCGGACCGGGCTTCGGGCCGTCAGGCCGGCTGTTTGAATCCGGGCGCGGCGGTAGGACGTTGCCGCTGGGGGGATACGGGAGGAGGACGCCATGGGCGAGGCACCCACGACCAGTACCCACCCCGAGCCGGGCATTCCCGCGTGCTTCTTCGGGGACCCGGACTTCGACTTCGAGGCGCGGCTGGCGCTCGGGCTCGCGGCGCAGGGGGTGGGGGACATCGGCCAGGTGCTGGTGACGCTGGCGGCCATCGAGGACGGCAGCGCGGACGGTTGGTTCCTGGCCTGGCGCGCCCGCGCGGAGCGGCTGCGCGCGCAGGCGGAGGCGAGCGCCGCCCTGGGGCAGGCGGAGCGGGCACGCGGGTGCTTCCTGGCCGCGTCGGAGGCCTATTCACGGGCCCTGGTCTTCACCACCGGCATGGCGGACCCGCGGGTGCTGGCGCCCACCTTCTCCTTGCACCGCAAGTGCTGGGAGGCCGTCGTGCTCCATTCGGAGGGCCGCTTCCTGCGGGTGGGCGTGCCCTATGAGGGCGGGACGCTCCCCGGGTACCTGCTCCGGCCCGACGCCACCGGGGCGCCCCGGCCCACGCTGGTGCTGACCAATGGCAGTGACGGGTCGCTCACGGCGCTCTGGGGCGCGGGCGTGGCGGGCGCGCTGCGGCGTGGCTTCAATGCCTTCGTCTATGACGGCCCCGGGCAGCAGTCCGTGCTGTTCGAGCGGGGCCTTCCCTTCCGTCCTGACTGGGAGGCGGTGCTCACCCCGGTGGTGGACACGCTGGTGGCCCGCGCGGACGTGGAGGCCCAGTCCCTGCTTGCGTACGGCATCAGTCAGGCGGGCTTCTGGCTGCCCCGGGCGCTGGCCTTCGAGCACCGCTTCGTCGCCGCGGTGGTGGACCCGGGCGTCATGGATGTCTCCACGTCGTGGACGTCGAACCTGCCGCCGGAGCTGGTGGCGCTGCTGCGCTCGGGCGCGCGGGAGGCGTTCAACGAGGCCATGCGCGAGGCGGACGTGGACCCGGTGCTGGCGCGCGTGCTGGCCTTTCGCAGCAGGCCGTATGGCACGCGGACGCCCTTCGACACCTTCACGGAGGTGGGGCGCTATCACCTGCGCGACGTCGTGGACCGCATCACCACGCCCTTGCTCATCACCGAACCGGAGGATGAGCAGTTCTGGCCCGGACAATCCCAGGCGCTCTACCGCGCGCTGCCGGGTGAGAAGGCCTTGGCCCGCTTCACCCGCCAGGACGGCGCGAACTTCCACTGCCAGCCGTTGGGGCGCACGCTCACGGAGGTGCGCATGTTCGACTTCTTCGCGGAGCGGCTCGGCCGCCGGGTGCATTAGCGCGCACGCCGTGCCCCGGCTGGACGTCTCCTCACAGCAGGTCGCAGTCGGGGATGCAGTAGCGCACGTTGATGAGCGTGCGCGTGCCCGAGATATTGGACTGACACGCCGCGTACTGGGTCGCGGGCTGGCCGCTCTGACGCGTGTTTCCGCACTTCGGCGTGCAGGCCTGCACGTTCTCGAGCCAGTAGATGAGGTCTCCGTTCGGACAGTGCGGCGGGTAGCCGAGGCCCTGCTCCACGCTGACGGGGGCCTCACCCTCGGGCATGTCCATGGAGACCTCCGCCCCACCGCAGGCGACGAGCGACAAGGAGAAACAGGCGGTCAGCGAGGCGATGGCACGGGAGATATTCATGGCTGGTTCCTTCCAGGAGTGGAAGCCAGGGATGATGCCTCATCCCCGGCAGTCCCCGAAAGCACATGCCAGGTGCGACCGCGGATGACAATCACATTGATGCTTTGCAGTGGGAGCGCAGATTTCGAAGCTGCTCTGGGGGGAGCACGCGTGTGGGGATGTATGTGATTCACACGGAGGTGCCGGGGTCCCGCCAGTGACTTGCACTGGGCGTTCGCCCTCCGCGCTCCCTGGCGCGCGGCTCGACGCACGCGGTCGCACCCGGTGTCGGGAAAGTCCCAGTTGTGACATGGAATGTAACAACGAGGTCTTCATCCCGTCGTTGCGCGCCTCGCCGTGCGGGTGTGGCATGGCTGTGTTCACATTCGGGCTGTCGTGGTTTGACCGCTAGTCGTGGCTGGATTATCTCTGCACGCGTTGCTTCATGTCGCAGCCGTGAAGTCTGCTGTCCATGCCGGTGGTCTGAAAGGGCAGGGCCCATGAAGACGCTGAACAGTCCCATCCTGATTCTGGGTTTGCTCGTGGCCAGCGCAGGTACGAGTCACGCCGCGAAGTCCTCGCGTGAAAGGGCGGCCACCATGAGCTCCGCCAGCACCACGACCGACCGTGTCTCCATGCAGGCGAATGGCGCGAGCCTGGTGGTCGAACTCAAGACGGTGCATGACGTGAGCGCGGTGGTCGTCACCGAGTCGTCCCCGGTGGCGTTCTGGCCCTTCCAGAAGAACGACGTCATCGTGCGCATCAACACGAGGCAGATCTCCCGCCCGTCGGACATCCTCTTCGTCTGGCGCACCGGCGCGCCCTCGTCCTTCGAGTTCGAGGTCCTCCGGGGCGGCACGCGCCTGGTGTACACGGGCACTGCGGCGGAGTTCCCGGGGCTGGCCCTGCC
>NZ_JAAIYB010000165.1 GCF_010894475.1 Myxococcus vastator
GCTGTGTATAAGAGACAGGTGGTGGCGGGGGGCTCGCGGACGGCGCCGGTGCGCATCACCCTGGACACGCAGGCGCGGGGGCTGCGGCCCGGCATGTTCGGGCGCGTGCGCATCGACGCGCCGGACGCCAGCCTGACGCTGCCGGTGGAGGCGGTGCTGCTGCGCAACGGCAAGGAGTCGGTGGTGTACGTGCAGCAGGACGCGGGCACCTATGTGCGGCGGCCCGTCGTCGTGGCGCAGCCGGTGGAGGGGCGGGTGCAAATCATCGCGGGCCTGTCACCCGGAGAGCAGGTCGTCACCCGGGGCGCGCTGCTGCTGGATGGCGCGGCGGACCAGCTTCTCTAGGCGCGGCGAGGACCCCTCCCCATGTTGCGAGCACTCATCGCGTTCTGTGTCCGGAGCCGCCTGCCCGTCCTGCTGCTGACGCTGGGCATTGGCCTCTTCGGTGTGAAGGCCTATCTCGAAACGCCGGTGGAGGCGTTTCCGGATGTCACCAACCTCCAAGTCAATGTCATCGCGCAGATGCCCGGGCTGGCGCCCGAGGAAATCGAGCGGCAGGTGACAGTGCCCCTGGAGCGCGTGCTCAACGGCACGCCGGGCATGGTGCAGATGCGCAGCGAGAGCCTGTTCGGGCTGTCGCTCATCTTCCTGACTTTTGATGACGGCGTGGACCCGTTCAAGGCGCGCACCGTCGTCGGGGAGCGCATGTCCAACGCGGACCTGCCGGACGGCGCGGACGTGCGGCTGGCGCCCGAGGCGACGCCGCTGGGGAAAATCTACCAGTTCCGCGTGCTGAGCGACCGGCACACGCTCACCGAGACGCGCTCGGAGCTGGAGTGGAACATCGCGCGGCACCTGCGCCAGGTGCCCGGCGTGGCGGACGTGCTCAGCCTGGGCGGCTTCCTCAAGGAGTTCCACGTCCAGGTGGACCCGTCGCGGCTGCTCGCGCACGAGCTGACGCTGGCGGACGTCACCGAGGCGCTGGAGCGCTCCAACCGCAACGTGGGCGGCGGCTTCCTGCGCCAGGGCGACCAGGAGCTGCTCATCCGCGGCGTGGGCTACCTGCGCGGCGCGCGGGACGTGCAGGGCATCGTCCTCAAGAGCGAGGACGGCACGCCGGTGACGGTGGGCGACGTGGCGCGGGTGGTGGCGTCGCACACGCCGCGCCGCGGGTCGGTGAGCCACAACCTGGACATGGACGTCACCGAGGGCGTCGTCCTGCTGCGCCGGGGGGAGAACCCCAGCACGGTGCTGGAGGGCGTGCACGCCAAGGTGGAGGAACTGAACGCGCGGGTGCTGCCCAAGGGCATGCGCATCGAGCCCTTCTATGACCGGAACGTGCTGGTGGGGCACACGCTGTCCACGGTGCACCACAACCTGCTGCACGGCGCGCTGCTGGTGGTGGCGGTGGCGTGGCTGTTCCTGCGCAGCCTGCGCTGCTCGCTCATCGTCGCGTCCGTCATTCCCCTGGCGCTGCTGACGGCCTTCATCGGCCTGAAGCTGGTGGGCCTGCCCGCCAACCTCATCTCCATGGGCGCCATCGACTTCGGCATCCTGGTGGATGGCGCGGTGGTGCTGGTGGAGAACGTGCTGCACGAGGCAGGGGTGCAGCGGCCCCGGCGGCGCAAGGAGATGTTGGGGCTCATCCTGCGCTCGGCGCTGGACGTGGCGCGGCCGACGTTCTTCGCGATGGCCATCATCATCGCCGCGCTCATCCCCGTCTTCACGCTGGAGCGCGTGGAGGGCCGCATCTTCCGGCCGCTGTCGCTGACGTACAGCTTCGCGCTGGTGGGGGCGCTCGTCTTCGCGCTGACGGTGGTGCCGGCGCTATGCGCGTTGCTGCTGCTGCCTCAGGACGCGGAGGTGAAGGAGCCGAAGCTGCTGAGCACGCTGCGGGACGGCTACGCCCGCGCGGTGACGTGGCTGATGCCGCGCAAGGCGCGGGTGTTCGCGAGCATGGCGGCGCTGGTGCTCGTCACCGGGGTGGTGGGCTCGCGGGTGGGCAGTGAGTTCCTCCCGGAGCTGGACGAGGGCGACATCAACATCTTCGTGGAGATGCCGGCGAGCATCTCCCTGGGCAAGGGCGCGGACCTCCTCCTGGAGGTGCGGCGCAGGCTGCTGGACTTCCCGGAGGTGAAGGAGGTGCTCGTCGAGCAGGGGCGCCCGGAGGACGGCACGGACAACGAGTCCGTCAACATGGGCAAGACGTTCGTCCGCTTCGCGCCCGAGGAGACGTGGCGCGAGGGCTGGGACAAGGAGCGGCTGGTGCGGGAGCTGCGCGCCTCGCTGCTGGAGATTCCGGGCGTCAGCTTCAACTTCTCGCAGCCCATCAAGGACAGCGTGGAGGAGGCCATCAGCGGCGTGCGCGGCAAGGTGGTGCTGAAGATTTTCGGCACGGACCTGGCGGCCATGCGCGGCACGTTGGAGCAGGCCGTCACGTCGCTCCAGAAAGTGGAGGGCGTGGTGGACCTGGGGCTCTACCGCGACTCCAGCGTGCCGCAGCTCCAGGTGGTGCTGGACCGCCCCGCGCTGGCGCGTGCTGGCATCGACGTGTCCACCGCGCAGGACCTGGTGGAGACGGCCCTGGGGGGCCGGGTGGTGACGGAGCTGTGGGAGCAGGAGCGGCCCGTCCCGGTGCGCGTCATCCTGCCGGGCACGGAGCGTGATGACGAGGCGCGCATCGGCGGCATCCTGGTGCCCACGGCCAGCGGCGGCCACGTCCCGCTGCGCGAGGTGGCGCGGCTGGAGAAGGCGCTGGGGCGCGCGAGCATCAACCGCGAGGCGAACAGCCGCACCCTGGCGCTGAAGTTCAACGTGGAGGGGCGCGACATGGGCTCCACCATCCAGGAGGCCATGGCCACCGTGGAGCGCGAGGTGACGGTGCCGGAGGGCGCGTTCCTCAAGTGGGGCGGCGAGTTCGAGAACCAGGAGCGCGCGCTGGGCCGGCTGGCGGTCATCGTGCCCGTCTCCTTCCTGGTGGTGTTCGCGCTGCTCTACGCGGCGCTGGGCTCCATGCGGAGCGCGAGCGCGGTGCTGGCGGGGGCGCCCTTCGCGATGTGCGGCGGCGTGCTGGCGTTGGCCGTCACGGGCATCCCGTTGTCGGTGAGCGCGGCGGTGGGCTTCATCACGCTGCTGGGGCAGGTATGCCTGGCGTCGCTGCTGGTGGTGAGCGCGGTGGATGACCGGCGCAAGGCAGGCGAGGCGCTGGAGGTGGCGCTCCCGGCGGGCGCGGCCAGCCGCTTCCGCGCGGTACTGATGACGGCGCTGCTGGCGATGCTGGGGCTGATGCCGGCGGCGCTCTCCAGCGGGGCGGGCAGCGAGACGCAGCGGCCCTTCGCGGTGGTCATCATCGGCGGGCTGGTGACGGCGGTGCTGGTGTCGCTGTTCGCACTGCCGGCCTTCTACGCCGTCATCGTGGGGAAGCACGCCGCGTCCACGGGGTCGCGGGATGACGAGGACGATGAGGACCTGGGCGCCGGTGTGGAGCACATGGGTCCGAAGGGGCACGGCCCGGAGCAGGGCACGGCGGGGGTGGCGGCGTGAGGCGGCTCATCGTATGGGGCGTCCTGGGCGCGTTGGCGGCTGGGAGCGCCGGGGCTCAGCAGGCCGCGGCGCCTGCTCTGGATTTGGAGGAGCGGAAGCGGTCCGAGGCGGCGCCGCCGGAGCGCATCACCCTGGAGCAGGCGCTGTCGCTGCTGGACGAGCGCAGCCCGTGGGCCGCGGCAGAGCGCTCGCGCATCGACGTGGCGGCGGCGGACCGCGTCGAGGCGAGCATCCTGCCCAACCCGTCGTTCAGCTACGGCACGCAGCTCCTGGCCGCGGGGGTGAACACCGGCTCATCGGTGGTGCACGAGCTGTCGCTGGAGCAACCCCTGCTCCTCTTCGGGCAGCGTGGGATGCGCCGTGAGCTGGCGGAGCGCAACGTGTCCGCCGAGCAGGCGCGGGTGAAGGCGTCGCTGGCGGAGCGCGCGCTGGCCGTGCGCGAGGCCTTCGCGGCGTTGCTGACGAACCAGGAGGAGCTGCGCGTGCTGGAGGAGACAGCGGTGGACCTGGGGCGCGTGGAGAAGGTGGTGAAGGGGCGCGCCGCGGCGGGTGACTCCAGCCGGTACGACGTGGAGCGCATCGAGGTGGAGAGCCGCGCGCTGGAGGTGGAGGTGCTGAACGCGCGCGCCAGCGTGGACGACGCCTCCGGACGGCTGGCCGCGCTGCTCGGCATCGAAGGGTGGCACCCGAGGGCGCAGGGCTCGCTGCGCGTCACCGGGTCCCTGCCCGACCTGCCGCTCCTGTGGGAGTCCGCTCAGCAGCGCCGGCCGTCGCTGGTGGCGGCGCGCGCGCGGCAGGCCGTGGCACGAGGCGGCCTGGACGTGGCGCGCAGGGAGCGGCTGCCGGTGCCGTCGGTGGCGGCGGGCGTCATGCTCACGCGGAACGAGCAGAGCACCATCGCTTTGGTGGGCGTGGGACTGCCGCTGCCGCTCTTCGACCGGAACCAGGGTTCCATCGCCCGGGCGTCCGCGGAGCTGCAGGCGGAGGCCCGCGCGCTGGAGGCGGCGCAGGCCGAGGCCCGCGCGGAGCTGACCCGGGCGCACTCCGTCCTGGAGGGCCGCAAGGGCGCGTTGGCGCGGTTGGAGCACGACGTGGTGGAGCGGCTGCCCACGGTGCGGCGGATGGCCGAGGACGCCTATCGCGAGGGACGCGGCGGCATCCTGGAGCTGTTGGACGCGTTCCGCTCGCTCAAGGACATGCGGGTGCTTCACCTGAAGCAGCAGGAGACGGTGAAGCTCGCGGAGGCGTCGGTGCTCTTCGCGGCGGGGTTGGACACGGCGCCCTGATGGGACGCACGGGAGGCTCGCGCCTGGCGGAAGGGCCACGCCAGGCGCGAGCGCGGGACTCAGGGCAGGGTGGGGACGCGGTCGAAGTCCATGGTGCTCACGGGCGCGAAGGCCTCGAAGCGGTCCGCGCGGTGGTCCAGGGTTCGGGCCTTGTGGATGAGGGCGCCCAGCTCCGCCACGTCCTCGCGCGCCTTCAGCGGCTGGCCGACCTCCTCCCAGAAGGAGAACAGGGCGTCGTAGGTGAGCGTGCGCACCCAGTAGGAGCCGCGCAGCTTCTCGGCGAAGGCGGCGGCCACATAGGACAGCCGCGTGGGCGGCGTGGCGCGGCCGTAGGCGGGGCGGAGGACGCTCGACGGCAGCGGCTTCTCGATGAGCTTCGAGTCCCCACCCTCCGGCGCCTTGTAGCGGATGCGCAGCGTGCCGAAGGACGCGGAGGGCTCGGTCAGCTTCACCTCGTAGAGCGCGGTGACGGCGTGACCCGCGCCGATTTCGCCCGCGTCCACGCGGTCATCGGCGAACTGCTCCTGGGTGAGCATGCGGTTCTCGTAGCCGAGCAGCCGGTAGTGGGACACGGCCTCCGGGTTGAACTCCATCTGGAGCTTCACGTCCTTGGCCACGACCTGGAGCGTGCCGGTGAGATCGCGCACGAAGAGGCGGTGCGCCTCTTCAATCCGGTCCACGTAGGCGTAGTGGCCCTCGCCCACCTGGGACAGGCGCTCCATCAACACGTCGTTGTAGTTGCCCATGCCGAAGCCGAAGGTGGACAGGGTGATGCCCTTCGCCGCGCGCGAACGGATGCGCTCCCAGATGCTGTTGGCGTCGGTGAGCCCGGTGTTGGCCACGCCGTCCGAGCAGAGGATGACGCGGTTGATGCCGCCCTCCACGAGGTGAGAGGCCGCGAGCGAATAGCCCATCTCCAAACCCGCCTGAGCGTTGGTGGAGCCCTCGGTGTGCAGGCTGTCGATGGCGGCGCGGATGATGTGCGCGTGCACGGCATGGGTGGGCTCCAGCACCAGGCGCGCGGTGGAGCCGTAGACGACGATGGAGACCTGGTCGCGCTCATCCAGCCCGTTCACGAGCAGGTGCAGTGAGCGCTTCACCAGGCCCAGCCGGCTCTCCAGGTTCATGGAGCCGGACACGTCGATGACGAAGACGAGGTGGCTCGGCTTGCGCTCCACGCGGGGGACCTCCCGGGCTTTCACGCCGACGTGGATGACGTGGTAGCCCTTGCGCACGGGGGAGGGGAAGCCTTCCACTTGGACGCTGAAGGGGGCGTTGCCCTGGTGCGTGTAGCCGTAGTCGAAGGTGTTGACGAACTCCTCCACGCGGACGGCCTGTTCGTTGGGCAGGCTGCCGCGCTCCAGGTAGGCCCGCGTCAGCGTGTACGATGCGGAGTCCGTGTCGACGGAGAAGGTGGAGAAGCGCTCCTCCTCCGTGTTGACGGTGGGATTGACGCCGTACCCCTGGAAATACATGTGGAAGGGGGAGACCGGCGCGGGCGTCACGGCGGGCGCGGGAGGCTCGGAGGGCTCGACATGCTGGAGGACGAGCCGAGGCGTGCTCGGAGGCTTCGGGAGCCCAGGACGGCCCAGGGGCTGTGAGGGCAGGATGGAGGACGGTGAGCCGTTGAGGGACACACCGTAAGCATCGTGCAGGGGGCCGGGGGGCAACTCGGCCAGACTTTCGTAGGAGCGGGACGCGCCACCCTTGCCACCCGGACGGGCGACAGCGATGCGTTTGATGAACTCCTGGTCGACGTTCACGCCCATGGTCGTGGAACCCACGTCGAGGGTCGGTGGGGCGCGGATGACGTTGACCGGTTCCTCTGGCGCAGCGGCGAGGAGTTCCACGTCGACCCGGATGGTCCGGTTGCGGCGGAGTTGAATGGCCGAGCGTGTGTAGGGCTTGAACCCTTCCTTCTCGAACGTCAGCGTGTACTCACCCGGTGGAAGCTGCGGGATGCGGTAGCTCCCCTGGGCATCGGTCGAGGCCCTCAACTCCCCCTGGAGGCTGGGAGAGCTCGCGGTCACGAAGACATCGGCAATGGGACGTCGCTGATGCGCGTTGCGCACCGTGCCGATGAGGGTGCTGATGTTCGGATTCGTGCCGGCATCGGCCTGCGCCAGCGCGGGAAGGGCGAACAGCAGCAGGAAGACGCACAGCACACTGCGAGCGACGGAATGCATCGTGGGCCACCTCGGATGAGCAGGAGGTGGCCATCTTCCAGAGAGCGCTCGTGCCGAGCTTCACGAGCGCCTCGCCGCTTCATCACGGTTTCGGCATCGGCCGCGCGGCAGGATGACGGCGTTAGAACGGGTCTGGGTGGGCCGCCCAGGCAGCCGCCACGTCGAGAACCTCCGTGGCCTCCGTGTTGAGCCCAAGCCGCTGGAGGTACAGCCCGGTCGACACCCGTTCGATGAACCCCCATTGCCAGATGGCGGTGGGCGCGACACCGGTCAGCATCGAGAGTTGCTGGCAACGCTTGATGCCTCGTGTGAAGGCGTCACCCTCGAGCAGGTCCTCGCTCCATTCGCGCATCAAGATGCCAAGGTCATACCCGCGCTCGATGAAGATGCCGTCCGGGTCGATGAACTTGAAGGCCTGTGCGTCATCACCCCGCACGCGCAACGCATTGTCGGCGTGGCAGTCGCCGTGGGCGAGGATCGAGGTGTCCGGGGTGAACGCTGCTTCCCGGGCGGCGGTGTACCGAAGCGCTGTCTCCACGACATGACGAGGGCAGGACGTCATGTGCTCGCTCCACAGTTCCTCGATGAGGCGGGCGAGGCTGAGGGCCTTCTCCTTCCCGGACAGGACGGCCTCGGTGGGCGGGACCTGCCATGCGTCCACCAGCGTCCGGCAGAGCACCTCCATCTGTCTCGCGGGTGTGAGCCCCACCTCGCTCAATCGTGGCCCCAGCCGCTCCAACAGCGTGGCGCCGCGCGGTTCATCATGCTGGAGGACTCGGACGTAGCCGCGTCCCTGGGCGGTGAGCAGCACCCGGAGTTGGCTGGAGGCGGAGGACAGGCCTGGGATGACGAGCTTCAGGACGGCGTCTTCACCGGCTCGCGTCGTCGCTGCCACAACGAGCGCCTCGGTTCCTCCCGAAAGTTGGCTCGATAGCGTCAGACCCCAGTCCTGCTTCAGCGCGTCCACGATGGCAGGCAGTCGTTGAAGCCACGCCCGGCCTTCGCTCCCGGCCTCGAGTGCCTTGCGTTGGAGGACCTCGGGGAGGTCAATGCGAAGTGGCATCGCTGCGCTCCTCGGGCTCGCCGCGCCAATTCACCCGAAGCAGCGGCTTGTCAGGCGTCAACGCCCAATCGACGAGGCGGCGGACGAAGCCGGGCCCCACCGCGGTGGAATCCCAGTCGGGTGTCCTCACTCGAATCCAGCGACCGCCTGCGTCCGGGAGCCCAGGAAATTCCCTCCCGAGAACGACCAGACAGCCCTCCTCGGAGGGCTGCCCCAGTTCATACGTGACGTGGAATCGCTTGTCGTCGGAGATGACGTGCAGGAGGTCTTCCGGGCCATCCGCTGAGTCCACCCACCAGACGAAGAGGCGGTCTTCCCGGTGGAGCTTGCGTCGTCCCTTGGTGAGCACGGCCATCCGCGTTGCCTCTTCCGCCCAAGCCGCAGCTGCTGCCTGCGCCGCGCCGTTCCCACGCCCGAAACTAAAGTCCAATGCGAGTCTCATGCAAGACAGCCTGCGTGACCGCGTCCGCCCTCTCGGCGCTGCCATCATGGCGCGCCTGGGCGGGTGGACAACGCTTCAACGCGCGGGCGGAGGCACTGGGAAGAGCCTCGAATGGCCCAAGGGGAGCGAGGGTAGGATGGAGAACGGTGGGCCGTTGAGGGACATACGGGGCTCGGGACATTTGGGACCGGAATGCTCGAAGGAGCGGGTCTCGCAGGCCCAGTCACGTGGACGGGTGATGCGCTTGATGAACTCAAGGTCGAGTTCCACTGTCCGGGACTGTGTGCAGCCCTGGTCGATGGTCGGTGCGACGCCGAAGACACGTATCGGCTCCTCGGGTGGCGCGGTGAGGAGTTCCACGTCGACCTGGAGGGTCTTGTCGAGGCGCAGTTGAAGGTCCGAGCGTGTGTGGACCTTGAACCCTTCCTTATCGAACGTCAGGGTGTAATCGCCCGGTGGAAGCTGCGGGATGCGGTAGCTCCCCTGTGCATCGGTCACGGCCATCAACGCCCCCTGGAGGCTGAGTGAACACGCGGTCACGATGACATCGGCGAGGGGGAGGCTCCGGTGCGTGTGACGCACCATCCCGAGGAGCGTGCTGGTGTTGGGGCGCTCATCCGCATCGGCCTGAGCCAGCGCGGGGAGCGCAAACATCAGCAGGAAGACGCACAGCACACGGCGAGCGACGGAATGCATCGTGGGCCACCTCGGATGAACAGGGGGTGGCCATCTTCCAGAGAGCGCACGTGCCGAACTTCACGAGCGCCTCGCCGCTTCATCACGGTTTCAGCATCGCGTATCCGCGACGAACAGACGTGTCCCGGTGTGTCCGGGTCGAAGAACTTGAACGATGGCGCACCCGCGGCCTTCTCGATGCCGGATGGAAACCGCGCCTCACCTGGCGATACCCGCCACGCGCTCACCAGCGTCTTGCAGATGTGCTCCATCTGCACGTCGGGGTTACGGCTCGTCGTCGAGGTCTTCGAGCTGGCCTTCCGCTATCTCGCGGTAGTGCGGCACCACTTCGACGGCGAGCACCTCCCGCATTTCCTGGCGGGCGCTGTCGAAGTCACCCGCTCGCTTGTGCTGGTACATACGGTGAAGCGCACGCATCAGGCGCCAAGAGCCATCCTTGATACGGCGCATGGCTTCTCGCAAAAGTTCCGTTGCGCCCGCTTCGGTCTGGAGCGCGGCGTCTCCGTCGCTCATGGCAACCTCTCGCGCGGTGCGCCTGAGCAAGCTCCGCACGTCATCCGTCAGCTCCAGCGGGATGCCTTGATTCAAAACGCGATGTGCGAGGGCGCGTACCGGGTCCCAATCGGGGCTGTCGTCCATTACTTCCTCCGCGTCTTTCTTCCGGGCTTGCACATCGACACGGGCCATTCTTCTTGAGCCTCGCAGCGGCGAAGGCACTCGTAGCAAGATCCCGTCCACCCAGGCTCCGTCTTGCAGTCGCCGTAGAACCGGATGCACTCGCGCCGCCATTCGGGAAGGTCCGCATTGTGAGCATCGTCCCAGATGACGGATGTCTCTTCTTCCTTGGCGGCCTCATCCATGGCTGTCTTGACTCCTGCCATGTACATGGCGGCCTCGCCCGCTGTGAGGCCGCACGCTTCGGGGACGCCAGCGTTGCGCTGGATGCAGCACGACACGGTGTCAGAGCAGGTCGCCAGCGCGTACGCGTCGCGGCGGCTGGCGGTGCCAGTGGCGCCGCTGGAGCAACCCAGCGCGAGGGCGGCGAAGATGCACATCAAGGAATGTGAGATGCTCTGCATTCGCATCGTGGGCTGTCAAAACACGGCCCCGCTTCATGCGTCCATCACCTTGAATGGGGAGTCGGTAGGGGCAGGTCTGACGTGAGAATGAGCCCGCGTGACAGCGCCTGCGCGATGGCCTGATTCAGCAGGTCGGGTGACACATGCGCCGTCGCGCAATCCAGCAGCGTTCTGCGCGGTGATGTCCCGGGGATGGGACCGAACCAGACGCGCTCCTCTTTGCCAACATCGGCATGGTGGAGCACCGCGCCGGGAGGGACACGGAACCGGCGTTGTTTCCAGGCCGCCGGCAGCGTCAGGTGTACGCGCGAGGGCAGGACGTCCGACAGGCCGTGAAGCGCCAGCGCGGTCTCATGGGAGAAGACGCCTTGCCGCTCCGACCAGAGCCAGACGGCGACCAGGTCCTCGTGCTCGCTGGCCGGGAAGTGCACCCACCGGTAGATGCCGCGCAGCACGCGCAGGAACCTGCCAGCCCGGACATGGTGGGCGAGCACCTGCGCCGAATACCCCGCCTCCAGCGCCTGCTGCGCGGTGAAGAGCCCTGCCTGCCCCGCGACGATGTCGAAGAGCCGGTCCGAATCTGGCTGACCACGGCGCGCCGTTCCCACGCACGAAACTAAAGTCCAATTTGAGTTTCGTGCAAGCAGCCACGCCAACCTGCACGAAACTCAAGTTCAACTTGAGTTCCGTGCACGCCACCCGCTACCGGTGCTCCCCCTCACGCGAGGTCCGCACCCACTCGCCGCGCTTCTCCGCGCCGGGGCCGCGCAGCATGAGCCACACCTTCCACACCACGTAGACAGGCGCCCAGGCCAGGTCCAGCAGGCCCCGAGCCCCCACGCCGGACACCCACCAGCCGCGCAGGACATACGCGCCCAGGCTGGCCACGCTGAAGCCCGCCACGCCCAGCGCCCACGGCATCGGGTTGTGGGTCCACCAGGCGAACGCCCCGGCCAGCACCGCGCAGCCCACCGCGGCCAGCACCAGCTGGCTCAGCGGCGGCACCAGCACGTCCATGGCGATGTCCAGCAGCGTGCCGTCCCGCTTCCGCAGGCCGTCCTTCAGCAGCGGCCACCCGTGCAGCTTGCGCATCTGCGCGCGGCCGCCCTCCCAGCGCTGACGCTGCGAGCGGCTCTGCTTCTCCGCGGACACCATCTCCCCCAGCACGTCCGCCTCCCAGACGTAGTGCACGCGGAAGCCGTGGCGAGCCAGCCGGATGCCGTACTCCAGGTCCTCCACCACGCTGAAGGCGTCATGCGGCACCTGGGCCAGCGCGTGGTGCGTGAAGCACATGCCGTTGCCGCGCAGGCCGCACGACACGCCCATCGCCTCGCGGCCCTGCGAGCGCACCTTGTGGAACATGCCCAGGGCGATGGTCATCAGCCGCGTGCGCCAGGAGGCCGTGGGGTTCATCACCCCGTAGTGCGCCTGCATGGCGTGCGCCCCTTCAAGCCCGCCCTCCTTGCCCTCGATGCGCATGGCGAACGCCGTCAGCAGGTTGGGCGTCACCACCGTGTCCGCGTCCACCACCACCACCGCCTCGGCGAAGCCGTCCCGCTGGCTGAATTCAAAGGCGTGGGCCAGCGCGTAGCCCTTGCCCCGCTTCTCCGGGTCCTGCCGCTCCAGGACGAAGGCGCCCGCCTCGCGCGCCTTCTGCGCCGTCGCGTCGGAGCAGTTGTCCGCCACGACGATGATGCGCCGCAGGTGCGCGGGGTAGTCCACCGCGGACAGGTTCGTCACCGTCCGGGCGATGCCCAGCTCCTCGTTGTGCGCGGGGATGACGACGTCGAACTTCCGCGGCCCGATGCGCGTCGCCGGCGGCCGGGGCCGATAGGAGCGCAGCGTCAGGGTCAGCAGATAGCCACACGCCACCGCCACGGGAAGCTGCGCCACGCACAGCGCCACGTCCAGCCACGTCCACGATGTCACGACATGCACCCCCGAGCGCGCTGTTCAGCGCCGCTCCAGCTCCGCCAGCACGGGGAGCTTCAGAATCCGCTCGACCTGCCACTTCTCCAGGATGCGCCGGCGGATGATGTCCAGCGCCAGCGCCGCGAAGATGCCCATGCCGATGCCGCCCACCACGCCCGCGGCGACGATGAGCTGCACCTTCGGCTTGGACGGCCGCTCCGGGAAGGTGGGCGGCGACAGCACGCTGAAGCGGTGCTTCATGGACGCGCGGGAAATCTCCAGCTCCGTGCGCGCCTGGTCCAGCCGCCGCATCTTCTCCTGGTGCCGCATCACCAGCATGCGCACCCGGTCCGCCGCCACCGACACCTCCGGGTCATCCGACGTGGCCGGCCCGCCGAACGTCGCGCCGCCCAGGGCCGCCGTCGCCAGCCCGGACTCCAGCTCGCCCGGGTCGCCGCCGTTGCGCACGTACTCGTTGATGAGCTCCGTCATCTCCGAGCGCAGCGCAATCAGCTGCGGCGAGTCCTCCTGGAGCGCGGAGATGCGCTGCTCCAGGTCGGTGATGATGGGGTGCTGCGGCGAATAGATGACGCGCTGCTCGGAGAGCTGGTTGCGCAGCTCCGTCAGCCGCCGCGAGCGGAAGTCCTCCACGTCGCCAATGGCCCGGCGCTTCGTCTGAATCATGAAGCGCATCTGCGCCAGCAGGTGGTCGGTGTTGATGCCCAGCGCGGCGTTGGCGGCGACCGCGGGGCCGCCCCGGCGTCCCTGCTTCGCCTCTTCCTTCTTCCGCCGCGCCTCCACGCGCTTCACCGCCGCGTTGAGCTGGGCGATGGCCTGCTGGATGCCCTCGGCCTCGTCCACCACCTGCTTCTCCAGGATGGTGATGGCCTCCTGCACCGCGCCCATCTCCGCCGCCTGGCGCATGTCGAGGAAGTTCTGCTGCGCCTCCTGCACGATGTTGAGCGCCAGCTGCGGGTCGGTCCACTCCACGCCGATGGAGACGGTGCCCGTGCCGCCCTCCACGCCGACAATCATCGCCTGCTCCAGCATGGCGGTGAGCGCGTCGCGCTTGTCGTCGTCCGACATGGGCACGGGCGGCTTGCGCAGCACCGTCTCCTTCAGCCGGCTCAGCGGCGAGCGCTGCAGCTCCCAGTACTCCACCAGCTTCGCCTTCGCGACGATGGAGCGCAGGTTGTCGTGCTTCATCACCATCTCCCACGCGGCGCGCGTGGGCTGGTCCGCGTCCACGGGGATGGAGCGCCCGGGGTTGGCCAGCGAGGAGATGATGAAGTTGCGCTGCGTCAGCATCCGCGTCTCCACGCGGTACTTGCGCGGCATGATTTTGCTGACGCCCACCGCCATGGCGGACACCGCGCCCATCACCACCAGGGCGAGGAACCAGTGCCGCAGCACCGCGTTCTTCAAATAGAAGACCGCGTCGATGGCGAAGCCCCAGTCGATGAGGTCCGCGGGCGCGTTCGTCTCCGGGCGCTCCGGAGTGAACGCGGCCTGCGGCGGCACCAGCTGGGGGCGCGGCCCGGGAGCCCCGGGCGCGGGGTGCGTCACGGCTTCCTCCTGGCCTCAGTGCGCTTGAGGAGCGACTGCACCCGGCGGGTGAACTCCTCCTGGGTGAAGGGCTTGCCCAGGTAGCCGTCGGCGCCGGCCTCCTCGGCGTGGGCCTTGTCCTCCGGCAAGTCCCGGGCGCTCACCACCAGCACCGGCACGTCCGCCATCGTCGCCGAGCGGCGGATGTGCTCGCAGAGGTCATAGCCGGAGATGTCCGGCAGCGTCAGGTCCAGACAGACGAGGTCGGGACGCGCGGCCGTCTCCAGGTGCTTGAGCGCGGCGCGGCCACTGGGCAGCTCCACCACTTCCTTGAACCCCATGTCCCGCAGGTAGTCGCCCAGCATCTTCCGGAAGAAGGGGGCGTCCTCCACCAGGAGGACCGTGTGCAGGTCGGACTCCATCCGTCGTCAACCTTTCTGAAACTCGCTCAGCCGAACCCGAGCCGTGGCACCCAGACGAGGACGCCATACGTGTATGCCGCGTTGAAGAGGACGAACCAGAGGATGGCCTTCTTCAGCCCCCGCATCGGATGCGGATCCCTCGCCGCCTTGGCGGGCAGCGCGATGGTGAGGATGAGGACGGACATCAAGATGAGCTTCGCCATGGCGCCAGCCCTCAGAGACTACCAGTTTGTCGCACGGACAGGCCCAGCGTTGCGGCCCAGGTCAGCCGGGCCGCCGGGAGCTCGGGCGAGCGGCTCCACGTCCCTCGGAGGTCGGTATCCACGGACACCCACCGTGTGAGAATCCAGGAACCGGTGAAGCCGCCGGAGAGGATGCTGTCCCCGCTGCTTCCGCCCACGGCCGCGGCGCCGCCGCCCACGGCGGACACCCGCACGCGGGGCCCCAGCGCCCACGTCCCCGTCAGCGTCAGGTCCGCCCGGGGGTAGACGCGCGCCGTCAGCCGGTCCGTGAAGGGGACGATTCGCAGGTCCGCCCGGCCGTTGAAGTCCGCGGCGCGCGAGGGAATCCGGTGGCTCACCCCGACATTCAGGTTGGGGAGCAGCTCCGTCCGGGGCGCGTCCAGCGGGCCGGGCTCGGGCTCGCCTTCGCCGGGGGGCACGGGGATGGAGTGCACCACGCTCACGCCCGCGCCGGCTTCCAGGGAGGTGCGTCTGTCCACCCGCTGACCCCAGGCCTCGCGCAGCGTGACGATGGTGTTGTTCGCCCCGGTGGAGAAGCGCGCGGCGTTGAACGCCACGGAGGTGGTGATGGCGCTCAGCGGGGACAGCGCGTGGCTGAGGGACACGTCCGCGCGCGGGCCATACTGCAGGGGCACCGCTTCGCGGGCGGGCCCGTCCAGGCCGCCGCTGATGGAGAAGCCGCCAGAGCCGGTGAGGTTCCACCGCCGCCCCAGCCAGCCGGTGTCCGCCGTCAGCGTGGTGGCCGAGGACAGGAAGTAGACGGTGTCCGCCTGGGGCAGGGGCTGGAGGGGACCGCCACCTCCGGGAGGCCGCAGCGGCCCGTCCGGGTCCACGCCCGGCGTCCCGCCCGGCAGGGCGCCCAGGTCCGTGGTGAGGAGGTTGACGCTGCCCAGCACCAGCTCCTCCGACAGGCGCAGGGACAGGCCGCGCTCGGGGCGCCACAGGCCGGCCAGGCGGCCCATGTGCTGGACCTCGGTGCGCGCCCGGGCGGTGACTTCGCGCAGGCTGATGCGCGGGGCGTACTCCACCTGGAGCGCGGTGTTGCCGTCGCGGAGCTCCAGGCCCAGCAGCGGGGTGATGTCGGTGTCCCCCGCGACGCTGGGGGCCTCGGGGGCGGGGTCCTCGTTGGAGCGCAGGCGCGAGTCGACGCGCGCGGCCGTGGCGTAGCTGACGGAGGCGGAGGACACCTCCAGCATCGCGACGGTGAGGACCGTCCCCAGCACGGGTTACTCCACCACCACCACGTCACCGGGGCGCAGACGGAAGGTGGGCGCGCGTCCCTCGGCGTGGATGAGGTCGTCGTAGCGGAAGCGGATGCGCTCGGGCGCGGCGCCGTCTTCCTGGCGCATGACGAAGATGCGGTCCTTGTGGGCGTACTCGGTGAAGCCGCCCGCGCCGGCCAGGGCCTCCAGCACGCTGGCGCCCGGGTCGATTTCCAGCGGACCGATGCGGTTGACCTCGCCCACCATGGTCACCTTGATGGGGCGCGCCATCTCCAGCGCCACGGTGACGACGGGGTGGTTGATGTAGTCCTTCAGCCGCGTCTGGATTTGCTGCGACAGCATGGCCGGCGTGTGGCCGGCGGCCTCCACGTCGTCCAGGAAGAGCAGGCTGATGCGGCCGTCCTCGCGCACGCGGGCCTGCGTGGTGAGCGACTCCTGGTTCCACACGCGGATGTTGAGCAAATCTCCCGCGGCGATGCGGTACGCCGAGTCCACCGGGGGCGGCTTCTCCTGGTAGTCATCCACCCAGGTGTACGTGCCCAGGCCTCGGCAGGCGGGCGCCAGCAGCAGCAGCGCGGCGCAGGCGGCGAACGAGCGCCAGGGGCGGCGCGGGGCGGAAGGCGGCTGGCGGTACGGGG
>NZ_JAAIYB010000166.1 GCF_010894475.1 Myxococcus vastator
ATGCAGGAATTACCGTTTCAAGATCCAGTGACGCCTATTGAAACCTTTCATCCGACATGTAGGTCTCAGTGTATCAACCCGTTGGCAAGGGTTGCAACGAAGCCCGCCGCGCGAGACACAGGGGCCCATGTCGAACGCCGCCCAAGCCGCGCTGCCGCCCCGGGTGAGTGACCGGGCCTTCTTCATCTTCACCGCCGTGGTGTCCGCGCTGGCGCTGGCATTCATCGGCTGGATTCTGCTGGTGCGCGGCGGCGGCCCGGTGGACGGGGTGAACCTGCGCTTCCTCCCGGCGGTGAACGCGGGCCTCAACGCCACGGCCGCGGCGCTGCTCATCGGCGGGTGGGTGGCGATCAAACGGGGCGCGCGGCAGGTCCACCAGTACCTGATGGTGTCGGCCTTCACCGCGTCCGCGCTCTTCCTCGTCTGCTACCTGTCCTACCACTTCGTGCATGGCGACACGCGTTACGTGGGGGACTGGCGCGGGCTGTACCTGTGCATCCTGGCCAGCCACGTGCTGCTGTCCATGCCCGTGGTGCCCATGGCGCTGGTGGCCTTCTACTTCACGTGGCGCAAGGACTTCACCCGGCACCGCAAGGTGACGCGGTGGCTGGCGCCCATCTGGGTCTACGTGTCGGTGACGGGCGTCGTCGTGTACTTCATGCTGCGTGGCAGCGCGCCCGCCGTCCTGTGACGCGCTGAATCAGGACGTCGACGAGGCAGTCTGGACGCCTGGCCGCGCCACGCCGCGCGGAAGCGTCACGATGAAGGTCGCGCCGCGGCCCTCCTGGCTCTCCACCTGGATGGTGCCGCCGTGCAGTTGCACCATGTGGCGCGCGCTGGCCAGCCCCACCCCGCTGCCCGTGACGCCCGGCGCCACGTTGCGGCCGCGCCGGAAGCGCTCGAAGACGAAGGGCAGGTCCTCGGTGGGAATGCCCATGCCCTGGTCCGCCACCTGAAGCCGCACGCGCTCCTCCGAGCCGTCCGCCTCCACCGACAGCGTCACCACGACGGTGGTGTCCGCGGCGCTGTACTTCACCGCGTTGCCCAGCAGGTTCTCCAGCACGCGCTCCAAGGCGCGGGGGTCCCATTGGCCGGTGAAGTCCGTGCCCTTCGCATGCAGCACGAAGGGGTTCCGGCCGGAGGCCTCCATGGCATGCACCTTGGAGTGCACCAGCGCCAGCAGGTCCATGGGCGCCCGCTCCAAGGGCTGCTCGTCGGTGCGCGTGGCGCCCAGGAAGTCGTCGATGAGCTCACCCATGCGCTGCGTGGCGCGGATGATGTGCTCCAACCGAGACGCCTGCGCGACCCCCAGCTCGCTCTTCGAAAGCTGACGCTGCAACAGTTGGGCGTTGAGGGCCACGATTTGCAGCGGCCCCTTGAGGTCATGCGTGGCCAGGGCGGCCAGCTCGTCGCGCACGGCCAGCGCCTCGCACGCCGCCCGCTCCGCGCGCTCGGTCCGCACCCTGCGCTCCTCCAGCTCGCGCACCATGCGCACCGTGTCCACCGCGGCCCGAAGACTGCGGCGCAGCCGCTCCGCGCTGTACGCATCCTTGACCAGGTAGTCCTGCGCCCCCGCCTTTATCGCCTCCACCGCGACACGCTCGTTGCCACTGCCGGTGAGCATCACCATCGCGGGCAGCGGGCCGCCGCCACGGGCGTGCAGCTCGCGCAGCAGGTCCAGCCCCGTCATGCCAGGGAGGTGGAAGTCCACGAGCGCCACGTCCAGGAGCGGCTCGGCGGCGATGCGCGCCAGGGCGTCTTCCGCCGACGACACGGCCTCCAGCACCCAGGTCTGCTCGCCGTCGCGCTCCAGGGCACGCCGCACGGCGAAGCGGTCCGCGGGGTTGTCGTCCACCAGCAGGGCGCGCAAGACGGAGGTCATGTCGCCACCGCCTCGCGCCGCGCCCCCGGCATGTGCAGGACCCGCGCGGGCCTGGACGCACGCGGGTCCGCATCGCTGTCTTCCACCAGGAGCAGTGAGCCGAGCGCCGTCATGCCGGACCTCTTCCTAACGTGAAGTAGAAGGTGGCGCCTTGTCCCGGCGAGGAGGCGACCCAGAGCTCGCCGCCGTGCAACCTTACCAGCCGCCGCGCGATGGCCAGCCCCGCGCCCGTGCCGCCGCCGTACGCCTGCACGGAGTGCAGCCGGCGGAACATGTCGAAGATGGCCTCGTGGAACCGCGAGGCGATGCCGATACCCGGGTCTTTCACAAAGAAAACGTAGGGCGCGTCATGCTGCGCCGCCGCTGGCGGACGCGCCTCGCCGGGCCCGTGGTAGCCCAGCTCCACCCAGTGTGGCGGCGCGGACTGGTACTTGGCGGCGTTGGCCAGCAGGTTCTCCCAGACCTGGCGGATGCGGACGGCATCACAGGCGACGCGGGGCAGGCGGCGAGGCAGGCGCACCTCGACCTTCCTCTCCTGGAGCCGAGGGGCCACCACGGCCACGGCCTCCTCCACCAGCGCGTGCATGTCCACGTCGCGCCAGGCCAGCTCGATGCGGCCCAGCCGGCTGTACTCGAAGAGGTCTTCCAACAGCGACTGCGCCCGGCGGGCGAGCCACACCACGGACTGGAGCTGGTCGCGGCTCTCTGCCGTGAGCGACGCGCCGTGGTCCTCCAGGAAGAAGGACGTGTACTGCTGGATGCCGCGCAGCGGCTCGCGCAGGTCGTGCCCCACCGTGCCGCTGAAGGACTCCAGCTCCTCGTTGGAGCGAGCCAGCGCGCGCGACAGCCGGGCCAGCTCCGCGGCATGGCGCAGCACCACGCCCACCAGGGCGCCCCGGAAGGACTCCGCCGCGTCCACATCCGCCTGCGTCCAGGGCGTGCTGGCGCCTCGCACGTCCTCGCGCCACGCATCGAATGAGGCCCGGGGATGCAGGCGCGCATGACCGGGCTCGGGCTGGACGGGTTTGTGCGGGTTGCCAGCCCAGGTGACGGTGCGCGCCACCTCCGGTCGGAACCAGAGGACGAAGCGAGGCGCTTGAGGATCCAGGCGGACGGCCAGCACGCCCGCCGCCACGTCCGCGCGTCCAGCCAGGGGTGGATGCCAGGTGCCCAGCCGCTCGGTGTGCAGGGTGACGCTCGCGGCGGGCATGCCCGCCAGCCGCGTGGCCAGTGCCTGGACTTCCTCCGGGGTGGGCGTCTGGCCCACGAGCAACGGCGCCTCGACCTGCTCCGGGTCAAGCCGCTCGTCCAGCAGGAGCGCCACACCGGTGGCGCCGGTGAGCGCCATCAACTGCGCCCCGTGGGTTTCGAGCGCGACGGGCAGCGACGCGCCATCCTCCAAGCCCTCGACGAGCTGTCCCAGGAGCGCCGCACGATGCGCCCGCGAGGCCGCGTCCGCGCCGCGCTCCTCCGTGGCGAGCTGAAGCGCCAGCAGCCGCGACAGCACCTCACAGGCCTGCCTCCGCGCGGCGGAGACGTGACGCGGTGACGAATGGTGGCAGGCCATGAGGCCCCACAGCTCGCCGTCCTTCAGCAACGACACGGAGAAGGAAGCGCCCACCCCCATGTTGCGCAGGTATTCGAGGTGGACCTCGGACACGCTGCGAAGCGCGGCGCCGGACAGGTCCAGCGGCTGGCCCGTGTCCGGCAACGTCGGCGGCACCAGGCCCACGGGCTTCGCCTGGACGTCCGCGATGAGGCGCAGCGGATTGCGGCGGTAGAGCGCCCGGGCCTGGACGGGAATGTCACTGGCCGGGAAGTGCATCCCCATGAAGCTGTCCATGCGCTCGGCCCGGCTCTCCGCCACCACCTCGCCGTGCCAGTCCGCATGGAAGCGGTACACCATGACGCGGTCGAAGCCGCTGAGCGACCGCACGCCATCCGCCGCGGCCTGGAGCAGCGCGGATATCCCCTGCCCCTGCCCCAGCGGCGACACCAGCGCGTGGATGGCGGACAGCGCGGCCTCGTCGGAGAGGGCGTCCTCCGCCGTGAGGGGCTCCAGCTCCAGCACCGACAGGTCGCCGCTGACATGCAGCAGCGCTGAGCAGGCACGCCCTCCGGCCTCCACCACCACGGGCCCGGAGACAGAGCCCGCTTGCACGCGCCGCAGCGTCTCCGCGTCCAGGAGGCTGGTGATGGGCTGCCCTCGCAGCGCGGAGGGCGCCGCGCCCAGCAGGGTCTCCGCGTTGGCGCTCACCACCTCGATTCGGGACGACGCCGTCTGGAAGGCCACCAGCACGCCGTGAGGCTGGACGCCGCCCAGCAGGTGGATGGGCTCCCGGTCACACTGGCCCAGGTCGATGTCAGGCGGAGACGGAGGCATGTGCCTGTTCCTGCCGCAGCCAGACAGCGAAGGCGTCAAATGTGTCCTGAGCGCCCTTCACCACGCGGGCATCGAAGGTGTCTCCCGCGGCGGAGGCGGAGGCCTGGTTGACGGCGTCACCGAAGGCACGCCACCGGGGCCCGACATCAGCGCCGTACGCGCGGAAGAAGGAGAAGTCGCCCAGGGACGGCACTCCGTCGAAGTGGCGGCGCAGGTGCCGGAGGATGAGCTGGCCGCCCAGGGTGGCGCCCTCCTGGACGTAGAGGCAGCCCAGGGCCTCGGGCACGCCCGCCAGTGAGGGCAACGCCCCGCAGCGAGGCAGCCGTTCGAGCGAGGCGTCGTCATGGCCGAGCGCGCGGAGGTCCTCCTTCAAGAGGGGGACCTTCCAGCGCGTGTGGATGGACAGGCCGGCAATCGCCTCCAGCCCCAGTCCGGCGAGCCGGGCCTCCAGCGGAACGTAGAAGCCGTGGAGCGCTTCCAGATGGCGGCGGTACGCCGTGGGCGTCAGGTCCGCATCCATCAAACGCACCTGGGCCTCGGTGCGCTCGTGGTGCGGGCGCGTCTCGGTCTTCAGTCGCTGCATCAAGGACAAGGTGCCTGCACGATGCCGCCGTCGCTCCCCCGTGGGAATCGGGAACCGTGGACAAGTGTCCACCGCCCTACCCCTCGGGCGTCCTGGACACGGGCGCCCGAGCGGCCTCCAGACGTCACGGCCAGTGTCCAGGAATGGCGTGGACATCCACGGGTTCATCTCCAGGAATGCTCGTGAAGGTATTTGAAGTCGAGGAAGATACGGCCGCTGGTTACACGGGCAGCATTGACGCCATTCACCGCTGGGGGCTACCGGGCGTACAGCCCTGCCCGACATGCCGCGCGGGAGGCGGCTCCCCCGCCCTCGCCTATCCCTGCGTCGACCTTTCCAGCCTGCCTGACCGCGAGCAACACGCCCTCTCAGACCCCAGGCCCGTGCCGCGCGATACGGTGCTGAAGCTCGTGGAGCGGGTGCGGCCCTTCACTCCGGCGTGGGCACGACTCGAGCCAGGGGCACAATTCGGTCCGCTGACAGGCCCTGGCATGGGCCGCTTCGGTTCGTTCTACATGCAGAACCCCTGGACCTTCCTGCTCCGGCGCGAAACCTTGGAGGCGTTGCAATCCCACGGAGTGCGAGGACTCACGGGTCAGGCGGTCGACGTCCGCTTCCGTGGCAAGAACCCGCCGGACCTGATGGAACTGCAACTGGAACTGCACGGGCGACTCCATCCCGACTGCCTCCCGGCAAACCAGAAGCTCCCCTGCCCGACCTGCGGTAACGAGCCGTTCGACCTGCCCCAGCCCATCATCCTCCAGGCATCCTCCCTGCCCGCGGACGCGGACCTCTTCCGCATGGAAGACGCATGGACGGTCATCCTCGCCACGGAACGCTTCGTCGACGCGGCGGCGCGACTGAAGTCGGACGGCGTGGTGTTCCGGGAGCGGGAGTGCCGCTGATGGGCCCAACCCTCAGCCACAGAAGCCGTTGGCCAGGCACGTCCGTCCCAGCCCACACGACAGGCCGGAGGTGTTGCAGTTGGGCTGGCAGGCCCCCGAACCCGTGCCGTCGCGGTAGCACACATAACCGGAGCGGCAGTCCCCCTGCCCTGTCCCCACCTGCAGCGTGCAGGTCGCCAGACAGGCCTTGAGGCCCGAGGAGGAATCCACGATGTAGCACCGCGAGCCCGCCGGACACGCGGAGCGGGTGCAATCCAGGGAGCAGTACCCACCCGGATAGTCCGTCACGCACACGCCCCCGGGACAGTCCACGTTGGAGCCGCACGCACTGCCCACCACCAGCGCCGGGTCATCATCGATGGGCGCCAGGGGAAGCAGGTCGAAGCTCACATTCTCGATGCGGTCGCCCTCCTCCACCTCCAGCGGCTCGAAGGAGTCCACGTTGCGCCAGTAGCCCGTGCGCTCACCGTCCTCGAAGAAGTTGCCATCCTGGTCGTCGTCGATGGTGGCCAGCGCGTAGTACGTCCGCGGCGCCAGGGAGATGCTGTACGCGTAGCCCCCCGACGCGCGCGCGACGGCGATGGCGTCCTCCGAGGCCTGCCAGTCCCCTCGCGCGTCCTGCCACACGAACGCGATGAGGGCGTCCAGGTCGTTGGCAGCCCCCGCGACGCCAATCTTCACCGCCACCGTCGCCGAGCCCGCCGCCCCCGAGCCCACCAGGCTCAGCGTCACCACGGTGTCCGCTCCCGCCAGCCCGGAGGCATCCACCGCCACGCTCAGCGAGGCCGAGCCGAAGGCGGGCACCCGCACCGTGTCCCCCTGCGGGAACGTCACCGCCGAGGCATTGGGCCCGCTGACGCTGGCCGACACCGTCAAATCGCCGCCCCGATTTCCTCCCACGTTGTTGAGGGTGAGCTGCTGCGTACCGCTGCCCCGGAAGAACAGCGTGGACGTCGTCACGTTGAGCTGAGGGTCCAGCGTGCCGGGGTTCACGTTGGCGATGCGGGCCAGCGCCGCGCGCGCGTTGACGAGCCCCGCGCCGCAGCCCTCCGGGCACTGCGCGTTGGTGAGCGGCGTGGCGGTGGCCTTCAGCGTGCTCTCCGCCACCGCGGCCGTCAGGTCCGGTCGCGCCGCCGCCATCAACGTCACCACGCCCGCGACGTGAGGCGCCGCCATGCTGGTTCCCTGCGAGAAGATGTAGGCCGGCTGCCCGTTCTCATCCAACACCGTGGACAGCACGCCGTCCGGATAGCCGTCGCCGTTCAGGTCCTCGCGCATCTCCCCCCCGGACGCCACCACGTCCACGTCCACGCCGAAGTTGGAGAAGCTGCTGCGCTGACCCGCCAGGCTGGTGGAGCCCACGCAGATGACGTTCTGCTGGTTGCACGGCGTGCTGTTGCGCGCATCCACGTCCTCGTTGCCCGCGGCGACGACGATGATGGCTCCGCGCCCCAAGGCCGCGTCGATGGCGTCCTGGTACAGCGCCTGCGGCGGCGCGCTGCCACCCAGGCTCATGTTCACCACCTTCGCGGGGTTGGGATTGGGCGGCACGCCCGGCACGCTGCCGCCCGTGGCCCAGGTGATGGCCGCCGCGATGTCGAAGCTGGTGCCGCCCTTCTTCCCCAGCACCCGCACCGGAAGCAGCTTCGCGTTCCAGGCCACGCCCGCGACGCCCACCTCGTTGTTCGTGTCCGCGCCGATGGTGCCCGCCACATGCGAGCCATGCCACGAGGAGCCACCGTTGGGCGTGTCCCCGCCTTCGTCCCGCGGGTTGCTGTCCCGGCCGTCGCCGTCACCCGCGTTCTCCGGGTCCGAAATCATGTCGTAACCCGGCAATACGTTCGTCAGGTCCGGGTGCGGGACGATGCCG
The DNA here is from genome assembly GCF_010894475.1 of Myxococcus vastator. GTDB lineage: Bacteria > Myxococcota > Myxococcia > Myxococcales > Myxococcaceae > Myxococcus > Myxococcus vastator. The sequence continues at coordinate 7,624 of NZ_JAAIYB010000166.1, forward strand.
CTGTCCAGGACGGCCACCACCACGCTGGACGCGTCCGGCACCTGGTCCCATGCGGCCGGCAGGTTGAGCGTGGGGTAGTGCCACTGAAGGCTGTAGCCCCGGTCATTGGGCGCCGCCGACGCCCCCATCCGCGCGTTTCGCACCGCGTACGTCACGCCCGGCACCCGGGCGAGCTGCGCCGCCCACTCCTGCGTCTTCGCGGCCGTCACCGCCTTGCCATCCAGCGGCTCGTAGCCCACCAGGTGCACGTACTCACTGGCGTACCCCTTGTGCACCGCGCGGAAGCCCGAGCGCCGCACCGCCGCCAGCACGCGCTCCGGCGACAGGCCCGCTTCCTCGAAGCGGAGGATGACGTCCCCGGGAATCGTGGGGTCCTCGCGGGAGGCCCGCTCCAGCGGCGCGGCGACCGGCTGCGAAGGGACAATGGGGAGCCCCGGCACGGCCTTCGGCGCCACCCGCGGCTCGCGCGCGCGCCCCGCCTGCATTCCCCGCAGCGTCGCCTTCAGCGTCTCCAGGGCACCCGCGCGAAACGGCGAGCGCACCGTCTGGGAGGCACCGTCGCCAGCGGACCGTTCGCTGCCCCGGAAGGGCGTCAGCGCCCCCTGGATGCGCCCCGTCCGGGACGGCGGCTCCCCCGGGTCTTCATCGTCGCCAGAACAGGAGGTGGCGGAGAGCAGCAACAGTCCCATCAACAACAGGCGACGCATTCAGGCGACCCCTCGGAAGAACACGGAAGAGGCGACAGCCTAGCATCCACTGCTTGACGGGGCCGCGCCGCTCAGCTCGCCATGGCCTCGCCGCCGTCTTCCGTGTCCTCTCCAACGTTGCCGTCGGCCGTATCGTCCAGTGCGCCGACATCTCGCGGCACACCGTCCACGTACGTCACCACGTTGCCCGGCATCGCCGGCACTCGCGGCCCGGGTGTCACCACGCCCGTGAGGTTGAGCGGGTCCACCCCGGACAGCTGCACCCGCACACCGGACGGAGGCTGACGGCGCACCGAGCGCGCCATGTCCACCGCCTCCGGCAGCGCGAACTGCTCGCCCACGAAGCCCGACACGAAGCGGCCGCCGCGCACCTCGCCGCGCGCCTCCATGCGGCGGTACACGAAGAGCAGCTCGCGCCACGTGGGCGCCAGCGCCTCGCGCATCACCAGGTCGCGCCAGACGATGCCGTAGCGCTGGAGGAAGAGGCGCGCCAGCGAGTCCAGCACCTCGTCCTGCGACTTCGGCTCCGCGGGCGCCAGCAGGCTCCAGCGGCCCGGGCCACCGCGCTGGAGCAGCTTCTGCCGCTTGCGGTGCGCCGGACTCTGGAGCACGCGCAGGTTCTGCACCGCGTCCGCCGTCACCAGCCCGCGCGCCACCAACTCCCACAGCGCGTCCTCGATTTCGGCGGGCAGCCTGCGCGCGCGCGACACCAGGTCCTGGAAGAAGCAGGCTCCGCGCCGCTCCAGCACCGCGACCACGTCCCTGGCGGGCGCGCTCAAGTCCGGCGGCGTCCACACGTCCCCGTCCGCCAGCACCGCGTGAGGCCGCGCCGCGGTGAGCATCCACTCCAGGTCCTCGCGCAAGGTGAAGGTCAACGACGCGTTGCGCGTGGGCGACGCCCGTGAGCGCGTGGGCGCGGGCTCCGGCGGCGGCACCGGCGCGCCCCGGCGGGGCCCTGGCGTGGGCTTCGCCTCCTTCGTCGTCAGGCGGCCCCAGGCCACCTCACCGGCGTAGCAGGCCCGCTCCAGCAAGTCGGGCGTGTAGCCCCGCATGCGCGCGGGCAGCAGGAAGCGCTCCCACGCGGACGCCGGCGCCTCATAGCCCTGCAGCAGCCGCACCGCCTTGAGCAGCCCCGTGGAGCCGCGCAGCGCGTCCAGCTCCTCCAGGTGGTGCCAGCGGAAGAGGAAGCGCATGAAGTCCTGCGCGCTCAGCGGCTCGATTTCCTTGCGCAGCCGTCCCACCGTCAGCCGGTGGATGCGCTGGAGCAGGCGCCGGTCACACCACTCCAGCGGCGCGCTGGCCCCCTCCGCCAGTGGAACTTCCAGCGGACGGAAGCGGCCGCGCAGCACGTTGCCCTGGGCCTCCAACTGGTGCATGGCCGCGTTGACGGAGTCCTCGTCCAGCACGACGAGCCGGGCCAACTCCGCCACCGTCGTGGGCCCCAGCATCTCCATGCGTCCGCGCACCACCTGGAGCACGGCGGCGTCCCGCTCCACGGGCCGGTCATGCGCCAGCACCGGCAGCGGCGGCTGCATGGGCGCGTCCGGGAAGAGCACCCGCAGCGCGCTGCCCCGCTCCGCCGACACCAGGAAGCGGCCCGCGGGCAGGTCCATCCACGCCACCCGGCCCTGCTCGAACAGGGGCGTCGCCAGGCCGCGCGGCACCTCCGCGGCGGGCAGCAGAATCAGCTGCAACAGCGCGTCGTGCAGCTCGTCCTCGTCGCGCATGGGCGGGGCGGCGTCCTCCACCACCGTGGCAATCGCCGTCGCGTCCAGCGCGCCGAAGGCCGTCACGTCCTCGGCGGGCATGGCGCGGCGCAGGGCCACGTTGCGCACGCGGCGCTCCTCGGCGGGCGCGTCATCCAGGAAGGTGTAGGGCTGGCTGTGAATCATCGCGTGCGCGAAGAGGCTGGGCTCCGGCACGTCACGCGCCAGCAGGCGGATGCGGCCATCCCGCATGCCGCGCAGCACCTCGCGCAGGCCGTCCACGTCCATGGCCTCGCGCAGGCAGTCATCCATGGTCTGCTTCACCAGCGGATGGTCCGGCAGCTCCAGGTCGCCGCCGCCGTGGTTGTCCTGGCAGCCCACCTGCTCCGGGAACACCGACGCCAGCAGGTCCTCGCTGCGGGCGCGCTGGAGGTTGGGCGCCACGCGCTTGCCCCCCATCATCCGGTGCAGCGCGAGCGACCGCGTGGCCACCCACCGGAAGCGCGTGCCGAAAATCGGCGCCTGGAGCACCGCCTGCACCAGCACCTCCTCCACATGGTCCGGGTGGAGGAAGTCGAAAATCTCCGCCAGCGGGAAGGAGTGCTGCTCGCCCAGCGACAGGAGGATGCCGTCCTCCGTCGCCGCCGCCTGGAGTTCGAAGTCGAACGAGCGGCAGAAGCGCTTTCGCAGCGCCAGCCCCCACGCGCGGTTGATGCGGCTGCCGAAGGGCGCGTGGATGATGAGCTGCATGCCGCCCGCCTCGTCGAAGAAGCGCTCGGCCACCACCGTGGTGTGGCTGGGCACCGCGTCGAGCATCTTCTGCCCCGTGCGCAGGTAGCCCATCAGCGCGTCCACCGCGGGCGGCGGCATGCGCAGCTCCTTCTGGAGGAACGCCGGAGCATCCTCGCGTGACGTGAGCTCCTCGCGCAGGCGGCCCACCTGGAGCGACAGCTCGTCCGTGCGGCCCGGCGCCTCGCCGCGCCAGAAGGGCACGTTGGGCGGCGCGCCGCGCGCGTCCTCCACCTGCACCGTGCTGCCCGACACGCGCTGGATGCGCCACGCGGTGCTGCCCAACAGGAAGATGTCCCCGGGCGACGACTCCACCGCGAAGTCCTCGTCCAGCGTGCCCACCACCTTGCCCTCCGGCTCCGCGGTGACGTTGAAGGTGAAGGTGTCCGGGATGGCGCCGCCATTGGTGAGCGCGGTGATGCGCACGCCGCGCCGGCCCTTGAGGCGCTGGTTCACCCTGTCCCGGTGGAGGTGGATGCCCGCGCGGCCCCGGCGCGCCGCCACGCCTTCGGACAACAGCTCCAGCACGCCCTGGTACTCCTCCCAGGTGAGGTTCCGGTACGAGTAGGCGCGCTGGAAGAGGCTGAAGAGCGCGCGCTCGTCCCACTCCTCGCAAGCGCACGCGGCGACAATCTGCTGCGCCAGCACGTCCAGCGGCTTCTCCGGAATCCGCACCGCGTCCAAATCACCTTCGCGCACGGCGTTGAGGAGCGCGGTGCACTCCATCAGCTCGTCGCGCGTCATCGCGAAGAGGATGCCCTTGGAGATGGCCGCCTTGTGGTGGCCCGCGCGGCCCACGCGCTGGAGCAGCACGGAGATGGCGCGCGTGCTGCCCAGTTGCACCACCAGGTCCACGTTGCCCACGTCGATGCCCAGCTCCAGCGACGCGGTGGCCACCATGGCCCGCAGCTGCCCGGACTTCAGCTTCTCCTCCGCGGCCAGCCGGATTTCGCGCGACATGCTGCCGTGGTGCGCCGCCACGGTGCCCTCGCCCAGGCGTTCCCCCAGGTCGTGCGCCACGCGCTCCGCCATCTTCCGCGTGTTGACGAAGACGAGCGTCGTGCGGTGCGCCCCCGTCAGCGCCACCAGCCTGTCATAGACCTGCCCCCACATCTCATGGCTGGCCAGCGACGACAGCTCCGCGTCCGGAATCTCCAGCGTCAAATCCCACGGGCGCAGGTGGCCCACCTCCACCCGCTTGCAATCCCGGTGGGAGGCGCCGGTGAGGAACCCGGCGATGGCGTCCAGCGGCTTCTGCGTCGCCGACAGGCCGATGAGCTGGGGCCGCGCGTCCGTGAGCGCCTTGAGCCGCTCCAGCGACAGCGCGAAGTGGCTGCCCCGCTTGTCGCGCGCCAGGGCGTGGATTTCGTCCACGATGACGGTGCGCACCGCGCGCAGCGTGGCGCGGGCCTTCTCCGCCGTGAGGTAGAGGTAGAAGGACTCCGGCGTGGTGATGAGGATGTGCGGCGGACGGCGCACCATCTGCGCGCGCTCGGACGCCGGCGTGTCTCCGCTGCGCACCTGGACTCGCAGCTCCTGGGGCTGGAAGCCCTCCGCGCGGGCCCGGGCGAGCAGCTCCTCCAGCGGCTGGAGCAGATTCTTCTGCACGTCGTTGCCCAGCGCCTTGAGCGGCGACACGTAGAGCACCTGCGTGCAGTCCGGCAACGCGCCCTCCAGCGCCAGCCGGAACAGCGAATCCAGCGCGGCGAGGAACGCCGTCAGCGTCTTGCCGCTGCCCGTGGGCGCGGCGATGAGCACGTCCTGGCCTGCCTGGATGAGCGGCCAGCCCTCCACCTGGGGACGGCTGGGCTCGCCCAGTCGCTCCGCGAACCAGCGGCGCACCACCGGATGGAAGGGCGCCAGCGCCGGGTGCGCCGCGTACTCCGTGACGAAGTCGAGGCTGATTTGCGGGGCCATCGGAACCTCCAGACCTAGCCTGAACACAGGTACAGCCCGGCGTCAACGCGACGGAACCTGGTGAGTAGGTCCCCACTGCGGGTGCGGCATGGGCCGGACGAGCACCCGGTGGGACGCAGGCCCTGCGTGCGGGCAGGACGCTGACGCGTCATCCCCATGCATGACACGTCAGCCGCAATGCCTGGCCCCCCCAAAGACAGTCTTCGCGCGCAAAAAGCACACGCCACCTGGAATCCCAACACAGGCCTTTCGGGGAATGTGCCTTGCACCCCCTCCCGGGACACCGCGAGGAGCGAAGGCATGAGCCCAACCTATAAGATTCACCCGTCGATTGGCGTGGCCCGCGTCGGAGACAGCGAGGAGTACTACCTGGGCCCGGAGGAGGCGGGTGGCCTTCCGCAGGAGGTTCGTGGCGGGGACGTCACCGTCTTCCGCGATGGGCAACAGGCCATGCGGAGGCAGGCAGCGCGTTTTCAAATCCACGCCTACGACTCGCCCGGTGCGAACGGGCGCCGCATCCAACCCGGTGAAGGCGGCGTCAAGGACATCCGCTGGACGGTCCACCTCGCCAACAAGAAGGCCGCCTGGTACGAGTTCCAGCAGCAGCTGGGCGCGGACGGGAACTATCAGCCCCAGGGCACGCCGCCCACGCCGCACCCGCTGAGAAACCCGCGCGTCCAGGGCGCCGCGCGCGCCAGCCTCATCATCGACCCGGGGCCGCGCACCGTCGCCTGCCGGGGCAGCCAGGGCCTGCCCACCACCGCCAACTTCGGGAAGGACGCGCCCGGCGGCTACGCCACCTCCTTTCCCCCCGCGAACCTCGTCCCCGAGAACAGCGACATCACCACGCTGGGCCAGCTCATCGTGGATGGTCAGGGTGCTCTCCACGCGCTGGGCGGCTACGGCAAGTCCGGCGCCTCCACGCACTACGACCTGACGTCGGCGCTGCTGATGGACTGGGCGGACAGCAAGGAACTGCTGGCCGCGGTCGACGCGTCGCAGCCCCTGTTGACGGCGCTCCTCCTGGCGCTGGGGACCATCGCGGACCTCGGGTATGACACCGAAGCGGCCTTCAATGCCGCGATCGACAGCGTCATCACGAACCCGACGCTGGGCCTCACGCCGGACCAGGTCCCGAAGGTCCGGAAGTTCATCACCCAGACGGCCCACGCCCAGCCACGGCTGGATGTCTACGCCAACAATCCCTTCTGGTGGGACGACGTCTCGGACGGGCCCGTCACCGCGACGCTGGTCATGGATGACGACAGCGAGCACGAGGTCGACTTCCCGGCCTGGATGTTCGTGGGGCCCCCCGCCTACGCCCCCCAGCTCCTCAACATCATCAGCCTCTACGACACGCTCTTCGACACGTTCGTCCGGGAGCGGAACCTCCGCCCCGACATCTGCCAGGGCGGGACGTTCAACGACACGTACACGCCCAACTTCCAGGCGGACATCCTCCCCATCCTGAGCCGGCCCGCCGCCTACGAGTGGGTCTCCGACGTCGGCCCCATGGGCAACAGCAAGCACGATGCCTTCGCGGCGGGAAAGCTGCCGCCGCGCTTCCTGCAGCACATCCGGAAGCCCTCGGACGTCAACGTGCCCACGCCCGACCTGATGCCGAAGATGGCCGGAGACAACCCCCTCACGGACTACGACCCCCGGACGTTCCTGTCCCTCACGCAGACGCAGTACTTCTTCCTCCAGCAGTACAGCCAGGGGCGCGTCGACCACAGCCCGCCACCGCCTCCCGCGTCCGACGGCGCGCGGCTGGACCGCGCGGTGCTGGACAACTGCGTGGGCGGCGCCTTCTGCCCAGGCATCGAAGTGACGTGGATTGCCCGGGACGCGAACTTCTTCATGGAGGACCCGGCCGCGGGCATCCGCTTCAAACACCGCGCCCTGAGCGGACACGGACTCCAGTGGGACACCAATCCGCATGACGGCCTGGGCCTGGAGCCCGGTGATGCCAGCAAGTACATGGCGCAGCCCTGGCAGGCCGACTTCAACGAGTGCTCCAACCAGCCAGTCCAGGGGACGTCGCTGTGGTGGTGGCCCGCGCAGCGGCCCTACTACGTCAACTACCTGGACGAGTCCGGACAGTGGCAGCAGGGCTACTGGACGCGGCCCGAAGACAGCAACTTCGTGAAGGACGAGGACATGGTCTTCCACTGGAAGAGCCTGGGCTTCATCCTCCGGAGGTCGGATGCGCCGCAGGCAGTCCGGGGACCGGAGTCCGGTCCGGGAATGCCCCCCACGCCCCAGTTCATCGAGGTGGAGCGGACGTACAAGCCCGGCGCCACCCCGTCCCCCAGCGCGCCGAAAGCGGGCGCCGCGTGAGCGAGCCCACTTGCGACGTGGCCATCATCGGCGGTGGACCCGCGGGCACCGCGATGGCCATCGCCCTGAGAGACCGTGCGCCCTACCTCTCCGTGACGGTGCTCGAGCGCACCACCTACGACACACCCCGGCTTGGCGAGACGCTGCCGCCGGACGTGCGTGTTCCCCTGTCCCGGCTCGGCGCCTGGAGCTCCTTCCTCCGCGATGGGCACCTCGCGTCGCGAGGCACCTCCTCGTGCTGGGGCCACCCGGAGCCGAGCTTCAACGACACCCTGATGTCGGCTTGGGGCTCCGCCTGGCACCTGGACCGGACGCGCTTCGACGAACGGCTGAGCCTCGAAGCCATCCAGCAGGGCGCGCACGTCCAGCGCGCGACGACGCTGCTGAACGCGGAGCGCCTGGGACGCGACGGCTACCGCCTCTTCCTCTCCCAGCGCCACGTGGGGCCCCGCACCCTGCGGGCGCGCTTCGTCGTGGACGCCACGGGGTGGAAGGCCCCCTTCGCGACGGCCCAGGAGGCGAAGCGATGCGTGGCGGACCGCTGCTTCGCCGTGTTTGGCGCCTTCCAGGTCCAGGACGGCGAGACGTTCTCCACCCACGCGATGGTGGAGTCCTGCGCGGAGGGCTGGTGGTACTCGGCGCTGCTCCCCGGCGGGCGCGTCGTCGTCGCGATGGTGGGAGACGGAGACTCCCTGCGCGGCCTGCGCTGGGCCACGCCCGAGCCCTGGATGTCCCTGCTGCGGCAGGCCCCGGCCACCCTGGCCCGGCTCCAGGTGTGTGACTTCACCGGCGACGCGCTCACCGCGGTGCCCGTCCTCGTCGGCGAGTTGGACCGGATGCATGGCGAGCACTGGCTCGCCGTGGGTGACGCGGCCTGCACCTATGACCCGCTGTCCTCCCAGGGCATCACCAAGGCGCTGGACAGCGCGCTGCTGGCCGCCGACGCCCTGGAGCAGCACCTGCGCGGCGCCCCCCACGCGCTGCGAGCCTACGAGGCCACGCTGCACGAGCGCTTCCAGGAGCACCAGCGCACGCGCGGGCACTACTACCGCCAGGAGCAGCGGTGGCCCGACGCCCCCTTCTGGAAGAACCGGTGGGAGGCCCTGCCCCACCACCTCCCCTCCGC